>JAAZEB010000263.1 GCA_012512505.1 Armatimonadota bacterium | reverse complement strand
CTGCGCTTCGTGCCGGAGCAGACTTGGGGTGCCGAGCAGGCACACCTGTTCGCGTGGGACGTGCGTTAGCAGCACGGCCGAAGAGTACATGGGGGCGCGCTGATGGACCGGAATGATGCCCTTCTGGCGGCCGGTCCGGGCGTTCGCGGCCCTTCGCGGCCGGGTGGAGGGGGCGCGTCCCCTCTGCGTCCGTTTGAGGAGGCACACATGGCGTTCAATGGACTTGGCATGAACCTGGGCAACCTGTCGCGGCTGTCCCGCGCGAAGACGCGCTCGATCAGCCCGGAGAACTTCAGTGGGGAGAAGGGCCAGGGCGGCCGGGCCACCGAGGGCACCGGCGCCGCCTGCGCCCGGGAACTGGGGCAGGGCTGGAAGGTCTCCCCCTCGGTGCGCATCGAGCCGGGCGAGACCTTCACCATGGCGGACATCACCGGCCCCGGTGCCATCCAGCACATCTGGCTCACCCCCACCGGCCCCTGGCGCTTCAGCATCCTGCGCCTTTACTGGGATGACCAGGAAGTACCCTCCGTGGAGTGCCCTGTTGGCGATTTCTTTGCCTGCGGCTGGGGGAAGTACGCCCAGATCTCCTCACTGGCAGTGTGTGTCAACCCCGGCAGCGCCTTCAACTGCTATTGGGAGATGCCGTTCCGCAAGCGCTGCCGCATGACGATGACTAACATCGCGACGGAACCGATGACGCTCTACTACCAGGTGGACTACACGCTCACCGAGGTGCCCGACGATTGCGCTTACTTCCACGCGCAGTTCCGCCGCACCAATCCGCTCCCCTATAAAGAGGTGTACTCTATTCTCGATGGCGTGCGCGGCCAGGGGCAGTACGTGGGCACTTACCTGGCCTGGGGCGTGAACAACACCGGCTGGTGGGGCGAGGGCGAGATCAAGTTCTACCTGGATGGCGACCGCGACTTCCCCACCATCTGCGGCACCGGCACCGAGGATTATTTCTGCGGCTCCTACAACTTCGACGTAGGCAAGGAGAACGGGGGCTACCGCGAGTTCACCACGCCCTACTCCGGCCTGCCACAGGTGATCCGCCCGGATGGCCTCTACCAGTCGCAGCAGCGCTTTGGGCTCTACCGCTGGCACATCATGGACCCGATCCGCTTCGAGCAAGACCTGCGGGTGACGATCCAGGCTCTCGGGTGGCGCAGCGGCGGCCGCTACCTGCCGCTGCAAGACGACATCGCCTCCGTGGCCTACTGGTACCAGACGCTGCCGACGGCGCCCTTCCCGCCCTTGCCGGACAAGGACTACCTAGAAGTGATCTGACCGGCAGCCACCGCACCGAGCGGGGCGGCGCGCCCGGTCGCCCCGTTCTGCCTGACTGCTCTGCTCAGAAGCAGAGTGACCGACTACCGGTAGCAGACGTACTGCGGCGAGCCGTCAATCGGCAGGCGGATGGCGCCGCCGCTGGCCTTCACCCGGCGCGAGTGGCCGATCAGGTTCACCACTTCCACCGAGGGCGCCTTGCCAACCGGAAGCCGCACCGTCCTGGCTTTGCCAGGGGTCCACACGGCGGTGATAGTGGTGCCATCGCGGGTGAAGGTGTAGGCCCACACGTCGTCTCCCAGGGTGCGCAAGCGCGCTTTGGGGGCGGCACCCTCCAGCAGCCGCACGCAGGCGGCGACGGCGTTCACCATCGGCTTGGGGCTGATGCGCTTCGTGGACCACGGGCCGGCCGGGGGATCCACCTCTTTGTTGAAGCAGAAGCCCCAGTAGCCCGCGCGGGCGTAGTCAATGCCGTAGAAGGGGAGGAAGACGCGCACGCCCTCGCCCTTCAGGATGATGGCGGTGCGGACCATCCGCTGCGCCTGGGAGTGGTGGGTGATCTGGGCGCCGAGGATGCCGGGGTGGCCCGCCTCGGTGCAGTAGATCGGCAGCACCCGGCCGCCATAGCGCCGCATCAGCGCCCGCAGCCGCGCCAGCTTGCCGGGGAAGTCGTTCTCCTCCGGGGTAAAGACGCGCTCGCAGTAGCCGTGGGTCTCGATGCCATCCAGGTAGCGCAGCACCCCGGCCTGGAACAGCCGCTCGAACCATTCCAGGTCGATCACCGAGGGGCAGGGACCCAGCACCCACCCGTCGGGATCCTCCGCCTTCACCACGGCGCGGGTGCGCCGGAAAAGCTCCACCACCTGGGCAGGAGTGAACTCCGGCGGCTGGCTCGCGTAGGGCGGCATGTTCAGGTTCACTTCCCAGGCGCCGCCGTAGAGGCGTGGCTTCATGTGGGGGTAAAGCTGTTTCTCCGCCCGCACGTAGTCGCGCAGCATCGCCAGGTAATCTTCCCAGTCGGCGAAGGGGGGCGCTTCGTCGCCTTGCCGCAACGCCCAGGCGGGGATCTCGCTGCGCAGGTTGCCGCGAAACGGCAGGATGTGGAAGCGGTAGTCTGGCTCCGGGGCGTTCTTCACCAGGTCACGCGCCCAGGTCGCCGGGCCAGCCGAGCGGTCGGGTCGCTCGGGCTCGATCCAGCGCCAGCCGAGGTAGTCGAACCGCCAGGCGAGGCCCACGTGGTCGGCCAGGCCGAGGAAGTCACCATGGAGGCCGAAGAAGGCGCGGGCGCCAAGACGCTTGAACCGGGCCACGTTCTCCGCCACCGTGCCCGGCACCACCGAGAAGGTGCCGGTTCCGGCCGGAACGGTTCCCTCGGCGCGCAGGCACGAGTGCGGCTGCAGGTCCTTCCCGGCCGCGTCGGTCCAGAAGGCGCGCACTTCGTAGTAGCCGTGCGTCTTGGGGGTGGCGTCCAGGGTGTACTCACGCGCGTTGGTCAGGCGCACGGTATGGCGCTGGACCACCTTCGCCCAGAAGTCGCGCACTTCGACGCGGAAGCCGCGGGCCGCGGCCGGAGGCGTGCCCCCCACGCGGAAGGTGAGCGCCACCGGGTCGGTGCGCTGGAAGAGGTTGGTTTGCGGGCGGGAGGTAGTGAGGTCGAGCCAGGCGGAGAGCCGGGCCTGCCGGTAGACGGAGACGCGGTCGATATAAAGCGCGGTGCCCGGCGTGCTCAGGGTGAAGGCGATGCCGCGGAGGCCGCGCGCCCGCTCCGCCGTCAGGCTCTCCTGCTGCTCCGAGCGGAACTCGGCCAGTGGCACGGTGTACTCGACGATGCGGCCGGCCGGGAAGCTGTGGTCGGCCAGCAGCGTGGAGAAGGTCTGGCCGTCGCGGGTGGTGAGGTTCACCTGGATCCACCACTGCGCCTCGGCATGGGAGGCCAGCAGGAAGCGAAAGCCATCAATGCCCGCCGGCACCGCCCCCGCCGGGAGATCGTCGCGGGCGATCTGAAACCAGTTGTGGCTCGGCTCGGAATCGGAGCGGTTTTGCTGGCGGGGGTGCAGCCGCAGCAGGGTGGCGGCCACCCCCGGCAGCTCGCATCCGGCCTCGACGGCGTAAACCACGTTGCTCCCGGCGCTCGGTTTCCAGTGCGCCTGCCGGTCGGCGGGGAAGTCCTCGACGACGGCCACTTCCTCGAACGGCCCGAGGACAACCTCCGGGTCGTCCTGGGCGCCGGTAGGCCCCACGATGCCCAGCAAGCAGGTGATGACGGCGGCCAGCGCCGCGCGTGTCGCAGTGTTTTGAAACATGGCTCCCCTTTCGCGCCAACGGCTCGGCACTCCTCGCCCCGGTGAAGCCCCTGCAAACGGGGATGAATGCTCAGGAATGGAAGTACGGCGGGCCACTGGCAAGCGCGAACGGAGGGGCGCCTTCACGCTCACCGCACCCGGCTGCGTAGGGGCCGTTCTCCGTCCCGGCCTGCCTTCTGCAGGGCGCACTCCCGCGCCCCAAGGCAAAACCTCGCCATCAAGGCAGCAAATTCACAGAGGCAGCCACAGGAGAGTCGGAAGCTTACCGCGAAGTGGGTGGGTGAGACGTTGGCGGTTGCTGCCAACACGCGGCGGCGGCAGGAGCTAGAGGCATCCCCCGGCCAGGTGCACCCAGGCGCAGTGCTGAGGCACAATGGTCTCCTGCCTCGCGCGTGGGATGTTTCCCGCGGCCTACCTACCAAAGGTCGCGTCTGTCTGCTAACGCCTTGTGTTCGCAACGATGGACATGACGCCGATGCCCAAGAACCCAACTTCGCCATCCCTTCCCCTGCGGGAATCCACCGTCCAGGAACAGTCACTCGGCCACGAAGTTCTCCTTTACCACCAGACCAGCGGTCAGGTAGGGGTCCTCAATCGCACGGCCCACTTCATCTGGCAGCAGTGCGATGGCACGCGGAGCGTGGCCGACATCAGCGCCGCCGTGCGCGCCCGCTTCGACACCGCGGCGGAGCCGCACATCGAGGCGCAGGTGGCCGCAACGGTCGCCAGCCTCCACGCGGCCGGTCTCCTGGTTGATGGCGGCCCTGGAGGAGGGCCCCCCAATGCTCCCTGAACACCCGCGCTTGCTGCCTGATACCACCATCCAGCAGCAGGGAGACCTCTTTCTGCTCCTCAGCCCGGCCCGGGGCACCTGGTGCGTGGTCGATGCGCTCGGCTGCCGCCTGGCCCAAAGCTGCACCGGGGAGGTGAGCTGGCGTGATCTGGCGCGCGACCTGGCCCGGCGCTATGCCGTGACGGTGCAGCGCGCGGAGCAAGATGTCTCCCGCTACCTCCAGCAACTGCAGCGGGCCGGCTTGCTGCTGGACGAGCGGCCCACCCCCGCGCCGGAGTGCCGCCCGCGCGAGGAGACCGCCGTCCGGCTGCGCGTCACCCTTCACACCACCGCCGGCTGCAACCTCACCTGCCGGCACTGCTTCCAGTCGCCCGCCTCCGAAGGGGTGCTGCAAGGGCGGCCGGTTCCCTTCCCCGTCCTCCAGGCACGCCTCGACCAGTGTCAGGCCGCGGGGGCCGTGTCGGTCGTCCTGACGGGCGGCGAGATCCTCACCCACCCGCAGTGGCGCTCGATCGTGAGCGCGGCCACCGCGCGGTTTGAGGTGACGGTGGTGACCAACGGCACCCTGGTCAGTGAGGAAGCGGCCGACTTCCTCGCCGACGCCGGGGTGCATGTTCAGGTGAGCCTGGATGGACCAGACGCGGAGACCCACGACGCCTTGAGGGGGCCGGGCGCCTACGCCCGAACGATGGCGGGAATCCAGCGCCTGCTGGATCGCGGCGTTGTGCCGCGCATGACGTGGAGCACCTGCGTCAACCGCCACAACCTGGCGCATATCAGCACGCTGGCCCAGCAGGCGTTCACCCTCGGGGTCGGCCGCCTCTACCTGATCTGGCTGGCGCCCCGCGGCTGCGCGGTCGGAAACTGGGAGCAACTCTCAACTTTCGCCGAGGAGCGCGTGGCCCTGGTGCGCGCCCTGCGCCCGCTGCTGCGCGCGCACCACGAGCGGATCGTCGTGGCGGGCTGTGGCGATCCCCGGGAGACCACCTGCCCGCTGGAAGCCGGGGAGTGCGCGCTCATCGATGTGGATGGCAGCGTTTACCCCTGCATCCTGTTGGCGGATGCCCGCTACCGCCTCGGCAACACGGAGGCCGAGGGGTTGGCGGCGGCGCTCGCCTCGCCGGCGGCCCGGCAACTGCGGGCGCTGGTGCCCGCCCGAGTAGAGCGCATCGCCGAATGCCGGGCCTGTGAGTGGCGCCGCTACTGTCGCGCGTCCTGCCCCGGCCTGGCCTGGCTGCACCAGGCAGACTGGTGGCAGCACGATGACCTCTGCGCCGTCCGCCGGGAGTACTACGCGCAGACGTTGTTCGGCTGGGCCGAGGAGCGCCGGCAGGCGTCGCCGGTGGCGAGGGAGTCCTGACGCCGTGCCCTCCCTTGGTCTGCGATTTCTCGATTCCGAGGCGGTGGTTGAGTGCGACAGCGACCGGCTGTGGGAGGCGCTCGCGTATCTTTACCGGCCGGCGCTGGTGCCGGTATCGGCCGCGGCACCGCTGCGGCTGCAGGTCTCGGCGGCGGCGGGCGTGCGCGCCATCAGCTGCGGCAGCACCCGCCAACTGGCCGCGCCGGGGGCAGGAGAGACGCTGGCGGAGGAGTTGATCTTCACCGAGATCGTGACTCGCGTCAGCACCCACTGGCTGCTGCACGCGGCGGCGTTGGCCGGCCCGCATGGCGGCGTGCTGATCGTGGGCGAGAGCGGCGCCGGCAAGACTACCCTGGCGCTGGCCCTCTCGCGACAGGGCTACCAGTGGCTGTCGGATGAGGTGGCCGCGATCGACCGGACCACCGGCCTCCTGGAGTCGTTCCCCCGGGGGGTGCTCATCCGCCCACAGACGCTGTGCCTGCTGCCGGAGCTGCGGGAGCGGTCTCAGCCCTGGTCGCTCGCGGGGGAGGAGACGCGCTTCTGCTGGCAGCCGGAGATCGCGCACTTGAAGGTGCCGATTCGGCACGTGTTCATCTTGCCGACCAGTGCACAGACCGAGCCGAGCCGCGTGGCCGTGAGCCACCTGACCCCGGCCCTCACGCGGAGGCTCGCCACCGACCCCGAGTTGGCCGGGGCTCGGGTAGCCGCCAGCGAGGGATTCGTGACGCTCTCCTGGGAGCGAGTTCTCTCACCTGGGCCGCTGCGGCGTTGGGCGCAGGCGTGCCAGCAGGAGAACGTCTTGCTGCTGGGCACCGACACTGCGCCGACCGCGCGGCCCAGCTTTGAGGCGCCGCCACGCGCCGAGGCAATAGCGCCGTCGGCCGCCTGGCTGTCGCTCGCCGCCGCCGCCCTGAACCGGCCCGGCGGCAACACCCCGCAAGGGGGGTTATTCCCCTTTCTCAAGGAGCTAGGAGCAGTTCTGCAGGACACGGTGCCCATAAGCCTGCGGCCCGGGCCACTGGCCGCTACCGTCGCGCTGGTGGACTCGCTTTGCCGCGGCCGCGGCACCACCCTGCCTTCCGAGTACTGAGACAGTGCCGGCCGGTGCCAACGCGCCGCATTCGTCATCCTCGGACACCGGTGACGAACGAGGGAGGTTCCACCGATGCACCTGTTCCTGCTGCCCGCCCGCGTCCGGCTTGCCGGACGCGCCCTCCGCCGGTGTGCCCACCACGCACGCCGCGCGCCAGACTACCGGCATGCCGGGGCACTGCCCCTGGCCTTGCTCACCCTCCTCGGCGCCGGCGCCCCACCCGCCAGCGCCCACGAGCAGTCGATTGGTACCGGCGAGTCGCCATGGGCTTTCCCCCTCAACACCCAAGCGTTCGCGGCTCGCTGCCAGACCATCTACCTGGCGACAGAGGTCGGCACTCGCGGGAGCATCCTCGCCCTGGACCTGGATGTGTCCCGGGCGCCATCCCGAGCGCTCGATCACTGGACGATCCGAATGGCGCATACCGAGCAATCTATCGTTCCACCTGACCCGGGAGGGGGGAAGCCGCGCCCCTGGATGGATGGGGATTGGGTGCAAGTCTACTACCGAGAGAGTGAGCCAGCCGGCACGACAGGCTGGCGCCGATTCGTGTTCGATGAGCCGTTTGCCTACGACGGCACCCGCAACCTGCTGGTGGAGTTCAGTCTCTCCAGCCTGCAGCGCGTGCTCGCTGGTCTGTGCCGGTCGTCCCTTCCATCAACAACAGAAGAGACACGCTCCCTCACGTCCCAAGTCGTGGTGTCAGGGAACCCCCTCCCAGCGCCTGGTCCCGCTGATGAACGACCGAACGTGCGGCTGCTAGTCGGGCCTCACGTGGGTGGCGCCAGCCCAGCCACCGTGAAGAACGACGCGCCGGCGACGATTACGGTATCCGGCACCCACATCCACGCGGGCGCCACCCTGAAGCTGACGCGGCCGGAGGGCCGGATCACCGCCACCAACGTCTCCGTGACGGAAGATCACCAGATCACCGGCACCTTCAACCTCACCGGAGCACCGCTGGGATTCTACGGGGTGCTCATCACCAATCCGGACGGCCTTTCGGATGAGCAACCCGGTCGGCTCGTTGTGGAGGACGGGGGCGTGCCTCTGGCGGCCGCAGTGGGGCGCCTACGTGCCACCCGGGCGCCCTCCGGCAAGGTGACCGTCGAGTGGACGCCCGAGGAAGGCAGCGATGTCGCCGGCTACCATGTGCTGCGCGCGGCCCGCCTGGAGGGTCCGTTCCCCCGGGTCACCCCCCGGCTGATTCCCCCCGGGTCGCGTACCTGCCGCTTAGTGGACGGCGGCGCGCGGGGCCGGGCGGGGCAGTACTACTGCCTGGAGGTGCGGCACACCTCGGGCCGGGTGCAGCGTCTGGCGCCGGTCTCTGTCTCGGCACCGGCCGCCAGTTCCCGTGGGAAACGCAGAAAGTAGCCCAAGCAACCAGGAAGCAGGAGCAGGCGTAACCCGGTCCGCGACCCGCGGCGGCACCCAACCGGAACGGAGACCCGGTCGATTCTGTTATTGGTGCATGCACAAGGAGCGCGAGGAGTCCGCTCGCTTGTTGCCGAAGCTAGTCGCCAACACGGCCGACCGCCCGGTGGTCTTGCTTCGCGGCAGCACACTCCCCTTTGCCGCGAGCCTGGATCACCATCCCCGCGGGCTCGCCAACGGTTGGCAGTGGAAGGACGCTACCAGGAACGGCCGGGGGAGGCACCGCGTCCGCGCGATGCTCCCGGCGGGGGCCAGCCGGGTGGGAAGGAGCCCGGCCACCCTCGAAGGCCGGGTCTACCTGCCGGGCACCGCAATGGTACCGGCCGCTGCCGGCGCGCGGCGCTTGCGCTCTGCCGGCAGTGGCGAGTGAAGAAGGAGGTTCCACCGATGCACCTGTTCCTGCCACAAGGTTGCGTCCGGCCCGCCGGACGCGCATTCCTCCGGTGCGCTCCCGTGGCGCGCCGCGCGCCTGGCCGCCGCCTGACCGGGATCCTGCTCCTGGCCCTGGGCGCCCTCCTCTGCGCTGGCACTCGCCCCGCCGCCGCGCAAGGGAAGGTGATCGGCGAAAGCGGTACCCCGACAACTTGGGAGTACCCCCTCAACACGGCGGTTTCCGCAGCCCGCACCCTGTCTGTCTATCTCCAGAATGAGATCGGCAGGGGGGGCGAGATCGTCGCCCTGGAGCTGAACGTGACCGAACTCCCGGCGCCATTGAGCGGGCAGTTTGAGATACAGATGGACCATACGGAGATGAATGTGCCCATCTGGCCAGATGATGATACAGGGGATCCATGGCCGCTGGTCTACTCAGGGAATATATCCGTGAGCCAAACGGGCTGGCTCCGCTTCGACTTCACCACGCCGTTCACGTATGATGGTGTGAGAAACCTGCTGATCGGGTTCGCCTTGGAGAACAACACCACTAGCACACCCGCAGCCACCTGCGCGGCCTCAGGCCTGGGCACGGAGCGGACCCTCTATGCCACTGTCATGGAGGAAGGCGGGGGCTGGCCCGGGCCAGAGGGAACCAACCTGCAACCGGTCGTACGCTTGGTGTTCCGGCCTCAGATCGAGAAAGTGGTTCCCCAGGCCGCCCCGAACACCGGACCGCAGGATGTCACCGTGACCGGCGCCCACTTCTACGAGGGCGCAACCCTGCACATGTATCTGGAGGGGGACGAGTCTTCCAAGATCACTGCCACCAACGTCACCGTGTCGCCGGACAACACCCAGATCACCGGCACGTTTGACCTCCTAGGCAAAACGGAGGGCATCTACAACATCGTCGTCGATTACCCGGGCACGAATGACTCGGGCGAACTGAAGAACGCCTTCGCCGTTGGGGAACCCCTGGCGGCCGCGGTGGGGCGTCTGCGTGCCACCCGGGCGCCCTCCGGCAAGGTAACCGTCGAGTGGACGCCCGAGGAAGGCAGCGATGTCGCCGGCTACCATGTGCTGCGCGCGGCCCGCCTGGAGGGTCCGTTCACCCGGGTCACCCCCCGGCTGATTCCCCCCGGGTCGCGTACCTGCCGCTTTGTGGACGGCGGCGCGCGGGGCCGGGCAGGGCAGTATTACTGCCTGGAAGTGCGGCACACCTCGGGCCGGGTGCAGCGCCTGGCGCCGGTCTCTGTCTCGGCACCGGCCGCCAGTTCCCGGGGGAAACGCGGGAAGTAACCCAAGCAACCAGGAAGCAGGAGTAGACGTGACCAGAATGGCAACGCGAACCGGATGGATCGTCGGAGCAGTAGGGCTGCTGCTGTCCGCGGCCGGCGCGCACGCCGACGGCCACTGGAAGATCGGGGTGAACCGCACCGGGCTTTACCGGGTAACGGGCGCCGAGCTGGCGGCGGCGGGCCTGCCGCTGGCGAAGGTCAACCCGCGCACGATCCGCGCTGGCTGCGGCGGGCGTCCGGTGGCCCTCCTGGTGACGGGAGCGGCCGACGGACGCTTTGATCCTGGCGACGCGCTCCTCTTCTATGGCGAGGGCCTGGATACCGAGTACACCGACACAAACGTCTACTGGCTGGCCTACGGGGGTCCGCCAGGTCGGCGCATTGCCTCTCGCACGGCCGCTCCCCCCAAAGGGAACGGCCGTGCGGCGCGCGCCGTGTCGACCACCGTCCGCTTCGAGGAGAACCGCACCTACGGCAAGCTGTTCTATGCCGCCCAACCGGAAAAGGTGCCACACTGGTTCTGGCGCCTGGTCCCCGCCAAGCAGCGCCAGGAGTTCACCATCACACCACCGCAGCCCGCCGCCAACGCGGCCGGCCGCTTGGTGGTCTCGCTGTTTGGCAACACGCTCTCCTTCACCGCCAACCCAGACCACCACACCCGTGTGTTCTGGAATGGACGGCTGCTGGAGGACGCCACCTGGGACGGCCAGGTAGAGCACCGCATCACCGCAGACCTCCCGGCGGGTGCGATCCGGGCGGGGCAGAACACCCTTGCCATTGAGTGCCCGGGAGACACCGCTGCCGGCGAGGTAGACCAGGTCTTCCTGGACTGGGTGGAGCTCACCTACCCGCGTCAACTGACGCTGACCGGAAGCCAGCTCGAACTCCGCACCCCAAAAGGGGCAAACCGGCAGGCGACCTACGCCATCGCCGGCCTCGGACCCCAGCCGATCCTGCTGGATGTCAGCCAGCCGCTCGCGCCAGTGCGCCTGACAGGGGTGACACGGCAGCAGGCGCTGACCCTGCTCGCGCCCGGGGCCGGACGCCGCATCCTGGCCAGCCGCGAACCATACTCCCCCCTCTGGGTGCGGAAAGACGAGCCTTCCGGGCTGCGCGACCCCGCGCTGGGGGCCGATTACCTGGTGGTTGCGGCGGACGCGCTGATCCCGGCACTGCAGCCGCTGCTGGAGTGGCGCCGTCAGCAGGGGATGCGCGTCTACGTGGCCCCCGTCAGCGAGATCTACGACGAGTTCGGCGAGGGGGTGTTTACCCCGGCGGCCATCCGGACCTTCGTGCGCTATGCCTCCCAGCGGTGGCAAAAGCCGGCGCCCGGCTTCCTGCTGCTGGTGGGCGACGCCAACTACGATTACCGCGACTATCGGAAGACGGGCGTGCCCAACCTGGTGCCCTCCTACCTGGCGCCGGTCTCGGGCAACATCCCCCCGGCGACCGACTGGTACTTCGGCTGCGTGGATGACGACCACCAGCCAGAGCTGGCGGTGGGACGGCTGCCGGTGCGCACCCCGGAGGAGACGGCCGCCGTGGTCGCCAAGATCCTGCGCTACGAGCAGGGCGAACCCCCGGCGGGCCCGGCGCGTGCCCTCCTGGTGGCCGACCACGAGACCAACAACACGACGGTGGGTCTTTTCGAGCGCAGCATCGAACGCCTGGCCGAGCAGTGCCGCCAGGCGCAGGTGGAAGCAGAAGTCCTGGCGCTGCGGACGGTAGACCCCAAGCTGCCCAATAACGAGCGCACGCGATTGGTTCGCCAAACGTTCACCCCCCGGGTGCAGCGCTTTTTGAAGGAGGGGGGTGTTCTGCTGGTCTACCATGGGCACGGCGGCGACCGCTACTGGGCGGGGCAAAAGGTGCTGGAAGCGCGCGACCTGCAGAAGGCACCGGCGTCTGCCCTGCCGCCGCTGTGCATCGATATCACCTGCTTCACCGGGTGGTTCGACCGGCCAGACACCCCGGGCACACACTGCCTGGCCGAAAGCCTGCTGCTCTCGGCCCAGGGTGGGGCCATTGCCTGCATCTCGCCATCGCGGATGGGCGGGCTCGACCTAGCGCGGGAACTGGTGCCCTACCTGCTGGAGCACCGGGAAACCCCGATCGGCGTCGCCTTCCGCGAGGCGCGGCGGGTCTTCATCACCTCACGGAGCTGGGAGCGCTGGGATCCAGTAGAGACCTACGTCTTGCTGGGCGATCCCGCGCTTCGCCTGCGCTGGCCCGCCGCCGCGGGCAACGCCAGCCAGCCGGGCACCCAATCGGAATGAACAGAAGTCACGCCCCTTCGCGGGCCATTCGTGTGCTGAGGAAGGAGCATCCTGATGACAGACAACAGACACCCCAGTGCCAATACCCCCACGGCGGAGCCGGTGGAGGAACGGTTGCCTTATACCCCACCGCAGGTCATCCTCTACTCGGAGGAAGAACTGCTGCAGCGGCTGGGGCCGGTCCGGGCGTGCTGGACAGGGTTCAGCTTCGACACGATGGACACGGATGTTCTGGAGATGCTAGAGCAACTCTAGCCGCGGCGGTTGCGGCGCTGCCGGCCATAGGGCAGGCGGCGCCGGGTGTGCCGGGCGGAGATCCGCATGGGGAGATGAGGGCACGGACTGGCTGGGCCAAGGGGAGTGGCAGCGGCCGAGCAGGGTTTACACTGATCGAGCTGCTGGTGGTGGTGGCCATCCTCAGCCTACTGGCGGCGATGCTGCTGCCGGTGCTGGCCTCCGCCCGGCACAGCGCCCGGCAGGCCACCTGCACCTCCAACCTGCGCCAGCTTGGGCAGGCGATCCAGCTCTACCACGAGGACTACGACTGCCTCTTTCCCTATGGGCTGGATCCCACTGACCGCCTGAACCCTAACCAGTGGCGCAACGCTTACAACCCGTGGACCGGTGAGTCGTACCACGAGCAGGTGCTGCGCCTGATCGCGGCACACCCGACCAACACCAACATCGACCAGGTGCTGCTCCCTTACCTGTCCGGCGAGCCGCGCGTGTGGCACTGCCCCGGCGACATCGGGTGGCGCTATACGCCCAACTGCACCTCGGTGTTCGAGAGCTTCGGCACCAGCTACATCTACCGCACGGAGCTGGCGCTCAGTCATGTCTCGGTGCCGTCGCTGCCGCGACCAGCCGAGATCAACGTGTTTGTGGATGCCGCTGCCTGGCACCGTCGGAATGCCAACCTGCTCTTCGCCGACGGGCACGTGCGGACGGTGCGGGCCGACGGCTACTACACCGCAACGCACGTTCGCATCTACTGAGGCAGACGCCGGGTTCAGAAAGGCAACACGACAGACGATGGAGTTGCAGGCACCCCCCGCGCCGGACACCGGGGCAGAGCCCGCCGCCACGCTTCCGGTCACCGGCGGCAGCATGATGCCCCTGCTCCAGCCGGGGGATCGCCTCGAAGTGGAGCTGCTCCCGCGCGCGCTGCGCCTCGGCGACGTGGTGGTGTTCCGGGCTGGCGGCGTCAGCATCGCCCACCGCATCGTGGCAATGCATCGGGGCCGCCCGGATGCCCCGCGCCAACTGATCACGAAGGGCGACCGCGCTCGCGCCTGTGATGCCCCGATCCTCTCCAACCAGGTGATCGCCAGGGTTGTCGCCATCCACCGTGGCGGTCGCGTCGTGCGGCTGGACGGCCGCGGCTCCGCCTGGCTGGCCGTGGGGGCAGCCGTGCTCTCACGCTGGCAGTCACTGTTCTACGGTGCCTTGGGGCGGCTGGCGCCCCGCGGCCTGCGGCGAAGCAAACGCATCCCGGCTCGGGTTCTGCGCCGGGCCGGGAGAATAGCGGCCGCTCTCCCTCTGCGCGCCTTCCTCCGCCTCTGGGCAGGCTGCCACCCTGTCTCCGCTGCCCGGCCGGAGCTTACCGCCGAGGCCCGCCTGCTGCTGCTGGCCGCGCGGGTTCGGCTCCCGGCGGACGAGCGGGAGGCGTTTGCCGCCCTCGTCACCGGGCGGGTCGACTGGTCCGCCGTTCTCCGGGTCGCGTGTGACCAGGGCCTTGGACCGCTGTTGTACCACCACCTCCAGGAGCAGGGTCTCAGGCAGGCCGTGCCGGAGCCGCAGCGAGCCGTTCTTCAGCGCTTTGCCCACGCCGCCGCCCTGCGTGGCCTCCGGTTGCGCGGCCAACTGCGCTCTCTGCTGATGGCAGCGGCCGAAGCCGGCCAGCCGCTGGTTGTCCTGAAGGGTGCCGCGCTCGCCGAGCTGGTCTACGGGAGCTTTGGCCTGCGCCCGATGTCGGATCTGGACGTGCTGGCGCCTCCGGGGCAGCTCCCCCGCGTCGAGGCGCTGCTCACCAGCCTGGGCTACAGCCCCCGCCAAGCCGATCCAGCCACGCGCGCACCGCAGGAGCGCGTTGGTCACCACTTGAGCTTCACGCATCCCCAGGCGGCCAGTCCGGTTGAGGCCCACTGGTGCCTCGCCGGGCCGCACCGCCCGTTCCAGCTCGATGTTGCCGCGATGTGGCAACGGTCGCGGCAGGTGACGATTGCCGGCGCGCCCGCGCACATCCTGGCGGTGGAGGACAACCTGGTCTACCTGGCCCTGCACTTCTTCCAGCACGGCGCGCTGAGCCTGCATGGCTTCTGCGACGTGGCGGAGCTGACGAAGCAGCACGCGGTGGACTGGGACCTGGTGATCGCGCGCGCACGGGCGGCCAGGGCAAGCCTCGTGGTGGGGCACACGCTGTGGTGGGTGCGGGAGTATCTTCAGGCGCCGGTGCCGGAAACGGTGATCGCCGCGCTCTGCCCCGATGCCCCCACGCTCGAGCGACGCCGGGCAGGCACGGGCAGCCCGATCCCCCGTCCTGGCCTCGTGGGAAACCGCCTGGCAGTTCTCGGGCGCCAATTCCCCTTCCTGCCCTTCCGCTGGCGGCTACGCCGCATCCAGCAAACCTTCCTACCCGGCCCGACGGCGATCGCGACAATCCGTCCGCTGCGCGGCTCCCCCTGGCGGTACCTGGCCTTCCTGTTCCGCCCGGCTCGTCTCCGCCGCGCCGTCGGCGACCTTCGCCGGGTGATCGGCACGCGCAAGGCTGCCTGAACGGAGAGCCTACTCCCAGGGCTTGAGCAGCACCTTGGCACACTCGCCAGAAGCCTGCAGCCTCCAGGCGTCCTCCACCCGGTCGAGGGGAAACGTGTGGCTGATCAGGAGGTCGAGCGCGGCGCGGGAGGCGCGGATCACCTGCATGATCGCCGGCACGCGCGCCAGGTTGTAGTGCCAGACGCCGTGCAGCGTCAGGCCCTTGCGGATCAGGTCTGGGCTGACGCGCACCGGGGTTTGCTCCAGGCACTCGCCGACGAAGGCCACCTGCCCCTGGCGGCGGGTGGCGTCAATGCAGAGGCGATGGGCCGCCGGCACCCCGGCACAGTCGATCGCCTTGTCCACCCCCACGCCGCCGGTGAGGTCCAGGATTTGCCGCAGGGCATCCTCCCGGCGCGGGTCGATCACCGCCTCCGCCCCCAGCCGCCGGGCGCGCTCGGCACGCCAGGGATGCGCCTCCACCGCCAGAACGCGGGCGCCACGGTAGCGGGCGTTGATGACCCCGCCCAAACCCACCGGCCCCATCCCGGTGATCAGCACCGTATCGAAAGTGCTGACAGCCATCCGGTCGCAAGCGCCGAAGGTGGGGCCAAGGCCGCAGCAGGCCATCGCCGCGTGCTCGTAGCTGAGGTCGTCCGGGATCTTCGGCAGCAGCCAGGCCGGCTTCAGCACGTACTGCGCCATCGTCGCCCAGCCGTCCGGCGCGCCGGTGAACGCCGCGAAGTCGTAAGGGTGCTCGCAGTGGATGTACTCGCCGGCACGGCAGAGCGGGCATCGGCCACACGGGTAAAGGGGCATCACCACCACGCGGTCGCCCACCGACACGCCGCAGGGCTGGGCCACGGCCACCACTTCGCCGGCTGCCTCGTGGCCGAAGCCATCGCCGGCGTCACCGGCCTGATACGCCTTGTACTCGGCACACATCGGCGCCACGTGCACCTTGACGAGCGCCCAGTCCTCTTTCGGGCAGGGATCGGGCACCGTGACGACCCCGGCCCGACCCCCGCCCAGCATCACAGCCTTCTTCATCGCACCCCTCCGAAACAAGCCGCAAGCGTGGCTGAAGACCACAGTGGCGCGCCCGGCGCCTGTCGCGGAGCGGGCGCAGTGGTTCGTTGATCGTCCCTTACCATTCCCCCACCGGCGCGGGCAGTTCACGGCGGATGTCGCCCAGGCGGTAGCCGAAGCCGGGGCCGGCGAGCGTGGAAAGATCGACGCAGCCCTGGCGGCGGGTGTAGAGGCCCGGGTGAACGGCCGCCTCCGGCAGCGAGGCATCGGGGTAGAACTGCATCGCGTTGGTCTCCACGCCCATGATGGTGCCGGCGTGGGCAGCCAGCAGGCAGTGGGGGATCTGCGCCAGCATCGGGTTGGTCAGGTCTTGCACCATCAACGTCATGCCGTGCGCCTTCGCCCAGCAGAGGCTGAGGAGCGCGCCCGTCTGCGTCTTGCACGTCTTCAGCGCCACGCCACTCCATCCGAGAGAGTGACCCAGTTTCACCAGGTGCCAATCGTGCGCGCTCTCATCCATGAAGAGCGGCTTGCGCGCGGAGACGCTGTGGACGTGGATCTGGTGCATCTCCAGGTCGTAGGGGAATGGCTGCTCCACATAGAGGATCATCCCGTAGATGCGCGGGTTCTCCCACACCAGGCGGTCGAGGATCTCGTTGACGTAGGCGGGATCGGTGACGGTGCAGTTGAAGTCGGCGGTAAGCCAGTCGACGCCTTCCTCGATGGCGATCTGGCCGATGCGCACCAGGCGGTCGTAGTCCCAGGCGGCATCGTTGCCGCGCAGCTTCACCTTCAGGCACTTCAGGCCGTCGCGCCGGATCCAGTCGCGCAGCAGCACCGGGTAGCCATCCTCTGGCTCCGTGCCGTCGCACTCGGCGGGATCGATCCAGTCTTTGCCGCCCACCAGGTGCCAGGCGGGCAGCCGGCTTGGGCGTGGGAACACCAGGTAATCGGCGGGGTAACGACCGGCAAAGCAGACCGGCATCCCCTCGGCCGGCCGGAGGTAATGGGCGAGGTCGGCGTTCATGAACTCGGCGGTGTAGGTGTCGTAGATCGGGCGGCCCAGCAGCGCGCCGTAGGCGTCGTGCAAGGCGATATCGAAGGCGGAGCAGCAGACGAGCGCGGCCAGCCAGGGCATCGGCTCGGCCCCCTCGCGCTGCTGGTTGAACTCCTCCAGCAGCTTCGGCAGCACGCTCTCCTGGAAGGTGTGCCCCACCTCCAGCGGGTGGCCGGCCGCCGTGAAGCCGGCCCAGGCGCGCGCCAGCACCGTGCAGAACGCCTGCAGGGCGCTCTCGCGGGCGTCAAAAGAGAGGGTGCTCGGCCACACCCAAGCGACGCTGAGGGGGGTTTCGCCCCAGCCTTCGGCCGTTCGGCCGGCGCGGTCTTGCACCTGCAGGCGCACGCGCGCGCAGGTGGCCTGGGTCAGCGTCTCCGCGCCGAACTTCAGCGGCACCCGCATAGCCACGGGCAGGAAGTACAGCGTCGCGTGAATCGGCTGGATATCGGTCGGTTTGCTGGTCATTGCTGTTTCCCTCTGGGATGGCATCGCCCACGATGGCCCGGATGGCCGTGAAGAATGGCGTTCTGAATGGCCGTAAAGGATGGCCCGGGCGACACGCGCACCCGGACGACGCATGCGCCGGGCGACGTGCCGGCAGCGCACGCGCGATGAATGCGGGCGGTGCTGCGAGGCTGTTCGCCGCCCCGGAACGCTTTCCCTCCCGGCCTGGCGGCAGGGATCGCCTGGCCGAGGCGGGAACCCTGATCCATCGGCCGCCCATCCTGAATTCAGAGGAAACTCATGCCCGAAACGCTTTACCTCATCGACGGACACGCACAGATCTTCCGCGCCTACTATGCCATCCGTGGCGGGATGCATAGCCCGGTGACCGGCGAGCCCACGCACGCCGTGTTCGGCTTCACCGCCATGCTCCTCAAGCTGCTCTCCCAGCAGCGGCCGGACTATCTCGCGGTGGTGGTCGATGCCCCGGGCAAAACGTTCCGCGAGGAGCTGTACCCCGACTACAAGGCCAACCGCGCTCCCGCCCCCGACGACCTTTGCGCGCAGATCCCACGCGTCCTCGAACTGGTGCAACGCTTCGGCATCCCGGTGATCTCTTGCCCAGGCGTGGAGGCCGATGATGTGATCGCGACCCTCACCCAACGCGTGCTGGACGACCCTGCCCACGCCGACGTGCAGATCCGCCTCGTCTCCAAAGACAAGGACCTGGAGCAGCTCCTCTGCGAGCGCGTGGCGCTCTTCGACATCCACACGGAGACCACCCTCGACGTGGCGGCACTGCGGGAGACCAAAGGGATCGCCCCGGAGCAGGTGGTGGATCTGCTGGCGCTGACCGGTGACAGCGTGGACAACATTCCCGGGGTGCCAGGGATCGGCCCCAAGACCGCCGCGCAGCTCCTCCAGCGGTTCGGCTCCCTGGAGGGGATCTACGCCGCCATCGACCAGATCCCCGGCAAGCGCCGCGAGAACTTGCTCCAGGCACGGGAAACGCTGCCCCTCGCGCGCACGCTCGTCACCCTCAAGCGTGACGCCGACGTGCCGTTCGCCCTGGAGACGGCGCGCGTGCGCCCCCTCCCAGCCGAGCAGGTGTTCTCCCTTTTTGATGAACTCGGCTTCAACCGCTTCCGCGAAGAGGTGCGGCGCCTCTCCCAGGGCCGGCCCGATGCGGCCAACGGCTCGTCCCTGCCGGTCGCCGGGGTGCCCGTGGCCGTCACCGGGCCCGTGGAGTATCGGGCGATCACCACCCTGGCCGAGCTGGAGGCGCTGGCCGCCATGCTTCGCGCCCAGCCGCTGTTGAGCCTCGATACCGAGACAACCGGGCTGGAGCGCGACGCGGCGCTGTGCGGGCTCAGCTTCTCCTGGCAGCCGGGCCAGGGCGTTTACGTGCCGACGCGCTCGCCGGAGCCAGAGCGTCACCTCGATACCGCGGCGGTGCTGGCCGTGCTGGGGCCGGTGCTGGAAGATGCCCGCGTGCCCAAGTGCGGCCACAACCTGAAGTTCGACGCGGGCGTGCTGCGGCGCTACGGCGTGCGGCTCGGCGGCGCCATCTGCGACACGATGCTCGCCAGCACCCTGCTCGCCCCGGAGCGCCCCAGCCACAAGCTGGAGGACCTGGCCCTGGACGTGCTCGGCCACCGGATGATCCCGCTCACCGACCTGATCGGGGAGGGGCCAGAGCAGGCAGCCATCGACACGGTGCCCCTGGCCGCGGTGGTTCCCTACGCCGCTGAGGATGCGGATATCGCCCTGCGCCTGGCCCAGGCGCTTCTCCCCCGGCTCGACGCGGTGGGGATGGGCACGCTCTTGCGCGACGTGGAGGCCCCCCTCGCCGTGGTCCTCGCCGAGATGGAGGCCAACGGCATCTGCTGCGACCCGGAGGAGCTGCAGCGCCAGGGAGCAGTGCTGGAGGGCCGGGTGGCCGAACTGCGCCGCGAGATCTACGCTCTCTGCGAGTGCGAGTTCCACCTCGACTCCCCTAAGCAGTTGGCCACGGTTCTTTTCGACCGCCTCGGCTTTCCCTCGAGCAAGCGCACCAAGACCGGCCGCTCCACCGACATCGAGGTGCTGGAGCGGCTGGCGGCGCTGGAGGACCGCCGCGATCCCCGCACCAGCGTGCCGCGGCTGCTCATCGAATACCGCCAACTCGCCAAGCTGATCGGCACCTACCTGGGCAACCTGCGCGATGCCATCGACCCCCGCACCGGTCGGATCCACACCACCTTCCATCAACTCGTTACCGCCACCGGCCGGCTGGCCTCCCAGGGCCCCAACCTGCAGAACATCCCGGTGCGCACCGAGATCGGCCGCCAGATCCGCAAGGCGTTTGTGGCGCCTCCCGGCCAGGTGCTCATCTCCGCCGATTACTCCCAGATCGAGCTGCGCTTGCTGGCCCACCTGAGCGAGGACGCCGCGCTCCTCGACGCCTTCGCCCGCGACCTCGATATCCACGCCGCCGTGGCCGCGCAGGTCTTCGGCACACCGGCCGATCAAGTGACCCGCGAGCAGCGCAACCAGGCGAAGACGATCAACTTCGGCATCATCTATGGCGTCACGCCGTTCGGCCTCGCCCGCCGGATTGAGGGCCTCGACGTGGCCGCCGCCGCCCAGCTCATCGCCGACTACAAGCGCCGCTTTCCCGGCATCGACCGCTTCCTGGCGCAGTGCGTTCAGCACGCCGTGGACCACGGCTACGTCACCACGCTCCTGGGGCGGCGGCGGGCCATCCCTGAGCTGCGCTCGCCCAACGCCAACCAGCGCAGCCTGGGCGAGCGTCTGGCAATCAACTCGGTGGTGCAGGGCAGCGCGGCTGACCTGATCAAGGTGGCGATGGTGAACCTGCAGCGCCGCATCGAGCGCGAGCACCTGCCGCTGAAGCTGCTGCTGCAGATCCACGACGAGCTGGTGCTGGAGGCGCCGGCCGCCGAACAGCACCAACTCGCCACCCTCGTGCGCGAGGAGATGGAGCGGGCAATGACCCTGCGGGTGCCCATCAAGGCCGATGCCGGCACCGGCCCCGACTGGATGTCCGCCAAGTAAACCCATTGCTTGGGATCGGGGGGCACGTGGGTGCGCGCCGCTCTGGAGCGCGGCCCAGAGCGGGGGGCACTGCGCCGGGTACCGGGGGCACCCGCGGCCCGAAGCATAGTGGCTGCGGAAGTTCGCCGACAGCGCCTCGGCCCCGGCCCGCCGGAATGCCCACTCCCCATCGATTCCGCGCCTTTACATGGCGGTCACTACTTGTCGAGAACGGCGGAACCGGGTATAATGGCCGCGTGTGCACGGCCGCTATCCACCTTCGAGCGGCCGGGGGGAGAAGCGTTGAGTTCGCAGGGGGCTGTGGTTCCGATCCCGAGCGGCGGCTTCTGGAGATGCACGATACTCTATGAGAAGGTGGGAGAGGAGCCATAGGTGGCAAAGCGGATCTACGTAGGCGGGCTGTCCTACGGCACGACTTCCTCGGAGCTGCGCGACCTGTTCGAGCAGATCGGACCCGTGGTCGATGCGGATGTGATCACGGATCGGGACACGGGTCGGAGCCGCGGCTTCGGTTTCGTGGAGATGGAGAACGACGCCGACGCCGACACGGCGATCGAGCAACTGAACGGTACCGAGTTTGACGGGCGTGTGATCTCCGTCAACGAAGCCCGCGAGCGCGCGCCGCGCGGCGGCGGCGGCTTCGGCGGTGGCTTTGGTGGTGGCGGCTTTGGCGGCGGTGGCTTTGGCGGCGGCGGTGGCCGTGGCGGTGGTGGCCGCGGCGGCCGTGGTGGTCGCGATCGCGACCGCTGGTAAGCCTGCCGTTTCGCCGGCAACAGCATCCGAGGGGGCGGCGCACGGCGCCGCCCCCTGCAGTTTTTCTCCCCCGCGGGCGCGGCGTTACCAGGCACCCTCCCTTCAGCATCCCCCGGCACCCACCGCGCCCGGCTGCTCCCCTAACATCCGTTCGTCTAGGCGGTCCGAGAGACGGGTGGTATAATGCCCAATATATAGGGCGCGCGCTGCCGGCGCACCCCAACATAATGTTTTTGGGCGCCCCACCGCGCGCGGTCGGCTTCTCCGCCCGCGGTGCGCGGCCTGGGCCACCTGCTTGCGACCCAGGCGACCGGCTGCCCCGTTTTGCCCCCCGCGGGCGAGAGGGAGAGGCCCAACGCGGGGGAACTATTGCAGCGAAAGGTTCTGCACTGATGGCGGGTGGTGACTTCGTTCACCTGCATAACCACACGGAGTACTCTCTGTTGGACGGCGCCTGCCGGGTGAAAGACCTGGTGAAGCGCGCCAAGGAGTTGGAGATGCCGGCCGTGGCGATCACCGACCACGGCGTCATGTATGGCGTCATCGACTTCTATACCGAGTGCCAGAAGGCCGGCATCAAGCCGATCCTCGGCTGCGAGGTCTACGTGGCGCCCCGCACCCGGTTTGACCGCGACGCCGTCCAGGACCGGGAGCAGTACCACCTGCTGCTGCTCGCCGAGAACGTCACCGGCTACCAGAACCTGCTGAAGCTGGTCAGCGCCGCATCCCTGGAGGGGTTCTACTACAAGCCGCGCGTGGACCGCGACCTGCTGGCGCAGCACAACGAGGGTCTGATCGCCGCCAGCGCCTGCCTGGGCGGCGAGATACCCTCCTTTCTGCTCGCTGGCGACCTGCAGAAGGCACGCGACCGCGCCGGCTGGTACTCCGAGGTCTTCCCCGGCCGCTTCTACCTGGAGCTGCAAGACCACGGCCTCCCCGAGCAGAAGCCGGTGAACAAGGCACTGCTGCAACTCTCCCGCGAACTGAACCTGCCTCTCATCGCCACCAACGACCTGCACTACTTCCGCAAGCAGGATGCCGAGGCGCACGACGTGCTCCTCTGCATCCAGACGAACACCACCGTCGATGACGAGAAGCGGATGCGCTTCGGCACGCCCGAGTTCTACTTCAAGGACGTCGCCGAGATGTACGCCCTCTTCGCCGACCACCCCGAGGCGCTGCGCAACACCGTCGAGATTGCCGAGCGCTGCAACGTCACCCTCAACTTCCAGACACTCCTTCCCCACTATGGCGTGCCGGCCGGCTATACCTACGAGAGCTACCTGGAGAAGCTGTGCCGTGAGGCACTGCCCCGCAAGTACCCCGTGGTCACCCCGGAACTGGAAGCCCGCCTGCGCTTCGAGCTGGACGTGATCCAGTCCAAGGGCTTCTCCGCCTACTTCCTGATCGTCAACGATTTCGTGCATTTCGCGCGCGGACGCGGCATTCTGGCCCAGGCCCGAGGCTCCGCCGCCGGCTGCCTGGTCACCTACTTGCTGGGCATTTCCAGCATCGATCCGATTGACAACGACCTGATGTTCGAGCGCTTCCTGCGCATTGACGGCAAGAAGTTCCCGGACATTGACGTTGATTTCGCCGATACCCGCCGCGATGAGGTGCTGCAGTACGTCGTGGAGAAGTACGGGGCCGACCGGGTGGCGCAGATCATCACCTTCGGTACCCTCGGCGCCAAGGCCGCCATCCGCGATGCCGGCCGCGCCCTGCAGGTGCCCCGCAGCGTGGTGGACCGCGTCTGCAAGCTGATCCCGACCATCCCCAACTCGCCGCCCCTGGAGCACTTCATCGAAACGATCCCCGAGCCGAAGGCGGAGTACACCAACGATGACCAGGTGCGGCGCCTCTGCGACACCGCCAAGGGGATTGAGGGCCTGGCGCGCCACGCCTCCACCCACGCCGCCGGCGTGGTGATCTCCAAGGAACCGCTGACCGGCGTGGTGCCTCTGCAGCGCACCGGCGACTCGCCCATCCCCACCACCCAGTACGACTTCCGCGTCGTCGAGCAGGTCGGCCTGTTGAAGATGGACTTCCTCGGGCTGTCTTACCTTACCGTGGTGGACACGGCGCTGCGCCTGATCGAGCAGACCACCGGGCGAAAGCTGACCCTGGCAGAGATCCCGCTGGACGACGAGCGCACCTACCAGATGCTCGGGAACGGCGACGCCATGGGCGTCTTCCAGGTGGAAAGCTCCGGGATGCGCGGGCTGCTACGCGACCTGAAGCCGCGCGAGTTCAAAGACGTGGCCCCCCTCCTGGCGCTCTATCGCCCCGGCCCGCTCCAGAGCGGCATGGTGCAAGACTTCGTGGCCCGCCGCCATGGCCGCGCCAAGGTGGAGTATCCGCACCCGATGCTCGAGCCGGTCCTCAAGGACACCTACGGCATCCTCCTCTACCAGGAGCAGGTGATGCGGATCGCCATGGTGATGGGCGGCTTCGACGCGGTGCAGGCCGAAACGCTCATGAAGGCGATGAGCAAGAAGCAGCAGGCGGTGATGGACAAGAACCGCCCGCTCTTCATTGCCGGGGCCAAGGAGCGGGGCGTTCCCGAGAAGACGGCCGACCAGATCTACGAGTTGATGGCCAACTTCGCCAAGTACGGCTTCAACAAGTGCCTGACCGGTGACACCCTCATCCTGATGGCCGACGGCCGGCTCGTTCCTCTTGACAAGCTCCACGCTCAAGGCGAGTGCGGCGAGATCCTGACGCTGGGGCATGACTTCAAGCTGCGCCCCGGCCAGGTATCGGGGATCCACGAGAACGGGGTGAAGGAGGTTTTCCTCCTCCGCACTCGCACTGGCCGGCAGATCAAGGCCACTGCCAATCACCCGTTCCTCACCATCGATGGCTGGCGGCCGCTGGGCGAGTTGTCTGCGGGCGACCGGATCGCCTTGCCGCGCTGCCTGCCGCTGGACCTCAACGGCCACATGCCCCGCCACGAACTCGCGGTGCTCGCCTACGTGACCGCCGAGGGGAACACCTGCCATCCCACCACCTTCTACTACTACACCAGCGACCGTGAGGAACTAGAGGACTACGTGTCGTCTCTCGAGCAGTTCGAGGGCACACGCGCTGTCGTCACGGAGCGTCGGGGCAAGTATGAGGTGCACGCGGCCAGCCGAAACCGGCAGCCCGGCAGACCGAATGCCGCCAGGGAGTTCCTCGGCCGAATGGGGTTGCTGGGGAAGACGTCGGTTCAGAAGCGCCTCCCCGAGGAGGTGTTCTCGCTGTGCAAGGACGACCTGGCCTTCCTCCTCGCCAAGCTGTGGGTGGGAGACGGGTGCATCGATGCCCGGAACAGGCTGTCTTACTACGCAACGTCATCCGAGACGCTGGCGCGCCAGGTTCAGCACCTCCTGCTCCGCCTGGGGATCCAGTCGACCCTCCACGAGAAGCGCTTCGCTTACCGCGGCGGAAGCCGGAAGGGGTTCACCGTCCACGTCTGCGGCTACCCGAACCTGCGTGCCTTCCTCCAGTACCTAGCACCCCACCTGGTAGGCCCACGAGCCCGCGACGCCGAGCGCCTCAGGCAGAGCCACCCGTTCCTCTGCGGCAATCCTCCCGACACCGTCGCCCGGGGCACTTGCGACTTGATCCCCTACGCCGCCTTCGGCCTGCTGCGACAGGAGATTGGTGCGCACGCCTCCGGTAGCCTCAAGGGGATGGCCCGATCGATGGGCATCAGCGAACGCAACTTCTGGCGCGTGAGCCCGGCGAAGAAGAAAGGCTACCGTCGGGAGACCTTCGCGCGGATCGCCGACTACCTCCACTCGGAGCCGCTGGCGCGCCTAGCCCACTCGGACGTGTACTGGGACGAGGTCGTTGCCATCGAACCGGCCGGCCGGGAGGCAACCTATGACCTGACGGTGGACGACACCCACAACTTCGTGGCCAACGACATGGTCGTCCACAACAGCCACTCCGCCGCTTATGCCCTCCTCATGTACCAGACCGCCTGGCTGAAGTGCAACTACCCGGTGCAGTACCACGCCGCGCTCCTCACCGCCTTCATGGAGAACAAGGACAAGGTGGTCACCTACGTGGAGGAGTCGCGTCGGCAAGGGATCCCGGTGCTGCCCCCGGACGTGAACGAGAGCCAGGCCGACTTCACGGTGGTCCCCTACGCCGGCGATGGGGCCAAGGCCCAAGGCACGGGGGAGGCGCCGGCGGCCACCCTCGCAATCCGGTTCGGGCTGGCCGCGATCAAGAACGTCAGCCACCACGCGATCGAGCAGATCATCGCCGAGCGCGCCAACGGCCCCTATCGCTCTCTCTTCGACTTCTGCGCCCGCCTGGGCGACAGCGGCACGCTGAACCGCGCCACCCTCGAGTGCCTCATCAAGTCCGGGGCGCTCGACTGCCTGGGGGCGCGGCGGAGCCAGCTCCTGGCGGTCGTCGACCAGGCGATTGCCGCCGGGCTGCGCACCCGCAAGGAGAAGGAGGTCGGCCAGTACTCGATGCTGGACCTGCTCGGGGGTCCGGCCGAGGAGGCATCGGCCCACGAGGAGCCCCTGCCTGAGATCCCAGAGCTGCCGAAAGAAGAGTTGCTCGCCGGCGAGAAGGAGCTGCTCGGCCTCTACCTGAACGGCCACCCGGTGATGGAGTACCGCCCGGCCCTCGAACGCGCCAAGGTGCTGACCACCCAGGATGTCGCCGAACGCGACGACAAGGAGATCGTGCGTGTCGGCGGGATGGTAGCGCGCGCCCGCCGCATCACCACGCGCAAGGGCGACCCGATGATGGTCGCCACGCTGGAGGACTGGCTGGGCACCGTGGAGGTGATCCTATGGCCCAGCGTCTTCCAGGAACACGGCTCGCTGATGCAGCAAGACGCGGTGGTGATCGTCGAGGGCAAAGTCAGCTCCAAGGACAACGGCCAGGACGAGGCGTCGGAGGATGATCAGCCGGCACGCCGACAGGTGGAGATCATCGCCGAAAGCGTGCGGCCGGTGACGAAGCCGACCAAGGGGGAGGCCGTGGCCAACGGCAACGGCCACGAGAACGGCCGCCGCAACGGCAACGGCTACCGCAACGGGAACGGCAATGGCGCCTCCTTTGGGAGAGCGACCGCGTCCGAGGAAGAGGGCCCGGCCACTCCGCAGGGGGAGCCGGTCATCATCCGCGTTCCCTACGCCGCGATGCGTGCCCGTATCCTGAACGAGCTGCAGGCGGTGGTGCTGGCGCACCCCGGGGATCGCCGTCTGCTCCTGCACGTGGAGGCCGCGCCCGGCGACCGCTACGCGATTGAGTGCAGCGACATCGGGATTGAGGCCGCCCCAGAGCTCCGGCGGCGCGTTGAGGAGCTGCTCGGCCCCGACACCCTTCTCGGCGCCTAGCCATACCTCACGTGGCCGGGGCGCGCGTCCGCCCAGGAGTGCTGAGGCGCGGGGGCAGAAGGCTTCTGGGGGCACGGCGGCGCCCGGCGCAGTGCGCGGTTGGTGAGGCGGCGAGAGCCTGGTGAAGCCAGGACCACTTGCCCGGCCTGCCGAACTGCGCACCGCGGGGCACCTTCTGCCCCCGGGAGGTGCAGGGAATGTTGGGCCCAGCGACACGCCTCGGCGCACGACGCGCGCGACTCGCCGCCGTGGCTGGCATCTTTGCCTGCGCGCTTGTGCCGGGAGGACGAGCAGCCATGGAACGTGTCGACGCCGCGCCGACTACTTCGCGATCCCGCGCGCCCCTTGCTTCGATCTCGGTGAGCGTGGACTTCGGGAAAGACCGGGGGCAGAACCTCGGCTCCCTCTTCGAGGCGCGGGATTCCCAGGGGCGCGCCTTCCTCGGCGCCGGGTTCGTCGGGGTCTACAACACCCTCTTCCGCACCGACCGGCACACCCTCCAGTTCTACTTTCGGCCCGGGGAGGGCGGCGACCAGTTCAGCATCGAGCCCCTTCCCAGGCCGAGCGAAGACGCCGGCGCCTACCTATTCGACCTCGACGGAGCGCTCTACGCCTGGGGCTACGTCCACGACCTGGCGGTCCGGCGCTGGCAGGGCGACCGGTGGGAAGTCGATGCGAGCTTCGACCGCGAGCGGATCCGGCTCGGCGACGTTCGGATGCGCGTGGGCAAGGGCCTGCTGGAGCTGGCGCAGAGCACCATCCGCTATGAGGGCAAGGTCGTCGTGCCGCCCCCGGAGGAGGGCGCCTACCATCACCTCTACTACGCGAACGGACACCTGGTCTTCTACCACACGGAGCCTGAGCGCGGCAGGCTCCTGGCTGTGCCCTGGACGCCAGGGGACGAGGCCGCGGCAGATCTGGCGCGGGCGAGCGTGCTCACCCTCAAGTATGCCCGGGAGACCACGTTCTCGCTCGGGCAACTGGGCCGGGAGGTGCTCACCTGCTCGAACCTCGGGGGCCTGTACGCCTTCGCCGGCACTGAATGGCGCATCCTGAGGGCGCCGGACGACCGAGTGAGCTACCAGATCTACTCGATGCTGAACTACTACGACCGGCTGCTGATGGCGCACTACCCCTCGGGCACCCTCTACGAGTACGACGGCCGCCAGGTACGCCCCCTGGAGGGCTGGCCCCCGGTGCCGCCGGGCGTGTCGGCCAGCGTGCGCGAGGCCCAGACTACAACCATCTACCGGGGGGAGCTCTTCGTCGGTGTGTGGCCCTGGGGCGAGTTGTGGCGCTACGACCGTGACGCCAACCGCTGGATCGCAATGGGCCGCCTCTTCCGCCACCCGCCGCTGACGGACAGGGTGGCCCACCCTTACGAGCAGGAGATCATCGACTACAACGCCGCCAACGGCACCAGCCTCGTCCATAACGACTGGGGGCAGCGCGTCACCGGCATGATCCCCAGGGAGGATGGCCTCATCCTCGCGACGTCGGCCAAAGGCCCGTGGCAGCGCGATGCCCGCCTGGGCTTCCTCACCGACGAGGTGTACGCGCAGTACGGGGCGGTCCACCGCCTGCGGCTGCCTGGCAACCTGGCGGTGACCATCCGGCGCACGGACGGCCCAACTCGCCTCCGCTTCGTCCTGGAACGGAACCGAATGGCCGTCTTCCAGGATGGCAGGCTGCTAGGCGAGACGGCACTCGACCCAAAGCTGACCGCCGGCCTGCCAAAGGGGCATATCTCCTGGGGGCAGGGCATCTTCGGCCCCCTGCAGGGACAGCTCCGAAGCCAGACGGCCAGGTGGAGCAGTCCGCCGTAGCCGGGGAGCATGGGCCGCATGATGCGCGGTCAGGCCGCCAAAGCAGCCAGAACAGCGAACGACATACCCCGTAGGGGCGAAGCATCTGCACGGCTGAGCATACTGCGTTCGCTCACTGTTTGCTGTGCAGATGCTTCGCCCCTACCGGAGCCACCGCGATCTGTCGTTGTAGGATTACAGGATGCGCCCCTGCCAGACGCGAAGTGACTGGTGGAGGATCCGGTAGCGGTCGGTTGCACCCAGGTAATGTGCCGGGCACGCTGCTGCAGGGAAGCAAACAGGATGGTGTCACGACGCGAGTTCCTCTCAACCTGCCTGGCGGCCGCAGTTGGGGGCGCCGCGGCGGGCTCGGCGGCCCCGCGCCGTCGCTGCCGGCCGAAGATCGCCGGGTCGCTCTGGTGGTTCGACCCGGCCCAGAACGCCCGGTGGGGCCTCGCCGGCTGGCGCGACGAGCTGGACCAACAGGCCCGACTGGGGTTCGACCTCCTCTGGCTGGTCGGCACACCATCCTCCCTGCAGAACGAGCAGGCCACCGCGCGGTTCCACGAGCTGATGGACCTGTGTGCCCGGCGCAAGGTGCGGGTGATCCTCGATACCGGCTCCAGCGGTACCTGGTACTCCCCTCCCGACCTGGCGAAGGAGCTGCGCGTCTGCCAGCCCTCCATCCGGCAGATTGGCGAGCACTTCCGCGGGCACCCGGCGTTTTTTGCCTGGTACGTGCCGCACGAGATCTACATGACCTGGCCGGACTCGCCCATGCACGCCTACATCCACCAGCTCTACCCCGCCCTGGTGGCCGCCTGCAAGGAGGCGGCCGACCTGCCGGTGACCGTGTCGCCCTTCTTCATCCTGGACCGCGACCGCGTGTTCGGCGATTTCCGCTTCAACGAGCCGGAAGAGTATGAGGACTACTGGGCCGCGCTGATCCAGCGCAGCCGCTTCGACATCGTCATGCTCCAGGACAGCGGCGAGCACTTCTCCTACGTGACGAACGCGATGCGGCGCCCCTTCTTCCGCGCCATGTCGCGGGCTTGCCGGAGGGCCGGCGCTCGCTTCTGGGGCAACGTGGAAACGGCGGAGTACCTCTGCCCGAGCAAAGAGGAGTTCGTGAAGCGCTACGGCCGCATCCACCACTCGCTGGCGAAGGGCCTGCCCTGGCGCCCGGTGCCGCTCGACCGCCTGCGCGAGAAGCTGGAGCTGGCCGCGGAGTTCAGCGAGGAGATCGTGACCTGGGGCTACCGCGAGTTTTGCCGGCCGGAGCTGGGCGAGGTCGCCCGGCAGTGGTACCGCGACTACGAAGCGTACGCCCGCAGCGTGTGAATGAGGACAAGGAGTGACGAATGCCGCTGATTGACATGCCGTTGGCGCAGTTGCTGGAGTACCAGGGGCGCAACCCCTGCCCGCCGGACATGGAGGCGTATTGGGATCGGGCGCTGGCCGAGATGCAGGCGCTCGACCCGCAGGTGGAGCTGGTGCCCCACCCGCTGCAGGCGTCCTTCGCCGAGTGTTTCCACCTCTACTTCACCGGCGTGGGAGGCGCCCGGGTACACGCGAAGTACCTGCGCCCAAAGCGTGCCCCGGAGCCGCACCCGGCCGTGCTCCTCTTCCATGGCTACTCCGGCAATAGTGGCGATTGGATGGATAAGCTTTCCTGGGTGGGCCAGGGCTACTCCGTGGCGGCCCTGGACGTGCGCGGCCAGGGCGGGCTCTCGGAGGACGTGGGGGGCGTGAAGGGAAACACCCTGCACGGGCACATCATTCGCGGCCTCGACGACGCGCCGGAGAAGCTGCTGCTGCGCCAGATCTATCTGGGCTGCGCCCAGCTTGCCCGCATCGTGATGGCGATGCCGGAGGTAGATGCCGACCGGGTGGGCGCGACCGGCGGCTCGCAAGGCGGCGGCCTGACGCTGGCCTGTGCCGCCCTGGAGCCACGCATCCAGCGCGCCGCGCCGGTCTTCCCCTTCCTGTGCGACTACCTGCGCGTGTGGGAGATGGACCTGGCTGCCGCCGCCTACGAGGAGCTGCGCACCTACTTCCGCCTGTTCGACCCGCTGCACGAGCGCGAGACAGAGGTCTTCACCCGCCTAGGCTACGTGGATTGCCAGCACCTGGCACACCGCATCCGGGCAGAAGTGCTCATGCCCGTCGGCCTGATGGACACCATCTGCCCGCCCTCCACCCAGTTCGCCGCCTACAACAAGATCCGCTCCGAGAAGCGGCTGCTGGTCTACCCTGACTACGGCCACGAGGGCCTGCCCGGCGCCAACGACCGCATCTTCGACTTCATGGCCGGCCTGTAGCCTCCCTGCCCGGCGCGGGCGCCAGAAACACCCGCCCGCGCCGGCGCTACCGTGCCTCCAGCGCCCGCTGCAGCGCGGCCGCCGGGCAGCGGTCTACCTCCAGGAAGAGCGGCTCGGTGCCGAGGCGCAGGGCCACCGGCGCCTTGCCGGCCAGGGCGCGAGCGTTGTTCATCATGTCGAAGCCGCGGGCGGAGGCCCCGGCTGGCAGGCGCAGTCGCAGCGGCGGCCGCGCCCGGTCGTCGCGGCGCCACAGCACCGCCACCGCGCCGCCGGGGCGGGAAAAGACGTAGGCGCCAAGGGAATCGTCCGTCGCGGCCTGGGCGACGAAGCGGGCCCCGTCCAGGTGATCCACGGCGGTGGCGTAGGCCACCCCCAGCGGGTGAACGGTGTTGCCGGCGTCAATCAGGTTCTGGTTGAACGGGTTGGCGGCGCGGGCGGCCCAGCTCTCGTTGCGCCGCATGGCGTAGTAGAAGAACCGCTCGATCCCTTGCGCCTGGTTCACTACCAGCGCCTTGATCAGATCGGCGCAGGCGGCGCGCGGAAGGTGGCGCTGCAGCTCCTGGCCCAGGCCCCGCTGCAGCTCGCGCAGCAGGCTGGCGCTGTAGACGGCGTGCTCGGTGTTCCAGATCGGCACCTGCCGGCCGTGCTTCGCCATCATCTCCCGGGCGCGCTGGAGGATCGTCTGGTCCTCCGGGCGCCTGGGGCGCACCTCGTCGTAGTAGTAGTGGATGCTCAGCCGGTCCATCGATGAAAGGCAGCCGGTGCTAAGCATCCGGTCTACCCAGGCCAGGTCGGCGAAGTTGAGGCCGCCGCCACCGACGATCGTGCAGGTGGGATCGACCTCCTTGGCGGCGCGATAGGCCACCTTCAGCAGCTCGCCATACTCCTCGGCGGTGCCCGCCCAGAAGCCGCCGTGCTGCGGTTCGTTCCAGACCTCCCAGTAGTGGATACGGTCTTTGTAGTGGCCAACAACCCGACGCACGTAGTTGGCGAACGCCTCCAGGTTGGTGGGCGGCAGGTGGCGGAAGGCGAACAGGGTGGTGTTCTCGGGGTGGCCGGCCGCCCAGTTGGGGGTGAAGCTGAGGGTGCCCAGCATCTGGAAGCCGTGCCGGGCGTAGCGGTCCACGTACTCATCGAACCAGACCCACTGCCCCGGCTGCGGCTCGGCATGCGCCCACCAGGTGCCGTTGCAGGTATCGTGGAAGCGCACCCAGCGCACGCCGATCTTACGGCCGAGGCGGCAGTGGAACTCCGGCTGCTCCCACCACAGGTGCGCGCCGAAGAAGGAGTCTTCCCGGCAGGGCTGCTGGCCGATCCGCTCCGGGAGACGCGCGAAGCTGCCGGCGTCGCGGCGCACCTGCCGGCGGGCGTCTACCGCCACGACGATCCGAAACGCCCCCAGCCGGCCATCCGGGTGGATCGCCAGGGGCACCTCGTTCACGGCGCGCGTCGGCGCCGGGCATGCCACACGCGTGACCTTGCCCGGCCGGCCATAGAGGTCCTCCACCCACCACCACCAGGCGGAGACGGGCGCCACCTCCGGCTTTAGCGACCAGGAGAGGCGCGCGCGCACCGTCGCCTTCTCCCCGTAGGCGCCATCCGCCTCGTCGAAGGCAACGGTTGCCGCGGCAAAGCGGTCCACCGGCTTGCGCGCCTGCAGCTCGCGCGCCGCCTGCCGCACCTCGTCAACGGCCTCCCCACTGGCCAGCCGGGCGATCTCCGCCGCCGTCAGCACCCGGCCCCAAAGCGCCACCTCGTCGTAACGGCCGGGCGCGCTCTCGCTGCCGAAAGTGAGCACCGCCCGGTCGGACTTCACCGCCGCGGTGACCCCCTGCTGCGTCACCCGACCGCACTCCTGGCCATCCAGATAGAGGACGCGGGTGAAGCTGCCGCCGCGGCCATCCCAGGTGACCGCCAGGTGATGCCACTCGCCCGGCTTCCAGTGGGCGGGCACGGGCGCGGTGGGGCTCCACTCCCAGTGCCAGCCGGTGGCATCCAGGTAGCCGGTGCAGAAGGCAAGGTGGTTGTGCTGGTTGCGGAGGATGAGCCAGCCGTTGCCGCCGTCGATGCCGGGCATGGTGCTGAGGAAGCGCAGGGGGATCGTCTGGTCGGTCCAGTCCCAATCGGGGCAGAAGAAGAAGGAGAGGGTGCCCTGATCGTTGTCGAGGTTGGTCTGGGTCAGGAAGCCGGCCGGCTGTGCCTGCCCGCTGTTGTCCACCACAAGGCATTGCCCATGGCGGCCCGGCCCCAGCCGGTGCGGCCCGGGCACGCCCGGCTCCTCGGCGCCGATGGCGTAGTCTGGCGCGGCGCCGTGCTCAAACCCGGCGTAGAGATAGAGCCCATCGCGGAGCGCGGCCTCGGCTGGGCCGCCGCAGAGCAACAAAACCAGAGGAATGAAGAGGAAAACTCGGACCATCGCAGGCTCTCCCAAGGAACAACCGGCAGCATCAACAATGGGATGTTCCCGCGGTCGCGCCCGAGTTCCTCCTGCGGCACGAGCCAGGGGTCCGGTGGCAGGCTCCCGAGCCCGACCGGACGGCAGGTTGTCACCTGGCCGGCGTGGAACAGCGCCTTAGCCGGGCAGATCCGGCCCGGTGCAAGGAGAGGAGAGGTCGACTGATGGGGAGAGCGGGCATCGACGCGGCACGGATGCGGTTCTGGGCGGGCACGCTGGGGCTGCTGCTGGCGACGGCTAGTGGCCTGGCGGCGCCCCAGAGCCAGCCGGCGCCGGTGGTGGACGAACCGTTGGGGGCACGCTACTCGCTCGGGCTCACGCTGTGGCACCTCGGCCACCAGGCAGAGCGAATCCGGCAGTTCCACGAGT
>JAAZEB010000262.1 GCA_012512505.1 Armatimonadota bacterium | reverse complement strand
CGGGGCGCCCAAGGTGCGCACGATGCAGATCATCGCCGAGCTGGAGAGCGCGCCGCGGGGGATCTACACCGGCTGCATCGGCTGCCTTGACCCTGGCCGGCAGGCCCAGTTCAACATCGCCATCCGCCCCGTCCACGTGGACCGCCAGGCCGGCCGGGCGGAGTACGGCACCGGTGGAGGTGTGGTGTGGGATTCCACCGACGCCGGCGAGTGCGATGAGTGCCTCACCAAGGCGCTCATCCTCACCGCCGAGCGTCCCCGCTTTCGCCTCCTGGAAACCCTCCTCTGGCGGCCGGAGCAGGGCTACTTCCTGCTGGAGCGCCACCTGGCCCGCCTGCGCGACTCGGCCGCCTACTTCGGCTTCCGCGCCGACCTGGAGGAGATCGCCCGCCAGCTTGCCGCCGCGGCCTCTTCCTTTGCCGGGGGCCGGCAGCGCGTGCGCCTGCTGGTGGAGGAGGACGGCAGCGTGACGGTTGAGGCCGCTCCCCTGATGCCCGCGCCACGCCGCCGCTGGCGGGTTGCCTTCGCCCGGGAGCCGGTGGATCGCCGCGACCGCTTCCTCTACCACAAGACGACGCACCGCGCCGTCTACGAGGCGGTGCGCGCTGCCCTGCCCGGGGTGGACGACGTGATCCTCTGGAATGCCGAGGGCGAAGTGACCGAGGCGACCATCGCCAACGTCGTCGTCCGCCGAGGCCGTGAGCTGGTCACTCCTCCGATCTCCTGTGGCCTGCTGGCCGGCACCTACCGCGCGCATCTGCTGGAGCAGGGCCGGATCCGCGAGGGGGTCCTGACGCTTCAGGACGTGCGCCAGGCCGATGCGCTCTACCTCATCAACTCCGTCCGCGGCTGGATCCCTGCCGTGCTGGCGGAGCCCGCGCTCCCTTGACGCGCTTCCGGCTGCCCCGGTATAATGACGTGGGTTGAACGACTGCCGGTTGTATGACACGCCCATTGCCATTGCACGGGTCCTGGACAGGAGGAGGCATGAACAAGAAGACGGTTCGCGATCTCGACGTGGCCGGTAAGAGAGTGTTGGTCCGGGTGGACTTCAACGTGCCGCTGGACGAGAGCGGCAATATCACTGATGATACTCGCATCCGCGCGGCGCTGCCGACGATCCGCTACCTGGTAGACCACGGCGCGCGCACGATCCTGGTCTCGCACCTGGGCCGGCCCAAGGGCGTCGACGACAAGCTGCGCCTCGATCCGGTAGCCGCCCGCCTGCAGGAGTTGCTCGGCAAGCCGGTGCAGAAGGCGAACGACTCCATCGGGCCGGCGGTGCAGGAGCAGGCGCAGAAGCTGAACGACGGCGACGTTCTGCTGCTGGAGAACGTGCGCTTCTACAAGGAAGAAGAGAAGAACGACCCGGAGTTCGCAAAGCAGCTTGCCTCGCTGGCGGAGCTGTACGTGAACGACGCTTTCGGCACGGCGCACCGGGCGCACGCTTCCACCGAGGGAGTGGCCCACCTGCTCCCCGGCGTGGCCGGCTTCCTGATGGAGAAGGAGATCGCCTCCCTGGGCCGCGTGCTGGAGAACCCGGAGCATCCGTTCGTGGCCGTCCTGGGTGGCGCCAAGGTCAAAGACAAGATCGGCGTGATCGAGAACCTCCTGCAGAAGGTAGACTCCCTGCTGATCGGTGGCGCCATGGCGTTCACCTTCGTTAAGGCGCAGGGCGGCAAGATCGGCGACACCCTCCTCGATGAGGGCAGCCTCGATGTTGCCCGCGATACCCTCGAGAAGGCAAAGGCGCGCGGCGTGCGCCTGGAGCTGCCCGTCGACGCCCTGGCGGCCGACCGCATCGCGCCCGACGCCAACACTCGCGTCGTGCCCGCCAACGATATCCCCGACGGCTGGCGCGCGGTCGATATCGGTCCGGAGACCGGGCGCCGCTTCGCGGAGATCGCCAAGGACGCGAAGATGGTCGTCTGGAACGGCCCGATGGGGATCTTCGAGATCGATGCCTTCGCCGAGGGCACCCGTGCCGTCGCCCGTGCCCTGGTCGACTCCAGCGCCTTCACCGTGGTGGGTGGTGGTGACTCGGTGGCGGCCATCGAGGAGCTGGGCATGGCCGACCGCGTCTCGCACGTCTCCACCGGCGGCGGCGCCTCGCTCGAGTTCCTGGAGGGGAAGGAACTGCCCGGCATCGCGGCGCTGCAAGACAAGTAACGCGACCCAGCGCAGGCATCCGGTAGCGTTGGCACGAGGGATGGGCGCCACAGACGACGCCCATCCCCGTGCGGAGCGCCGATTGGGGGCGCCGTAAACGACCACCCGTCCGGGCTACCCATGGGGCCACCCGTCCGGACTGCCCGTGGGGCTGTCCCCTCGCGAGTTCGCCTTTCCCGTTCTGGCGCGATCTTTGCAGCGCCGCGGCCGGGAGGCGAATCGTGACGGGCGGCTATGCGCTCTCTTACCGCGACGCGGCACAGCGGCCGGAGAGTGCCGGGGCCAAAGGCATGCTCCTCGGGCGCCTGGCAAGCGAGGGGTTCCGGGTGCCGGCCGGTTTCGTGCTGGCGGTGGGCGCCTACGAGGAGTTCTGCCGCGCCGCCCACCTCGACCGCCTGATCGCCCGCTTCGCCGCCGCCCACGACGACCCTGCCTCGCGACGAGCCCTCTTTGACCTCGACCGCATCCGCCTGCGCTGCCTCAAGGCGCCCTTGCCGGAAACGGTGCGCTCGGCGCTGCTGGGCGCACTCACCCAGGCTGGCCTCTTCGGCGTGCCCCTGGCGGTGCGCTCCTCGCCCGTTGGCGAAGACGCCGCGGCCAAAGACGCCGGGGTCTGCCGCACGCTGCTCAACGTCCTCGGCCTCGATGCCCTCGAGCACGCCCTGCGCGCGTGCTGGGCCAGCCTCTGGACCCCTCGCGCCGTCCTCTGGCGCCGGCATGCCGGGATCGCCGACCGAGATGCCGCGATGGGCGTGATCGTCCAGCGCCTGGTGGCCGCCGACGCGGCCGGGGTGGTTCGTACCCGGGCGCGGCACGGGGGCACCGAGGCGGTAGTGGTGCGGGCAGTCTGGGGCTTGGGCGAGGCGCTGACCTCCGGGCGTGCCGAGCCAGACACCTTCGCGCTCGTTCCCGGCGCAGAGACGCTCACCCTGGCGAGCAGCTCCATCGGCGACAAAGCCGTGATCGCCCGGCCGGCCGTTGTCGGGGGCATCACCTGGCAAGAGACCAGCCGCGACTATCGGCGCCGTCCGGCGCTGTCGGCCGCGCAGGCGGTGGCCCTGAGCGAAACGTGCCGCCGCGTCGACACGATCCTCGGCGGCCCGGCGGAGGTGGAGTGGGTTCGCTCGGGGGAGGATCTGCTGCTGCTGCAGGCCCGGCTGGTTGATCCGGAGCCGGTTGGCGTGCCCCAGCCGGGGGCCAGCGGCGCCCCAGACGAGAGCCAGGAAGCCCCTTCCCCGGTGGCAGTTCTGCCCCGTCCCGTGCCGATTCCCGCCCAGGCAGCGACGGCGCCTCCTTGGGGTGCCGACCGCTGGTTGCCTTGGGAGCCTGGCTCCGGGGCCGCAGTGTCCCCCCTCACCGGTTCGCTGGCGTGCCTGGTAGCCGAGCAGGCGATCCGGGAGACCCTGGCGCTGGCGGGCACCCACCTGCCCGCCGGGGTGGATCTGATCCGATGTCAACAGGGCCAGATGTACCTGAACCAGGCGGCGCTCGACTGGGCGCTGCGCGATCACCTCGGCATCCCGGCCGAGGAGGTGGCGCTTCTGCTGGGCGAGGCGCCACTACTCGCCGGCGACGGCGGGGTGCCGCGGCACGCGCGCGGGGGCTGGCGGCGGCGCTGGCGGCGCTGGCGGGTGGGGGCGCTCACCGCGCGCGCCCTGGCGCTGGCCGCCCCCGATACCCACATGACCCGCCGTGCCCTCGCCCGCCTGGAGGCGCTGGACCTCAGCCGCCAGAGCGACCTGGAGCTGGGCGACGCCTTTTGCCGAGCCACCGACCTGGCGGCTCGTTTCGCCTCCCGGGCGATCCGTCACAGCCTGGGGCACGCGGCCGCCGTGGCGCGCTTGCGGGCGCTGCTGGACCGGAACGGCGTGCCACACCCGGACGGCGCTGCCGCCGGCCTGCTGGCAGAACCAACCCCCGTGCCCGGCGCCGAGGTCGGCCGTCTCCTGGCCCAGGTCGCCCAGGCCGCCGCGACCGACCCACGCGCCCGCAGCTACTTCCATGGCCTGGCGCCAGATGAGGCGGGGGCGGAGGCGGCGCTGCCCAGGTCGGCCTGGCAGGTGGCGCTGGGAGGTTCCACTGCTGGCGAGCGGTTCGGCGCCTTCCTCCACCGCTTCGGTCAGGGGGCGCTGCCCGAGGGCGAGTTGGCCGCGCCCCGCTGGGCGGAGGACGCGGTCTATCCCCTGCGGGCGGTGGCGGTCTTGCTGGCCGATGCCGGCACGGGCGAGGGGCCGCGCGCGGCGGCAGAGACCTGGATGGCGTGTCGGGCGTGCCTGGGGGCGTGGAGCCGACTCCGGTGCCGGGCGCTGGTGCGCGTGGCACGCTACGGCACGCGGCTGTGGGCGGGGGAGTGGTCGCTGCTGATGCGCCAGGTGGCGTATGCCCGGCGGCTGGCGCTGGAGGCTGGCCGGCGCCTGGCCCGCCAGGGAGTGCTGGCGCAGCCCGAAGACGTGTTCCTGCTGCAGGCCGAGGAGATACGCCCCTTCCTGTTGGGAGAGGGCTTGGCCGGCGATCCCCGCGCGCTGATCGCCCAGCGGCGGCGGTGGGCCACCGAGGCACCGGAGCCGAACCCAGCCGACGCGCCGGAGCCGGGGGCCGCGGCAACCCTGAGCGGGATCGGGATCTCCGCCGGCCGGGTGGAAGGGCCGGCCCGGGTGGTGCGCCACCCAACGGAGGGGTGGCGGCTGCGGGCAGGTGAGGTTCTGGTAGCGCCGGCGTTGGGCACGGCCTGGGCGCCGTTGCTGCTGCGGGCGGCCGGGGCGGTGATCGAGCGTGGCGGCCTCCTCAGCCACGGCGCGGCCATCGCCCGTGAGTACGGCGTTCCGGCGGTGGCGGGCCTCCCGGGCGTCACCCGCCAGATCGCCGATGGCACCCCGGTGGCGGTGGATGGCCGCCGGGGCGAGGTCACCCTCCTGGGAACTGCTTCCAGCGACCCCCTGCCGTAACCCGGGGCGGCCCAGGTGGCACGCCGGGAACCGACTGGGCGGGCACGCTGTTCTGGCCCTGGAGGATGGTTTGATGATGGCAGGACCCGGTGTGGCGCGTTCGGAGGCAGTGCGGCCGATGTCGTGGTGGTATCTCTCCCGCTGGCGCCGTTGGCGGCGCGGCGGCCCCTCCCGGTCGGCCTGCCGGCCGTTGGCGGCCCCGGCGGCCTCGCCCTCCCGGCCCGATCTGGCGCCGCCAGCCCGCGAAGGCTGAGGAACTGTCGGCGAGCCACCCCACCGACGAGGTACCCCACCGTGCCCGGCGAGTGGCCCTGTCCGTGCGCGGGCCAGGAAGTCGGCCTTTGGGGGCGAACAGGGGACCATGCCCGAACCGTTGCCGCTGATGACCCGAGCGCCCCGGGACGACAACTTCCTTTACGGCTACCTGTACCGGACGCTGCGCCGGCACTGCCGTCCGGGCCAGCGCGTCCTCGATGTGGGATGCGGCATGGGCGCGCTCAGCATTTACCTGGCGGCACGGGGCTGCCGGGTTCATGGCGTGGATGTACGTGCCGATGCCGTGGCCTCCTGCCGCCGCAGCGCCGCGGCGCTGGGCCTGGACGACCGGGCCACCTTCCGGGTGATGGACCTGAACCGGGAGTGGCCACCGGGCCGGTTCGACGTCGTGGTCTGCTTCGAGGTGCTGGAGCACCTGGAGGAGGATGCCGCCATCCTGGCGCGGATTCGGGGGTCGCTTGAGGCGGGGGGACTGCTCCTGCTCTCGACCCCCTCCTCACGCGCGCCCCTGCACCGCCTGCGTCGGCGCTTTTTGGGCCGAGACCCGTTTGACGAACGGTGCGGCCACCTGCGGCGCTACACGGTTCGCCAACTGAGCGAGCTGCTCGGGCGCGCCGGGTTTCGGGTGGAGGGGGTGCAGCGCACCGAGGGCTTGTTCCGCTCACTGCTGCCGCTGACGGCGGCCGGCCGTTTCTTCCTGCGCTGCCCCCGGTTTTGGCTCACACCGCTGCTGCTGGCGGTAGACCAGGCGACCACCCTTTTCGGTGAGGCGCAGATCGTGGTGGTGGCCCGGGCCGGCGTGCCGGCGGAGGAGAGGACTCCGGCCGCCGAAGGCAGGGTTGTTCGTGCCCTGCCCTCGGCGGCCCACCCGGCGGGCTGTTCCGCCAACCGGCTGCGTCGTTCTCCCCGGTCATGAGGCCGGGAAGATCTCGTTTAGCCGCGCGCGCAACTGCTGTACCCACACGCTCGCCAGAAGCTGCGGGGTGGTGTTGTTCGCCACCGCGTCCTCGGCCGTCACGCTCAACACCGGCACGCCGGCGATGAAGACCACCGGGGTGCCGTCCACCAGCCCCCAGGTGACACGGTTGGCGTTGAAGCCGCCGTTATCCAGCAGCAAGGCGCGCTCCAGACCGGTGGTCAGGCGCTCGGTCACTCGCGTCGTCCGCTCGGCCAGGGTGCCGAAGCCGGCGACGGCGTTCAGTTCCAGGATCGGCACGCCCCCGATCGCCACCGCGCCGGGCCTTGGGGTGCCCAGCGGCTCGCCGCGGAAGCCCAGCACGCTGGCGCGCACCCCCGGCTCCACGAGGCCAGGCGGTACGTTCACCGTCACCCCGAGTTGCTCGCGCAGGAAGTTGAGGGGGATGAAGAGGTCCCCCTCGCGCACCACCACGGGCACCCCCAGCACCACGGCCTGGTTGTTCACCAGGGCGTAGCCGCTCCCGGAGCGGATCACGATGTCGTTCCCCTGGTAAGTGAAGCGCGCCATGAGTTGCTGGGCGTCCCACTGCACCGGCACGTTGCCTAGCGCCTGGAGCGTTTCCCGCAGCGGCACCATCAGGAAGCTGCCGATGGTGAACGGCTGGGCCTGGTAGGTCACCTGGTTGCCGTTGAGTATCACCTGGGCGTGGGCGGCACGTCCGGCAAGGATTACTCCTGCCAGCAACACGGCCGTCACGGCCCCGATCACGATGCGTCTGCGCATGTTCTTACACTCTCCTGCTGCCGCGTCAGATTGGGCGGCGCGGTGCGGCGCACGCGCCGCTGCGCGATCCGCTCGCGCTTTACCCGGGTCGGCCCCCCGGCAAACTCGGCGGGCAGGCTTAGGGAAAGGGAATGGCTGCCCCGCCGGGGAATGAGGGGCCGAACAATAACCATGCCGGCCCCCGGGCCGCCTGGGGGCGATGGGGGCGGCGCTTGCATCGCGGCGGCATCTGGAGTAGAATGACCGTGGCACGCCCGGAGGTCGGGCAGGCGCCCCCTCCCGGCGCGTCGGGCGCCCGTGCGCCCAGGGAGGTGGTCCGGTGAACGACCGATGCGTGGCGGACGAGATCCCCGAGACGGTGGCCAGCGCCCAGGGATGCACGGTACTGGAGCGCCCGCGCGAGCTGCCTCCGGCGAGTGAGGCGCGCCCCTGGCTGCTGGCGGAAGCGGCCGAACATGGTAAGGCGGTGGTCATCTACTTCGCCGGGCATGGCGGCCTCGATGGGGAGACCGAGGCGCTGCTGGCCGGCGTGGTGACCGATTTCCTCGAGGAGGCGCCGCGGCGGGGGTATCGCAACCTGGTGCTGGCGTGCGAGGAGACAGCGCCTTTCCGGCCGTGGATCGAACGGGCGGTGGAGACGGCGACCCAGGCGGCTGAAACGGCCAGCGTGCGCTTCAGCCTCAAGCCCCGGCGGGTGGACCTGGCGGTCGTGTTTGACCAGGCGGTGGGCTGGGAGCGTGGTGGGATCGATGCGGTAGTGGCCTGCCTGGCGGCCTACGGCACCGCGGCGGCCCTCGCGGTGGCGGTGGAGAACGAAGCCGGCGAGCTGTTCTGCGCCACCCTGAGCAGCCTGCTGGCGGGTGCCCGCTGCCGAACCGACACCGGGATCGTGGCCCGCCCCCCAGAGCCGGGCACCGACCTGCGGCTTTCCGCGCAGATGCTGGGTATCCTCAGCCGGTCGTCACCCCGGTAGCCCAGGTCATCCCCGGGGTGAGCGGGGGAACGCTTTGCGCCCCGACGCGGCGGCAACCAGCCTTTGCTGACCGGCACGGGGCGTGCTATAATGAGCGTGAGCAGACGGGCACGCCCCCGCTGCCGGGGGCGCCGCCCGGGAGGATAGGGCTGCGCATGTCGCTGCAGCGGACGTACTACGAGATCCTGGGCATTGAGGCGACGGCGACGCCGGAGGTGATCAAACAGCGCTACCGGCACCTGGCCAAGCGGTATCACCCGGACGCGGTGCCGCCGGAGGAGGCCGCCACGGCGCACCGGACGTTCGTCGCGATCACCGAGGCGTACGAGGTTCTGAGCGACCCTCGGCGGCGCGAGGCGTACGACCGGGATCTGGCCCTGAAGCGCCGGCAGCGCGAGCGCGAAGCTGCCGCCCGGGCGGGCGCGGGGCGGGCGCGGGGCGCCAGCGGGCCGCCACCTCCCCCACGCACGGCCTCGCCGCCCAGCATGGAGCAGCTTCTGTACGAGGCCCGGTTGAGCCTCGCCCACGGCCGCTTCGCGCAGGCGCAGGCCAGTTGCGAGGAGATTCTGCGCCGCGATCCGCGCCACGCCGGCGCCTACGCGCTGTTGGGCGAGATCCGCCGCAGCCAGGGCCGCGTGGACGAGTCGATCCACTACTTCATGAAGGCGGTTCAGTGCAGCACACCGGGCGGCAGGCATGGCGCGCCGCCGCGGATGGCCGCGCCGCGTGACTTCGTGCGCCCGGGGCGCCTTCCCCTCTCGCTGTGGCCGGTGGTTGCCATCGGCTGCTTGATGGTGCTGGGTCTCCTCCTGCTGCCGTTGGTCTACCCCGGCGAAGCGATCGGGGTGTGGCCGGTGAGCGAATGGACCGGCTCCCTGTTGCTGGGGATGGCGGGAGCAAGCCTCCTGGCCGGCTTCCTGGCCAGCATCACCGGCCTGCTCGGCCCCGCCGGCGCCGATGTCTGGTTTGATCTGGTACGCACGCGCGGCCGGCCGGTGCCGGTGTGGGTGCTGCTGCTGCCGCTCAGCGTGCTCTTCTTTCCCCTGGCGCTGGCGTTTTACTGCGTGCTGGTGCTGCAGGCGAGGGTGACCCAGGGCCTGATGGTTCGCCTGCTGGGGATGACCACGGGGGCGGTGCTCTTCTTCGCGGCGCTGGTGCCGGCGGGGGGGCAGACGCTGCTGTTGGGGGGAAACCTGGTCTTTCCCTGTCTGCTGTTGGGCAGCTTTGGGGGTGTGCTGCTGCGTGATACCTGGTAGTCGCCCGGTTGCTGTGGAGGGTTTGTGATGGCGAGCACTCGCCGTGTGACGGTGCCCCGCTTGATGGAGCTCAAGCGCGCGGGGCAGCGGATTGTCATGGTTACCGCTTACGATTACCCGAGCGCCCGGCTCGCCGACGAGGCCGGCGTCGATGCGATCCTCGTCGGCGATTCGCTGGCAATGGTGGTGTTGGGCTACGAGAACACGCTGCCGGTGACGCTGGAGGAGATGCTGCACCACGTCAAGGCGGTGGCGCGCGGCGCGGAGCGCGCCCTGGTGGTGGCGGATATGCCGTTCCTTTCCTATCAGGGAAGCGCCGACGACGCGGTGTTGGCCTGTGGCCGGATGCTGAAAGAGGGCGGCGCGCGGGCGGTAAAGCTCGAGGGGGGCGAGGCGATCGCCCCGCTGGTAGCGCGCCTGGTCAACTCGGGCATCCCGGTGCTGGGGCACCTTGGCCTGCAGCCGCAATCGGTGCATCAGGTGGGCGGGCACCGCGTGCAGGGCAAGGGGGCTGAGGATGCGCGCCGCATCTTACGCGACGCGCAGGCGCTGGAGGCGGCCGGCGCCTTCGGGATTGTGCTGGAGCTGGTGCCGCGCGCCCTGGCGGCAGCCATCACCGCCCGCCTGGCTATTCCCACCATCGGCATCGGCGCTGGCGCCGGCTGCGACGGGCAGGTGCAGGTGCTCCACGACCTCCTGGGTTTGGCAGATTATGTGCCTCGTCATGCCCGGCGGCTCCTGGATCTGCGGGCGACCATCCGGGGCGCCCTCGAAACGTACGCCGCCGAGGTGCGTGACGGGAGCTTCCCCGGGGAGGAACACGGTGTCGAGATGGATGCCGAGGAGCTGCGGAAGGCGCTGGAGTGATGGTGGTCACGGGCAAGATCGCAGAGGTGCGCGACTGGGTGCGGGCAGCCCGGCGCAAAGGGCGCAGCATCGGCCTGGTGCCAACAATGGGCTACTTCCATGAGGGGCACCTGGAGCTGATGCGCCGCGCCCGCGCCGAAAATGACCTGGTGGTCGTGAGCCTGTTCGTCAACCCGACCCAGTTCGGCCCCAGAGAGGATTTCCGAACTTATCCGCGCGACCCAGAGCGCGATGCCGACCTGGCGCGCGGCGTGGGGGTGGACCTGCTCTTCACGCCCGCCCCGGAGGAGATGTACCCCAGCGAACAGGCAGCGTGGGAGCAGGTAGAGCAGATCACCGACCGCCTGGAGGGCGCCTCGCGCCCCGGGCACTTCCGCGGCGTGGCCACCGTGGTCGCCAAGCTGTTCAACATCGTGCCGGCCGACCGCGCCTACTTCGGCCAGAAGGATTTTCAGCAGCTCCAGGTGGTCCGGCGCATGGTGCGCGACCTAAACTTCCCGGTGACGGTGGTGGCGGTGCCGACGGTGCGCGAGCCAGACGGGCTGGCGATGAGCAGTCGCAACACCTACCTCAGCCCCGAGGAGCGCCGGGCAGCCACCGTGCTCTACCGCGCGCTGCACCACGGCCAGGAGTTGATCGCCGGCGGCCAAACCGACGCCACGCGCATCCGCATGGCGATGCAGGCGCTGATCAGCCGCGAGCCACTGGCGCGCCTCGACTACCTGAGTATCGCCGACCCGGAGACGTTCCGCGAGCAAGAGAAGATCACGCTGCCGACGCTGCTCTCGCTGGCGGTCTGTATCGGCCGCACCCGGCTAATCGATAACCTGCTGATCGAGCCGGCGCCCGCTGCCTAGCGGCGCCGCCGACCGGGGGCACGGCCGACGCGTGCTCTAGGGCTCCTCATTCGGGGGCGTGCTGGCGGCCAATGCCTTCGCCCGGGCTGCATACTCGGCGGCGCGCGCGGCGTTCCCTTGCTGCTGGTAGGCGCGGGCCAGCAGCGCGTAGGTGTCGGGCGCTGCGGGCTCCGCCTTTCTCGCGGCCTCCAGGTGGTCCAGGGCTTTGGCCGGCTGCCTCAAGCCCAGGTAGGCGCGCGCCATCTGCCGGTGCCAGGGGGCCGCGGTGGCTACGTAGCCGTGCCCGTCCATCGCCAGGCATGCCCGCAGATGGTGCAGCGCCTCGGCGTAGTAGCCATAGCTCAGGCAGTCCGTGGCAAAGGCCTGGCGGCGGAAGAGATAGTAGAAGACCACCAGCGAGAAGCACATCGCGTTGGCGGGGTAGCGCCGGGTGTCCACATAGCGCAGGTCATAATCCCGCCACAGCGCCTCGTTGAGGCGTAACACCTCGCGTACTGTGGGGCGGCTGTGCCGCGGCAGGATCTCGTAGAGGAGACCATAGCGGATCAGCGGGAGGTCCAGCTTGACCGGCGGCTGCATATCCACGAAGACGCGCCGGTGCTTCAGGTTCTCGTCCAGGAACCGCTCCAGGGCAAAAGCGCCTCCCTTGCCTGGCGCGGGCCAGTGGAGGTGCGGATAGCGGCGCGCGACCGTGTCGCGGTAGGGCCGCGTGTGAAGCAGCCCCATCAACAGCAGCGCTACGTCCGGGCGGCGCTGTTCCCCCACCATCACGTAGTCCATGCCGATGCCCACTACGTCGGTCCAGCTCAGCAGCACCGCGCCCCGCGGCAGTGAGTCCAGGAGGTCGGCCGCAAACTGGTCGTAGAGCCGGTTGTCGCGCAGGCTGGCCTTGTGGTAGTTCGTCGCCAGCAGCCAGGCCGGCAGCAGCAGGAGCAGCAGCACCGCGGTCTTGCGCCAAAGCGGCGGGGTGGGGGCGCTGGCTGGTTGGGACCACCCGGGGGCCACTCCCTGCTGCACCACGCCCAGCCCGTAGCCGACCCACAAGAGGAAGAAGAAGTTGGGGAGCTGGTAGAAGCGCTCGAGGGTGGCGGCATCGAAGGCAGTGGGAGAGGGGTCGATGTTCGCCTTGAGGATGAACAAGACCCCTAGCAGGAAGCCGCCGCCGCAGTAGAGGGTGAAGGCGCGGTCTCGCCGCAAGGCCACGACCAGGCCGGCAATGCCCAGCAGGAAGCCGGGCAGCAGGTACTGAGACGTTAGCGCGCCAAAGTAGCGGGCCGCCTGGGCGCCGGGGGTGGTGGGGTTGTCCTCGGCGGCGGCGAGCTGGAACGTGCCGTAGCGCATCCGCAAGAAGAGGCGCACCAGGCCGCGCAGGGTGCCGGTGTCTTCCCAGTGGTGGTCGTGGTAGAAGAGCGCCGCCAGTGGCAGATAGGCATAGGCCAACACCAGCCCCAGCGCCCCCAGCCCCAGCAGGCGCAGCAGCCGCCGCGGACGCAGCACCTGTCGGTCTACCACCGCGGCAAAAAGGAGCAGCCCCGGGAAGGTGAGGACCATCGTGTGGTGGTTGCCCAGGCTCAGTCCACAGACGAACGCCAAGAGCTCCGGGCCGCGGTTGGCACCCGGCAGGGAGGCGTGGTGTTGCTCGCGCCAGCGCAGCGCCAGGAAGGCGGTCAGCGCCAGGAAGAAGTTGTTCAGGGCGAACGTTTCCGCCAGCACGAAGTAGGTCCAGAACAGGTAGTTGCCGGCGAAGAGGAGGGCGCCAGCCAGGGCGGCCAGTGCCTGCCGGGTGAGCAGGACCAGGCAGAGGAAGACGAGGGCTACCGAGAGGCCGCCGAGGAAGGCCGACATCAGGTTGACGCGGTAGGGGATGGTGCCGACCGGCAGCGCCACGAACAGCTTGCCCAGCAGGGCATAGAGCGGATAGCCGGGCGGGTGAGCTTCGCGCAAGGTGGCGGCGGCCTGGATCATATCGCCGGTATCGCCAGGCATTAGGCCGGGGGCGAGGGTGAACAGGTAAAGGGCGAAGGCCGCGAGGCCGAGGAGGCCTGCCGCCGGGTAGCAGCGCTCCGGGAGGCCGTGCCCGCCCAGCTTGCCCGGCGCGCGGGTATCAGCCACTGGCGTGCTCATGGCCCGATTATAGCATGCGGCGCCGCCACGAACAAGATGCCTGCCCGCCAGGCGGCATCGCGGACCCGGGGGACACCCGCCGCGCCGGCCGACAACCTGTCGGCGTCGTAGGAGGGGTGCAGGGATCCCACCGGCAGCGGTTTAGGGTGCCACGAACCGTACGTGCCCCTACCACCGGCCGGCGGGACGCCGGCGATCCGGCCGCATTTTGCAGAAAACTGTTCATAGCCACTCCTCCGCTTTAGTATAGGCGCAGTGCGTGGTGACTCGAGCCTCATGTCGCTTCATCATGGTAACAGCAGATACACAAAAGCATTCGCCTACCAATTGTCACGGACAACCGGCAGGAAACCGAGCGAGGGCCTGGAATGATGAGGTACCATGAGGCTTGATAGTGCTTCGGTATCTTGAAACGGCCTTGGTGAGAAAGCATTCCTATTGGATCGTGAAGCCCGACCATTTCGATCAACCGAAGGAGGCCCTCTCATGACGGAAACCAGCAAGTGCCCGGTTACCGGCACCAGGCGCGGCCATACTGCCGGCGGCGGTACGACCAATCGTGACTGGTGGCCGAACCAGTTGCGGCTCGACATCCTCCATCAGCATTCTGACAAGTCTAACCCCATGGGGGAGGATTTCGACTATGCCCGGGAGTTCGCCAGTCTTGATTTCGCGGCGTTGAAGGCCGATCTCGCAGCGTTGATGACCGATTCCCAGGATTGGTGGCCGGCGGATTTTGGCCATTACGGCCCGTTCTTCGTCCGCATGGCGTGGCACAGCGCCGGCACCTATCGCACCGGGGATGGCCGCGGGGGCGGTGGCCGGGGCCAGCAGCGCTTCGCGCCGCTCAACAGTTGGCCGGACAACTGCAACCTCGACAAGGCGCGCCGCCTGCTCTGGCCGATCAAGCAGAAGTACGGCCGCAAGATCTCCTGGGCGGACCTGATGATCCTCGCTGGCAACGTCGCCCTCGAAACGATGGGGCTCAAGACCTTCGGGTTCGGCGGCGGGCGCGAGGATGTCTGGGAACCGGACCTCGATATCTATTGGGGCTCCGAGGGCAAATGGCTGGAAGACCAGCGCTACTCCGGCGACCGGGAACTGGAGAATCCCCTCGCCGCCGTGCAGATGGGGCTCATTTATGTGAACCCGGAAGGCCCGAACGGCAACCCCGACCCCATCGCGGCGGCGCGCGATATCCGCGAGACCTTCGCGCGCATGGGGATGAACGATGAGGAAACGGTGGCGCTGATCGCCGGCGGCCACACCTTCGGCAAAACCCACGGCGCCGGCCCAGCCTCTCATTTGGGACCCGAGCCCGAAGCGGCCGGCCTCGAAGAGCAGGGATTGGGCTGGAAGAGCAGCTTTGGCACGGGTAAAGGCGGCGACACCATCACCAGCGGTCTGGAGGTCACCTGGACCTCAACGCCGACAAAGTGGACTAGCAACTTCTTGTGGAACCTCTTCGGCTATGAGTGGGAACTGACGAAAAGCCCGGCTGGCGCGTATCAGTGGATTCCCAAAGGCGGCGCGGGCGCCGATACGGTGCCGGATGCGCACGATCCGTCCAAGCGCCACGCCCCGGCCATGCTCACCACGGACCTTGCGCTGCGGTATGACCCGGTCTACGAGAAGATCGCGCGGCGCTACTACGAAAATCCCGATGAGTTTACCGAGGCGTTCGCCCGCGCGTGGTTCAAGTTGACGCACCGTGACATGGGCCCGCGCACGCGCTATCTCGGTCCCGAGGTGCCGGCCGAAGAACTCATCTGGCAAGACCCCATCCCCGCCGTCGATCACGTCCTGATCGATGACCAGGACGTTGCCACCCTAAAGGAGACGATCCTGGCCTCCGGCCTGTCGGTGTCGGCTTTGGTCTCGACCGCCTGGGCGTCGGCCGCCACCTTCCGCGGCTCCGACAAGCGCGGTGGCGCCAACGGCGCCCGCATTCGCCTGGCGCCGCAAAAGGATTGGCCGGTGAATCGGCCGGATCAATTGGCGAAAGTGCTGGGGATATTGGAGGGTATCCAACAGGCGTTCAACGAGGCACAGACGGGCGGCAAGAAGGTCTCGCTGGCGGATCTGATCGTGCTGGCGGGCTGCGCGGGTGTCGAGCAGGCGGCGAAGAACGCGGGCTGCCCGGTGACGGTGCCCTTCACGCCGGGACGCATGGATGCCACCCAGGAGCAGACGGATATCGCCTCCTTCGCCGTGCTGGAGCCGATTGCGGATGGTTTCCGCAATTACCAGAAGGCCCGCTACGCGGTCCGGGCAGAGGAACTGCTGATCGACAAGGCGCAATTGCTAACCTTGACGGCGCCCGAGATGACGGTGCTGATCGGCGGCATGCGCGTGTTGAACACCAACGCGGATGGCTCCCAACACGGCGTCTTCACCACACGGCCCGAAACGCTGACCAACGATTTCTTCGTGAACTTGCTGGACATGGGTACGGTGTGGGCGCCGGTTTCGGAGAAGGCGGAACTCTTTGAGGGACGTGACCGGAAGACGGGAGAACTCAGGTGGACCGCTACCCGTGTTGACCTGATCTTCGGGTCGAACTCCCAACTTCGTGCCCTGGCGGAAGTCTACGCTTGCGCCGACGCGCAGGAGAAATTCGTGCGCGACTTCGTGGCCGCCTGGAACAAAGTGATGAACCTTGACCGGTTCGACTTGGCCAGGAAAGACGAAGCGTAGCGTCCACCACCAGCGTCGGCTGATGGCCGGGATAACTCAATAGTGAGGGAGTCTCGGCGGTAGCACACCGAGGCTCCCTATTCAGGCGAGGGCAATCGAGTTCACTCGGCCATCACTCGCCGCAATCTGTTTGACCCGCCAATGCTTCGCCCTTACCACCGGCCGGAGATCCGCCGGATCGTCAGCGCGGAGACGCCTCCGGCGGCGGCCGGCGGGACGCCGGCGCTCCGACCGGTCGGCGTTAGCGATGCCTCCTACGGCGGGAGGCGGGAGGGTTGGTGGCGCTGCTATCCCGGCGGCACGGTGAGGCGCACGGCCTCTCCATAGGCCCGGGCGGCGGGCGCGGCCACTGGGTAGGCGCACGGCGCTGGCGCCAGGACGCTGCCCTGACCGGGGGGCACCAGCCGGAAACTGAGCCGGTGCGACTGCCGGCCGGCCGCGGCGGCAACGAAGAGGCGGATGAGCCGGGCCTCGGCCTGCATCGCCACGGCCTCACCCTGGGCAACCAGCCGCTCCAGATCCTGGCGCACCGGGCGGAAGCCGGCCGGGATCGGCACCTCCAGGCAGAGCAGTCCGGAGTCCTCAGCAGCCAGGCGCGCGCTGAAGCGTACCACCTCCCGGCTGCCAACCACCCGCGGCGAGTAGGTCGCTCTCAGCGTGGGTGCCCCCGGCGATGCCGCGCTTGTCAGGCCGCTGCTGGTGACGTTCAGCTCGTAGTAGAGGGGGCCGTTGCCCTCGGGGAGCAGCGTCACCGTGTTCGCCCCCGGGGCCAGGAGGTCACGCAGGTCCAGCGTCGGGGCCGCGGCGCTCAACCGGCCGTAGGGACGGCCGTTCACCTGGACAAGCACCGTGCCTGGCTTGGTCGCGACGGGTGCCGCGGCGGCAAAGGCACGCAGCGCCATCGCGGTGCCGAACGGGCTGCCCCAGCCGCCACCGGGCTGGCGGGTGGCGGCAAGGAAGGAGAGTCCCTCCGCCACCAGCCGTTGGTGCGCGCCTCCCGGGGTCAGGGCGGCCAGCACGAGGGCGGTTGTCTCGGCGGCGCTGGCCTCTCCGGCCAGGCCCTGCACCGTGGTTCCGGCGGCAACCCAGCGACGGCCGGCGGGCGTGGCGGCGGCAAGCGCGGCGAGGCGGTCGGCGCTGGCCTCATCCGGGCCGCCGGGGCTACCAAACCCAAGCGCGGCCAGGGCCAGCAGGTAGGGGTCGTCGCTCTGGAAGGAGCGGTAGCGGCGTCGGGCGCTCTGGATGGCCGGATCGCGGGGGCCAAGGCAGAACGCGGCGAAGGCGGCCGCCAGCTCGCTGCTGCCACGGCCCAGCGGCCAGGTGCCATCGGCGCGCTGCTGCGAGCGGACCCACACCCGGGCGGCGCGCGCCAGCGGTCCCGCGGCCGGCAGGTGCTCTTTGAGCGACTCCAGGACGGCGGCGGCGTAGAGGGTGCTGGGCACGTCCGGCTCGCCGCCGGGGAACGCCGCGAAGCCTCCCTGTCGATCCCGGTAAGCCAGTAGCTCTTGCAGGCCGCGCTCCAGGGTGAGGATGGCCAGGGCCCGGCTGCTCTGGCCGGCGGGCAGCGCCAGGCGGGCGATGTCAAGCACGGCGGCCTGGTTGATGGCGCCAGCCAGCGGTGCGCGCGGCAGCTCTGCCAGCCGCGTTGCCGCCAGCTCCGCCGGCGACCCCTGCAGCGAGAGTGTTGCCTCCCGCGCGGCGCCGGTCAGGTGGATCTGATGGGAGGCCTCCTGGGCCAGTTGGCCGGCGTAGGTGCGGGTGGCTTCGTCGGTGGCAGCCCGGATCTCCAGCTCGCGCCGGAAAGTGAGCGTGTCGTGCTGGCCGGAAACGCGCACCGTCAGCGGCGCGAGGCCGGGCCGGTCGATCACCCCGACGCGGAGGTGGCGGGTGAGGGCCGCGCCGGCAGGGATCGTGGCGGCGTGTACCGGCTCGCCAACCATGAAGAGGCCAGGGCCGACCATCAGCTTCCAGCGGATCGGCTGGGGCACCGCCAGCGGATTGCGCACGCGCACGGTGACGCTTGCCACGTCGCCCGCCCGCACCTGGGGCGGGGCCTCCACCTCGGCCAGTACCGTCGCGGTGACCGGCAGCGGCGTCGTGCTGCGCGCGACCGTGCCGTCGGAGGTCACCCCGACCGCTGTCAGCCACCACTCCCCGGGGGCGGCGGGCGCGGTGAAGCGCGTGGTGACGTGCCCCTCGGCACCAGTGCTAAGGTCAGTCTTCCAGAAGGCGACCTCGGGCACCGGGATGCTGCGGCTGACCGGATGCGGAAGGAGGGGCAACCGGCGCACGGCGCTGGTGGTCTGTTTCTCCTGTTCCTTCTGCAGCGCGGCGATCACCTGGGCAGTGGCACTGACGCTCTTGGGCGCCGGCTCGCGGCCGAGGCGGAAGAGGAAGGTGGCCACCAGGGCGACAAGCGTGGCCGCGGCGGCGAAGCGCAGGGGCGAGGCCGCCGCGCGTCCACTCTCCTCGCCGTTGGCCGGGGCGTGAGAGAAGGCGCGGGTGACGAGCGCCAGCAGCCAGAGTCCGCCCAGCAGCGCCAGCACCGCCCAGCGCAGCCAGGCCCAGGACTGTGCCTGGCGCTGCCGGAGTTGGGCCTGGTTGCGGGCCCATACGTCTTCCTGCAGACTCCATCCGTCTGGCGGCGGCAGCAGCGCCAGCGCGGCGAACGCCGCGGTTTGCTTCTGCTCGACGCTGGCCTCCGGGGCTGGGCTGTCCTCCCCGCGGGGCGCTCCCGGACGGGTGGGGGCCATCAGTGACGCCGGACCCACCAGCGGCGGTTCGACAACCGCCTTCCCGGCGAGCGTTCGGCTGAGAACCACCACGGCCGAGAGCGGCTGCTCGCTGTTCAGGGTCAGGTGACCCTCCTGGCCGGGGCGGTAGGCGGGCCGGCCGAGGCGCAGCGAAGCCTGGGCGACCCCGTTGGGCCGAACAAAGACGGCGCGCGCGGCGCGGACGGCATCGCCCCAGGGCCCTAACCGGTAGGCGCGCAGCCAGAGCCTGCCGTGGATTCCCTCCGGCAGGCGTATCTCCAGAACGCCGTGTCCGTCGCGCAGTTGCAGAGTGCGCGTGAAGGCGGTCTGGCCATCCACGAAGCCATCCACATACAGTGGGCCGTCGGCGCCCGGAGAGAACGCCTCCAGGCGCAGTAGCCCGCCGGCAGCGTAGAACGCCTGGTCGGGGCGCAGAAGGATTGGCGGCGGCGGGTCGCGCCGGGGACGCCCGGTCAGCGCCCGGTAGCGGTCGCGCAGTCTCCACTCCGTCGGCGACTGGGTGGCCAGAGCAAGGTTGGCCTGGTAGGAGCCGGTGCGGCCAAAGCGGTCGGTGGCGGTCACCGTGAGGCTGGGCGCTTCCCCTTTCGGGGTGAAGGTGACGGCGGCCACCCCGAGCGGGCCGGTCTGCACCGTACCCCGCCGCCCCTGGAGGGTGTAGCGCAGCGTGGCCGCGGCCGGCGAACCATCCGGGTAGCGCGCCACCAGGAAAAGCTGGTTGCGGACGCCGGGCACCAGCGTGCCGGCTTCCGGCACGGCGGCGAGCTGGATCGGCTCCGGGGTGAGGGCAACCGTCTGGAGAGCACGGGCGACCTGCAGGCGGGAGTCAGTCACCTCGGCGAGGAGGCGGAGGGTTGCCGGCTTGTCGGCGTGGGGCGCGGGCAGGCCGAACGTCATCTCACCGCGCGCGTCCAGTTGGCCGGAGGACCAGGAGACGGTGCGTCCGGCGGCGTTCTCCAGCCAAACGCGGGCCCGGGCGCCGCGCAGCGCGCTTCCCAGGCGGTCGGCGGCGGCCACGCGCCCGCGCACCAGGCCGCCGGGAACGGCGAAGCGGGTGACCTCGCTGAGCCAGGCCGGGAAGGGTGGGGCCGGCGCGGCCACCACCGGCAGTACCGTCTGCACCGTCGAGGGACCCACCGTCACCCGGAAACGGTAGGTGCCGGCTGGTGCCGTCGGGGCCAGGCCCACCTGGGTTGCCGCACGCCCGTGGGCGTCGGTGCGTAGGGGCCGTGCCACCACCGGAGTGCCGTCCGGGGCGAAGACGCGCACGGAGACGGTTCGCTCACTCGCGGGTTGGCCGGTGCCAGCGCGCGCGACCCACACCTGCAGACGCACGTTCTGCCCGGCGCGGTAGGCCGGACGGTCGGTGCTCAGGTGGATGCGGTAGGCGGGAACCAGCAGCACCGGGCGATCCACCTGTTTGCGCCCCTCGGCGACGATGACGAGCTGGGCCTGGCCCTCGCCGTCGGGCACGGTGAAGGTGGTGTCGAGGGTGCCGGCCTCATTGGTGCGGCCGCTGGCAAGCTCCACGTACTCCGCTCGCGGGCGGAAGAGGACCAGCCGCACCGGCACCTCGGCGACCGGGCGTTGGTCGCCACGGCGCACGATGATGACGCGCACCGAGGCCGGCAGGCCGGGCGCCCAACGGTTCTGGCCATAGACGAAGATCTCGTGGCGGCCCAGCGAGCGCGACAGGAGCGTGTTGTAGAGGGCCGCAACCAGCATGACCGCCGCGGCGGCAAGGAGGAGCAGCCGTGAGGTGCGGCCGGAGCGGCGGGGGGTGTCCGGCGGCTGTTGGTCGGCAGATTCCTGCGGCGGGTCGGGGCTCACGTCAGCGGTTGTGTCCCTTCAAGGTGGTCTCCCGGATCCGATTATACCGCACAAGCGCCGGCAAGCTCAAGGTGATTCCCGTTTCGACGCCGTCGTGCTATAATGAACTGATACGATGCCTGACTTGCGAGGACCCCGTGAGTGAGCTGAGCCTGTTCGCGACGCCGGAAGAGCGGATCGCGGCGCTGCGCGCCCAGATCCATCACCACAACTACTGCTATTACGTGCTGGACAGCCCGGAGGTGTCCGACGCCGAGTATGACCGCCTGCTGAGTGAGTTGGCGGCGCTGGAGGCGGCGAACCCGCACCTGATCACCCCGGACAGCCCAACTCAGCGGGTGGGCGCGCCGCCGGCGGAGGCGTTCCAGAGCTACCAGCACCGCGTGCCGATGCTCAGCCTGGCCAACTGCTTCTCCCACGAGGAGCTGCGCGCCTTCGACGCGCGGGTGAAGCGGATGCTGGATCGGCCGGCCACCGAGGCGATCGAGTACGTGGCAGAGCTGAAGATCGACGGCCTGGGCGTGTCGCTCACCTACGAGGAGGGCGTCCTCGTGGCCGGCGCCACCCGCGGCGATGGCACCACCGGGGAGTTGGTCACGCAGAATCTGAAAACGGTGCGCGCACTGCCGCTGCGCCTGCAGGGCACCGACTGGCCGCCCCGGATCGAAGTGCGCGGCGAGGTGTTCATCACCCACGAGGAGTTTCGACGCATCAACGCCGAGCGTGAGGCAAACGGCGAGCCCGCCTTCGCCAACCCGCGCAACGCCGCCGCCGGCTCGCTGCGCCAGCTCGACTCTGCCGTTACCGCCGGCCGGCGCCTGCAGTTCCTCGCCTACGGCATCGGCTACCGCGAGGGAATTCAGTTCGACACGCACTTTGACCTGTTGGCCACCCTCCGCCGTTGGGGCTTTCCCACCAGTGGCGACTCGTGCCTCTGCCGCGGCATCGATGCCGTGGTGGCCTACTGCGCCGAGTGGGAGCCGCGCCGCGCCATGGTACCCCACGACATTGACGGCGTCGTGGTGAAGGTGAACGCGCTGGCGCTGCAAGAGGCGCTGGGACAGGTGTCGCGCAGCCCGCGCTGGGCGATCGCCTTCAAGTTCCAACCAACGCAGGCCACCACCGTGGTGCGTGACATCCTGGTGCAGGTGGGCCGCACCGGCGCCCTCACCCCGGTGGCGGTGATGGAGCCGGTGGAGGTGGGGGGCGTTACCGTTTCGCGGGCCACGCTGCACAACGAGGATGAGATCCGCCGCAAAGACGTGCGCATCGGCGATACGGTGGTGATCCAGCGCGCCGGCGACGTCATCCCGGAGGTGGTGACGGTGGTGACGTCGAAGCGCACCGGCGCCGAGAAGCCGTTCGTCTTCCCGGAGCGGTGTCCGGCGTGCGGCGAGCCGGTGGAGCGCCCCGAGGGAGAGGCGGTGGCCCGCTGCGTCGGCGTGGCCTGCCCGGCACAGGTGAAGCGGCGCATCGCGCACTTCGTGGCGCGGGGGGCGATGGACATCGAGGGGATCGGCCCTGCCCAGATCGAGCAGTTGGTGGAGAAGGGCCTGGTGCAAGACGCGGCCGACCTTTACTCGCTGACGGTGGAGCAACTCCTGCCGCTGGAGCGGATGGGCAAAACGCTGGCCGAGAAGATCGTGCGTCACATCGACGCCTCGCGTGGCGCTCCCTTGGCGCGCCTGATCTTTGCCCTGGGCATCCGGCACGTGGGCGAGCACGTCGCCGAGTTGCTGGCCAATCACTTTGGCTCGCTCGCGGCGCTGGAGGCGGCGCCCGCCGAGGAAATCCAGCAAGTGCCCGGGATCGGCCCGTAGATCGCCGCCAGTGTCGCCCGCTTCTTCGCGCAGGAGCAAACGCACGCTCTGCTGCGGAAGCTGCGCGCCGCCGGGGTGCAGCCTCCCGAGGCCCCCGCCAGCACGAGCGGGGCAGAGGCGTCTCCTCCCACCGACAGTCCGATTGCCGGCAAGACGTTCGTCTTCACCGGCGGGCTGACGCGCCGCACGCGCCAGGACGCCGCGGCGCTGGTGAAGTCGCTGGGTGGGCGGGCGTCTGGCAGCGTCAGCGCGAAGACGGACTACGTAGTGGCAGGCGAGGGCGCGGGCTCGAAGCTGGCCAAGGCGCGGCAGCTCGGGGTGACGGTGCTGAGCGAGGAGGAGTTCGAGGCGCTCGTCGCGGGGCAGTAGCAGGGTGGGAATCCCGAGAGGACTGCATCACCCGGGGATGGCCCTCACACGGTGGGGCGGGTGGGGGCGCGTGAAGAGGCG
>JAAZEB010000261.1 GCA_012512505.1 Armatimonadota bacterium | reverse complement strand
GGGCGACCTCTGTTGGCTGGTGGATGCCGCCGCGGCCAGCCGAATCCCGTGAGCATCCGGTAGCCCAGCGGCAGCCGCGGCGAGCCCCAGCGCGCCGGCCGCCTCATTTCGGTGAGAGCAACGCTTCGGCCTCCGCGGGGGTGGTTTGGGAAGTGCCGATCAGGCGGATGCTGTCCAGGCCGTACTCCGTGCCCCAGCGGTTGCCGCCGAAGCCCGAGCGCAGGTACTCCACATTCGGGGCGCGAAAGCAGAGCTCTGCCACTGGGAGCTGCGCCAGGGCTGGATAGAGGCGTCGGATGGCCCCACGCAGATCGACCCGCGCGGTGTGCCACTGGCCGTCGGCGACCAGGTCAGGTACCGGCCCCAGCGAGGCGTGGCCGCGCTCGATCACCTCGGGAGCGGTGAGGCCGAAGAAGAGCGGCTGCCGGCGCAGGCGCAGGTAGAGGTTGATCTGCACCCCCTTCGGCAGGCGGTAGGCGAACTGCAGCACCGGGAACCGGGCCGCGTCGAACGGCGGCAGGCCAGGGGTGACGCCCAGGTCGCCACCCGAGACACGGTTCACCACGCGCAGGCTGTGCCGGCCGCCGCCGGGCGCTCCGTTGCCCAGCGCAAGAATCGGCCCGTCGCCGTCGGTGATGGCGCGCCAACCGCCCGTGCCCCCCTCGAAGTCGCACCCGAGGATGACCGGCGACGAGCCGAGCAGGCGCCAGCCACCGGTGCGGGTGGGCGCGGGGGCGGCGGCGGGCACCGGGAACGGCACGTAGCCAGCGTCCTTCTCGTACCAAACGCGCGCCCGCGCCACCATCAGGCCGTTGCGCCAGGTCCACAGCGCCACCTGGCCTCCCGGCAGCGGCTCCGGGTCGGTGTACTCCCCGGCCAGGCGGCCGTCGACGAAGAAGCGGACGCGGCGGCCTTCCTTCTCGGCACGCAGGTGGAACCAGTGGCGCTGGAACGCTAGGTTCACCCGGGTGGGGTTCTGCATCAGCAGCGAGCGGTTCTCCGCCACCACCTGCTCCCGGCGCAGGATCCGCGTCACCGTGTTGTTGCAGGCGGCGAACTGGAAGGTGTAGCCGCTGGATACGTCCTTGCCATTGGCGCAGATGGAGAGGTTCAGGTCGCTGGGGTGGGTGTAGCCAACCTGGGCGTCGTCCGGGGCGTCCATGTAAAGCGCCACCCACGCTTCCACGGTGAGGTTGCCCGCGTAGGCGTGCTTCGTCCACAGCATCGGCGACTCGCTTCGCAGGCCGCCAAAGAAGGACCAGCGGTCGTCGCAGGGCCAGCGTTGGGCGACGTCCCACACGCCGCGGGCAGCCCACCACTCGGTGGGTGGGCCGGCGAAGGTGCAGTCGAGCAGGTTGCTGCCGGTGGCCTCCAGGGCTGCCACCCCCGCCTCGCCATGGCCACTGCGGATACCGACCCGCGTGCCCGGCAGCGGCTGTGGGTCACGGAACCAGACGGCGGCCTGCCCGTCCAGCGTGCCCACGATCAGGTCCTCCTCGCGCCAGAGGCGCAGTTGGCGAGCCTGGTCGGCCGGCCAGGCGCCCTCCGTGCGCTTCATCAATCGGCCCTGGCGGTACAGCTCGAGGCGCGAGGGGCCGCCGGCCGCCAGGTGTGCCTCCAGCCGGTAGCCGGTGTCGGGTTCGGTGCCCTGGGCGTGGAGGACCAGCGTGCTGTGGCTGGCGCCGGGGGGCAGCGCGAGGCGCGCGCGGGTGTTGCCGTAGAACGTGCCGGTGTGCCAGAAGAAGCCGGCCGGGTCGGGGCGCCAGGAGCCGAGGGGAGAGGCCCAGCCGGCCATCGACTCCTCCTGGGCGAACTGTGCCTCGACGCGGGGCGCTGGTGGCGGCGCTGGGGGGAAAGAGACCGCCAGATCCCGGAAGCGCGCGCCGGCCGGCCCGTTGGCGTAGAGGCCCACCCGCCCCGGCGGGCACTCCGGCAGCACTGCCGCCAGCACCTGCCGGCCTCCCACCGAGGCCCGGATACGCCCGCCCGTGGTCTCCACCCGCAGCCGCGCTCCCTTGCCCACCGCGACGCGCGCCGCCGACTCAGCCAGCAGCGTTCGCTTCCCACCGCGCACCGCGACAAGCGCCGCCTTCCCAGGCGTCGTGGCGGGCACCCGGAAGAGAAGGGTGTCGGTTGGGCGGCGGTAGGCAAAGAGGAGGCCCACCTCCCGGGCCTTGCCGGGCGTCACCTGCGCCGCCACCACGCCCTCGTGCCAGTCTGGCCGGCCGGTCACCGTCATCGCCTCCCCGGCGCGCAGCGTCGACCGGGAGCGTGATTGGAGATCGGTGCGCCAGGCGCCGGCAGCATCCTCCCACTGGCCGGGCGCGTCTGTCGCCAGGGCATCGCGCAGGCCGTCCACGGCGCTGATGCTCACGTCGTCGAAGAGGACGCGCCCGCAGTTGCGCGCGTAGAGGCCGGCTTTCCCCTGGCCAAAGGTGTCATCGCGCGCCCGACACACCGGCCGGCCGTCGATGAAGGCCACCAGCTCGCCGTCGAAGAGCTCCAGGCGCAGGCGATACCACTGCCCCGGCTCGTAGCCGCCGGGCCGCGACGCGAGCACGGCCATCTTTCCCTCGCGCACCCGCGCGATTTGACACGCGCCCGACCCGGGGCGGCCGGGTGCTGCCGCCGTCCAGCGAAACAGGAGCAGGTTGGCCGGATCCTGCACGTAGGCGGCGATGCCCACGGCACCGCGCGTCTCCGGCTTCACGGAAGCCTCCACGGCGTAGTGGTCCCAGAACCAGTAGCCGGTGGTGCAGAGCGCCTGCGGCCGGGCTTGCACCTCCCACGAGAAGGCGTTGCTGCTATAGCGGCCCGGGGTTCCCTCGTGGTTACCCACCGCGACCTCGGACACGCGGCAGCGGCCGGCCAGCGCCTCCCACGGGCCAGCCTCGCCCGCGCCGCGGGTGAAGTCGTCGGCGAAGGCGACCGGCTCGGTGGCCTGTTGGCGCAGCGCAACGGTCACCCCCGGGGATGCCTGCCAGCCGGTCCGACCGCCATGCAGCTCACGGTCGTAGGCGCGGGCCACCACCCTCCCGTTGGCGATCAGCGTCAGGCGCCACGCCCGCCGCTTCACGGCGAAGCGGAGCGTGCCGTCCGTGGCCTGCGGCAGCGCGGCGGTGGCGAGGAGGGTGGTCGCGCCGCCGTGAACCTTGCGGAGGGTGAGCTGCCGGGCGCTTAGCTCTAGCGCCAGGAAGCGCCGCGCGCCGGCATAGTTCAGCACGACGCGCGCGCTGCGGCTGCCCGTCAGGCCGCGAGCGGTGCCCTGCAGGCTGAACTCGTCGGGGCACGGCTCTTCCAGGAAGGTGATTCCCCCTGGTGCTGCCTGCGCCCCTGGAAGCAGCACCAGGCAAAGGGCGCACAGCGCCAGCACGGCGTGCCCCTCGGCCCGGGCCCCGCAGTGCCTCCCCCGCCGGTGGGGGATGCCTGGTGGCTCTGCCCAGCTACCCATCAAGAACCCTCCCGCTAGTCGCGGCGGCCATTCTCTGTCTGACAGGGGTGCCCGAGGGGGCCCTTGCCGGCCTGCCGCCCGAGGGTTAGACTCTCGCGGAGGCCCATCGGCTTCAGGCGATGTGGGCAATGCGGTTCCCCACCGCGGATTTCCGGCGTAGCCCTTGGCTTTGGGGGAGGCTTAGTGGTAGACTGTGGACAGGTGTTGGGAAAGGGGCGGCGCGGAGCGGCTGATGGTTGGCTTCCTGCTCAAAGTGGTGGTGATCTCGCTGTCGGGGGTGCTGGCCCCAGGGCCGATGACGGCGGCGACGGTGGTGGCGGGCACCCGGCAGCGGCACGCCGGGGCGCTGGTCGCCATCGGGCACGGCCTGGTGGAGTTCCCGCTGGTGCTGCTGACCCTGGTGGGCGTGGGGCAGGTGCTGCAGCGCACCGGGGTGCGCGTCGGCATCGGGCTGGCGGGCGGCGCCTTCCTGGTGCTGATGGGCCTACAGATGCTGGCCACGCGCCAGGGCAGCGCGGAGGCCGGCCTGCCGCGCTCGCGACATCCGATCACCACCGGCGTGGTGCTCACCGGCGCCAACCCCTACTTCCTGGTGTGGTGGGCTACCGTCGGCCTGGCGCTGGCGACGCAGGCGGCCGGCCTCGGCCTGTTGGTCTTCGGGGTTTTCGTCGTGCTGCACTGGCTGTGCGACCTCGTCTGGCTGGAGCTTCTTTCCGCCGCCAGCCACCGGGGTACCAAGGTGCTGGGAGAGCGCAGCCAGCGCGCCGTGCTGGTGATCTGCGGGGGCGCCATGCTCTTCTTCGGGGCCGCCTTCCTCCGCGATGCCCTGCGGCTGCTCTCCCCAGCCTAGCCCCGCCGCAATCGGTAGTGTTGGCCCCTTGGCCCCGGAACAGCGGCTGCCAGAGCAGCGCGGCGGGACCACAACCGGTGTGGTCCCGCCGCGGCAGTCGATCTTGGGCGAGGAGGGGTTACCCGCGCAGGAGCAGGGTAACGATCTCGAACGGGTTCACCGGGATGCGGATCTTGCCCTCCTCAACCGGCAGTTCCTGGATCGGGTCCTCCATCAGGTCAGTGAGAAACGCCTGGCGCACCGGCAGCGAGGTGGTGAGCGTCACCGTGCCGCGGGTGTTGTGCCCCTCATAGAGGCGGAGCACCAGGGCATCCTCCTTCTCGGCGCGTTTGATCACCTCGAGGAAGACATCCCCGCTGTCGAGGGTGAAGAAGGAGTGCTCCGGCGGCCGCTGACCCGGATGGCTAGTGACCGGCGTGGCGCGCAGGGGCACGTTCAGGCGATACGCCTCGGCGATGACGCCGCCGAAGCGGACGCCGCCGCGGTGCGGGTAGAGGGCGTAGGTGAAGCGGTGCTGGCCCCGGTCGGCGTTCGGATCCGGCTCGTTCGGGGCGCGCAGGAGGCTGAGGCGCAGCGTGTTCCCCTGCACGTCGTGGCCGTACTTGCAGTCGTTCAGCAGCGCTACCCCGTAGTCTCCCTCGCACAGGTCTGCCCACTTGTGGCCCACCACCTCGAAGCGCGCTAGATCCCAGGAGGTGTTGCGGTGGGTGGGCCGCTGCACGTGCCCGTACTGGATCTCGAAGCTGGCCTGGTTGGCGTTGATCTGCACCGGGAACGCCACCTTCAGCAGCTTGCTTTGCTCGTGCCAGTCCACCTCGGTGACGAAGTCGATGCGGGTGCTGTGGGCCACCAGGCGGATCGTCTGCCGCACCAGCGAGTTGCCGAAGCGGCGGACCACCTCAATGGCGCCGCGCACCGGGCCGGTTTCCACCACGCGGATGCTCTCCACCTCGGTGAGGTCGCGGCCGGTCTCGGCGTAGAAGGCGTCGATATCCCAGGCATCCCAGTTGTTGGGGCGGTCGTCGAAGAGCTGCAGCACGTTGGCGGGCTGGCCCGGCACCAGAACCTGACGGTCGTAGCGCTTGTCAAGCACGCTGGTGAGCAGGCCGCGGTCGTCCAGCTCCACGCGCAGCAGGCCGTTCTCCAGGGAGCGCTCGGTCACCGTCACCCCGGTGCGCGGCACATCCTCCACGGGCTGGTCGCTGAAGTTGTAGACGGCGTAGCCGTAGGGGGGGGCCTCCCCGACGAAGAGGGCGTAGCGCTGGCCCTCCTCGGTCACGATCTGCACCGGGAAGCGGAAGCCGTCTGGATCCACCACGCTCTGCGGCGTTTGGTCGCCCACGGGAACCTGGACGGTGCCGTAGTGGGCGCGGCTGAGGCTGTTCCAGACGATCACCGGTTGGTCGCGGCCGCTGGTGTCTACCTCGGCTGCCAGCTCGGTGAGGGCGTCGCCGATGATCTGCTCGGCGGTTTGCTCCACCTCGGCGTACTGGCGGCGGGAATCTTCGTAGACCCAGCCGATGGACGAGCCGGGGATCACATCGTGGAACTGGTTGAGGAGCACCAGCTTCCAGCAGCGGTCCAGCGCGGCGGCGGGGTAGTTCTGGAACGCGCCGGGGCGCAGGCTGGCGAAGAACTCGGCGTCGCGCAGCAGCAGCTCGCAGCGGCGGTTCATCTTCTTGTTGTAGGCCTGGGTGGTGTAGGTGCCGCGGTGCAGCTCCAGGTAGAGCTCGCCTACCCACACCGGGAGATCCTTCGCCTCCGCCTCGGCCTTGTGGAAGAAGTCGCGCGCGAACTCCTGCTCCACGCGGGGCACGCCGTCCAGGTCTTTCAGGCGCTTGGCCGCTTCCAGCATCTCCTGGGTGGGGCCACCGCCCCCGTCGCCGTAGCCGAACAGGTAGAGCCAGCGGTGAGCGCGGTCAGAGTCGAGGAAGCGGCTCTCGCCCAGGCGCAGTTCGCTGGGAGTGTAGAGGCTGTTGTAGGTGTCGGCGGGCAGGAAGTGGGAGAAGACGCGCGTGCCATCGATCCCTTGCCAGAGGAACGTGTGGTGCGGGAAGCGGTTGAACTGGTTCCAGCTAATCTTCTGGGTCATGAAGTAGTTGACGCGCGCCTTCTTCAGGATCTGCGGCAGCGCCGCGGAGTAGCCGAAGACATCCGGCAGGTAGAGCACGTCGGTCTCCACGCCGAACTCCTCCATGAAGAAGCGCTTGCCGTGGAGAACCTGGCGCACCAGGCTTTCGCCGGAGGAGAGGTTGCAGTCGGCCTCCACCCACATCGCGCCGACCGGCTCCCAGCGGCCGGCGGCCACTGCCTGCTTGATGCGCTCGTACAGCTTCGGGTAGTGCTCCTTGGTGAAGGCGTAAAGCTGCGGCTGGCTCTGCCCGAACTTGTAGTCCGGGTAGCGCTCCATGTAGCGCAGCACGGTGGAGAAGGTGCGCGAGCACTTGCGGATCGTCTCGCGCAGCGGCCACAGCCACGCCACGTCGATGTGCGAGTGGCCGATGGCGCTCACCTGATGCGCCGAGGCGCGCGCCGGCAGCGCCAGGGCGGGCGCTAGCACCTGGCGGGCGGAAACGGGACCCTCGCCGGTGAGGAGCCGGTTGGTGCTCTCGTTGAGGGTGTAGAGTAGTTGCGCCCGGCGCGGATCGCTTTCCGGCAGCGCCTTCAGCAGGTCGAGGAGCACGCGGAAATCGTGGTAGAGATCCCAGTAGTCGCGGTCGCGCCAGGCGAGGTGGGCCTGCCGCAGCTCGAACGGCTCCGGGATGCGCGCCAGGCCGTCTTGCGCGCCCATCGCGGAGATGCCGAACAGGTGGTTGCCGGCGGCCTCCACGTACAGCTCCACCGGCTCGCCGCCGGCGGCGCTTTCCGTCAGGAGGTAGTCGTCGCGGTTGGTGTCGAGGCCCTGGCCGGGGGAATCGCCGTCCCACACCAGCGCCTCGGAGGCGGTATCGATGAGGGCGACGACCTCCTTACCGGCAAAGGCGGCCGGGATAGTGCCGCGCAGGCGAAACCAGGCGGTGGACCAGGCGGGGCCCCAGCGGAAGCCGAGCGGCACGGGGCGAAACTCGCGGCGCACCGCCTCGGCGTGCGGGATCGGGTCCTGACACTGGTAAACGGCCACCTCCAGTGGCGTGCGCTCCTGGTAGAGGCGGGGCCGTATCTCGTGGTTGAGGCAGCGCTCGAGGCGCTGCAGGGTGAGCTGTGGGTGCTTGAGCATGGTCTCCCCCGGGAACTGAAGGCGGTGGGCTGCCCGCCCGTGCCGCCTGCACCCGATTCCACGCCGTGGGGGCGAACTCCTTGCCCGTGTCCACGCCGGCGCCAGCGCGGACACGGGCGGGGCGCTTACTGCCCGGTGAGATCGAAGCTGCCCTCGTCGCGCAGCCCGAGGGTGTGGGAGACGACGCCTCCCTTGCCGTCACTGACCGTCACGGTAACGTAGGTCTGCGCTTCCAGCGCGGCCGAACACTCCCCGTGGTAGTAGATGCGGGTCGCCTCGCCCCCCGGGCCGGGCCCCTGGTCCTGGCCACACTCGCTGGCTGGCCCGTGCCAGCTCCAGGTGTAGGTCAGCGTGTCGCCGTCTTCATCCTCGGCCAGGACGGCGAAGAGGTTCGCGTGCGCGTCCGGCAGGAAGGTGTTCTCCAGCAGGATCAGCCGTGGCGCGTGGTTCACCGGTTGGGTCGCAGGGGGTAGGGCGGGCGGGAGTCGGCCGAGCGCTCGCCAAAGCGGTCATGCAGGAACCGCTTGACGGTGACCCCATCGTTCAGGGTGCCGTCCTCCGCCATCTGCTCCAGCAGGCGCCCAAAGTCGCGGCCGATGGCGTTCGTCTCCAGGTCGGCGGCGATGTCGCCGTCGCGGTCCTCCAGAAACTCCCAGTCGCCGCCGACAATGCGTGCCGCCAGGTTCACGAGGAGGCCGCCGGTGAGGTCCAGGCCTATCGCCAGGGCGTTGGCCGTGAAGTGGCGGAAGCGGCCCTCACCCCGCTGCAGGTGCGGCTTAAACCCGGTGAGGATCGGGTCGCCGATCGTGCTGTTCAGGTAGGGGGGCCCCGCCAGCAACTCTTGCTTGTAGTCGGCCGGCAGGAACAGATCGCCCAGCGCCTCCAGGATGATCGTCACGACCACGTCGTTGCCCAGGTAGCCAAAGCGGGCGGCACAGGTGTCCACGACTGTCTGCACGGTCTCCGCGAAGCGATCCAGCGCGTCGAAGGGTGGGTCCTGGGACAGTGAGTAATAGTAGTCGCGGAACGCCTCCAGCAGTTGCTGCATCCCGGGCGGGGGAGTGAGGACGACCCGACCGGGGTCGCGACGCCCGGGCTGCAGGATCTGCAAGGAGACCTCGCGCTGGCCGGAGGCATCCTCCCGCACCCGGGCGCGGAGGGTCAGGCCGCTGAGCCCAAACCCATTCACCCCCGCAACGGCGAAGGTATCTGGCGCGGAGGCGACCTGGGTCAGCGCGAACGGTCCCGCGACCACCCCTTGGTCTGGGTGCAGGAACTCGACCAGCAGGCGCTGGTTGGTCGCGTCCAGTTGCAGGCGGGCGCCGGGAGCGGGGGATTCATCCATCCCCACGGCCGCGACCGTGAAGAGGCCCAAAATCTGGTTGCTGAACGGCGCGAAGGCTGCGAGTGCCGGGGATGGCCGGGGGTCGGAACTGCCGCTGCCGCTCCCACTCCCACAGCCAGCGAGGGGAAGCAGCAGGCCGACCAGTAGGCAAGAGGCCCGGAGCAGCGCGGTGGCAGACCGGCGGCGCGCTCGGCAGGCGCCCCGTCGGACAAGGGGCTTCGAGGTCTTCATCCGGCTTGTCTCCTCTGGGCAGCCAGACTCATTATCGCACACTGCCACGCGCTTGTTCACCCTGTCTGGGTGGCAGGCATAAGGGGTGGTGATAGGTGATAGGTGACAGGTGACAGGTGCAGGTGATAGGTGATAGGTGATAGGTGATAGGTGACAGGTGTCAGGTGTCAGGGTGCGTAGGGGCGAAGCATTGGCGGGCCAGGCGCACTGCGCCGTAATCAGTTTGACCCGCCAATGCTTCGCCCCTACGGTTCGCGTACGGTTTGTGTACGGGGAGCGCCGCGGCTTCCTACAGTGTGAAGCCCGATTGCTCGGGTATTCCGGCGCGGGCGCTCCTACTGCCCTGGGGCGGCCGATTTGGGGCGCACCGGTTTGCCGGTGTGGGCGCTCTCCCAGATCGCCTCGGCGATGGCGAGGGCGGCGGCGCCGTCGTACAGCGAGCAGCGGTTCTCCACGCTGCCGCGGATGCACTGGGCGAAGTGACGCAGCTCTCCCTCGTAGCCGAGGTACATGCCGCCCTGCCCGTAGGCGACGGCGTGCGGCAGGGCATACATCCCCTCGCGCCAGGCAACGGCCGCCACGTCCGGCGCCCAGTACTGGCGCGGCCGGTAGTCGACGCGGATCATGTCTTCCACATCCACGCTGCAGAGGAGGCCGGAGACGCTGAGGGTCTCACGGATGTTCCAGCCCGGGTCGTCGGTGGCGTTGCTGTTCAGCAGGCCGACGGCGCCACTGGCGAACTTCAGCGACACGGCGAAGCAGAAGCGTCCCTCGCCACGGTCGCACAGGTTGGCGTAGAGCTCGGTCACGTCGCCGCCGAAGTAGCGCGCCAGGTCAAAGGCATGGCACTGGTTGCCGATCAGACAGGCGAGGGCACGGTCTTCGATCCCCCAGATGGAGGGGTAGGCGCCGTGGGTGTAGCGCACGCTGACCATGGAGACCGGCCCGAACTCCTCGCTCTCGGTGATCTGCTTGGCCTTCTGGTAGGCGGTGGCGAAGCGCTTCATGAAGGCGGTGCAGCCGAACGTGCCGGCCTTGCGGGCCGTCTCGGCTAGGTCGTAGGCGTGCTGGAAGTCGATGGCGGACGGTTTCTCGATGAAGATCGGGATGCCGCGGGCCAGCACCTGCCGGCCGACGTCGTAGTGCATCTGCGGCGGCCCGGAGATGCACACGCCCTCCGGCTGCTCCTTGTCGAGCATCTCCTCGATCTCGGCATAAGCGCGCCGGGCGCCGTAGCGCCGTTGGTTGCGCAGGCGCAGTGCCTCTTGCTGATCGACCACGGCGACCAGGTCGATCTCCTCGATGCGATGGAACTGGGGATAGAGTGAGTGGGTGGCGTGGCCGCCACACCCGATGAACGCGATCCGCACCTTGTCCGACATGAGCGGTAGTCCCTTCCCGCGGACGTTGCTGAGGACGCATCCGGCCGTCCGTCTGGATGGCGTCCGGACGCTTGCCCCATAGCTTACCTGTTTCCGCCCCGGTTGACAAGGGGTTGGTTGTCCTCGGCGTTGGCGAGGGGGTGTCTCAGGAAGTGCAGGCGGGATCCAACTGCTTTGGCTCGGCTGCCTCGGGCACCAGCGTGAAGAGGCGGGTGATTGCCTCGGGGATCGAGCGGGGGCGGCCGCTGCTGGCGTCTATCAGCACCCACAACGTCTCGCCCTCGGCCAGCAGGGCACCGTCGGCCACCCGGAAGATCCGGTAGCGGCGCCGCGAGCGCACCTTGCGGAACTCGGCGACCCAGGTGAGCACGGCGAGGCGCTCGCCGGCAAAGGCCGGGCGGAGGTACTCCAGGTGGTGGGTGCGCACCACCCAGGCCGCGCCCAGGTCGCGCACCGCCTGGGTGGATCCGCGCTGGTCGGAATGCCGCACCGCGGCCTCCAGCATCCAGCGGAGGTACTCCACGTTGTTCACGTGCCCGTTGCCATCCACCGCCGCCGCGGGCACGGTGAGCTCGTATCGATAGACGCCGGGTTCCACGCCGGTTAGCCTCCTTCAGCCCTGGAGGATCCGGCGCACGGCGTCGAGGCTGACCGGTTTGGTGAGGTGGTAGTCGAAACCGGCCGCCCGCGAGCGCTGGCGATCCTCCTCCTGGCCATAGCCGGTGACGGCCACCAGCAGGGCCGACTCCAGCTTGCGGCGCAGGTGGCGGGCAACCGTGTAGCCGTCCATGCCGGGCATCCCGATATCGAGCAGCGCCACCTCCGGCGCAAACGACTCCGCCAGTGCCAGCGCCGCCGGCCCGCTGTTGGCGGTGAGGATCTCGTGGCCGTCCAACTCCAACAGCGCGGCCAGCATCTCCGCGGCGTCGGTGTTGTCGTCCACGACGAGGATTCGTCGGTGCGCCGCTCCCCGGGAGGGCTGGCCGGCCGGCTGGGGGCGCGGGTCACTCTCCGCCGTCGGCAGCTGCAGGCGCACCACGAACCCGCTTCCCTTGCCCGGCCCCGCGCTGCTGGCCTCGATGTGGCCGCCATGCATCTCCACCAGCACCCGCGCCATTGTCAGACCGATGCCCAGGCCGCCCTGGGTGTGGGCCGGCGAGGCGTCTGCCTGGACGAACAGGTCGAAGATGTGGGGCAGCACCTCCGGGGCGATGCCGATGCCCCGATCGCGCACGCGGATCTCCACCTGGCCATCGTCACACCGGGCCGCGAGGCAGAGCTCGCCCCCGTGCGGGGTGTACTTGGCGGCGTTGTGCAGCAGGTTGCCCACCACCTGGGCTAGGCGCACCGGGTCGGCATCGAGGTGGATCGTCTCTGGCGGCAGCACGACGTTCAGCCGCTGCTGCCGGGCCTCCACCAGGGGGCGGGCGCTCTCGAGGGCGTTCTGCAGCACCGCCGCCAGGGAAACGCGCTCTTTGCGGAGGGTCACCTTCCCCTCGGTGATGCGCGAGACATCAAGCAGGTCGTCCAGCAGGCGGGCCATGTGGTCGGCCTGGCGGACTGCCGCCTCCTGGGCGCGCCGCCGCGCCGGGTCATCCGCCGAGTGTGCCGTCATGAAGTGGAGGGCGTTGGTGATGGCGGCCAGCGGATTGCGCAGTTCGTGGGCCAGCATCGCCAGAAACTCGTCTTTGCGGCGATCGGCCTCCCGCAGCCGTTCCTGACTGGCGTACAGCGCATCGGCCCGCAGGCGCAGCGCTTCCTTCGCGGCGCGCAGCTCCTCCGACCGCACCTCCAGCTCTTCGTTGACGATTTGCAGCTCCACCGATTGCGCGCGGAGCTGCTCCTCACTGGCGCGCAGCGCCTGCTCCATCTTCCGCTGCTGCGCGCTCTCGATGACATCCCAGCGGCCGGCGCGCTTGATCAGCGCGAACTGGTGGTTCACCACCACATCGATGATCTCGGTCGCCCCGCAGCGCGGCAGGTAGTAGGTGCATACCGCCAGCACCGGGTGCTGGCCGATGACGCTGTTGATCACCGCTTCATAGTGGGTGAAATCCTCCCAGTCGGCTTCTTCGAGCCAGAAGGTGTTGCCGGTGAAACGCAGGCCCACGAATCCCCGCTCACGGGCGGCGGTCAGCCTGGCATCCCAGCCTTGCAACACCTCCTCAACGCGGAACTTCCCCGAGGGCGTGTACCACTCGCGGTAGTCCAGCAGCTCGATCTGGCCGGCGGCGACCCGCCATTCCAGGTCCGGGACCACTGCCGTGAGGGCGGCCCGGGCCTGCGGCATCTCCAGCGGTGGGGAGGTGACCCACATGCAGAACTCGTTATTCGCCAGGCCCTCCCGGAAAAAAGGCACCAGCGTGTCGACCAAATCCTGGCCAGTTTCGTAGAACTGGCAGAGGTGTGTGCCCCAGGGAACGTCTCCGACAATGTCGATGCCGGAATGCCTCATCGCCCCACCTTACCGCTGTTGGCTGGGATGTTTCTCGAAGAAGTCCACGCGCGGTTCCAGGAACTTCAGCGTGTGATCCGCCGACACGAAGGCGGAGAGTGGCTCGAAAATCCGGTCCCAGCTCCAAAACTCCTCGCCCACGCCGAGGTACTCGCGGATCTTCTCGGTGCCTTCGGGAGCGATGGGGTGCATCAGAACCGTTGCCACGCGCACCATGTGGAACGCGTCTATCAGGGCCTGCCGGCGCACCTCCGGGTCGCACTCCTCGCGGTAGGGGTTGCTCTGCGTCCAGCGCTGGTTGGTTTCACGGATGAACTCGGCAGCGATCTCCAGGGCGCGATGGAACTCGTGCGCGGCCATCGCCGCCTCGAAGTCAAGGATTGCCGTTTCCGCTCGCGCGCGCACGTCGGGGCTCACTTCGCCCTGCGGCAGCTTCCCCTGGAAGTACTTCTGCGCGGTGTAGAAGCAGGAGCGCGCCGCCCGGTTGAAGGCGTTGCTGAGGAGGTTCCCCTCCTTCAGCACGGGGTCGGCCTCGCGCTCGCTGGCGGTGGGGTTCAGTGGCTTCGGCCGGAAGCTCACGCTGCGCTCGCCCAGGCCCAGGCTGAGGAAGTGAGCGCGAAGCTGGTCCACCGTGTAGTACTGAAGCAGGTCGTCCGCCATCGGCGGCTTCACGGCGCTGCTGCTGCTCGCCTTCTTGTCCAGGAAAAGGATGTGCCGGTTGGCGATGATCCGGGTAAGCCGCAGTGCGCCCTCGGGCGGATCGGTCACCGGCGGGCCCGCCTGCATCCCCATGAACATCGCCATCTGCGCCAGCCCGTAGAAGTAGACGTTGTCCTCGCCGATGAACTGGTAGACCGTGGCATCCTTTGCGCACCACCACTCGCTCCATTCCTCGCGCGCTCTGCCGTGCTGCTCCAGGC
>JAAZEB010000260.1 GCA_012512505.1 Armatimonadota bacterium | reverse complement strand
GGTTTCACAACGGGGGGGCCCGGTCCAACCCTTTCAGGGTTAGGCGAAAATGCGCTCATGGGGTGTCCCAGGGTGGGCGTCTCCGCCCCCGATGCGCCGGCAAGCTGGGAAGCCGCATCGCTGCGGCGCTCCGCTGCTCTACCCTGGAAATGGTCTCTTGCCACCCGCCTAACCCTTGGATTGGCGACGGCGCCCCATTTTCATCCTACGCCGAGGGGGCCCCCGGGGCTATTTCATCTGCGGCAGGATGATGCCGCGCAGGATCACCTTTTGGCAGAAAAGGAAGACGACCAGCATCGGGATCGAGTTGACGATGAACGCTGCCATTACGGCATAGGGGGCGCCGGCGAAGCTCTGGTAGAACTGGTAGGTCCACACGGCGATGGTCCACATGCTGCGATCCTGACAGACGATGATCGCCCACTCCCAGCCGTTGTAAGCGGCGATGAAGGCGTTGAGCATGCTCACCGCCAGGATCGGCTTCACCAGCGGGATGGAGATGTGGGTGAAGATCTGCCACTCCGGCGCGCCGTCGATGGTGGCCGCCTCGTACAGCTCACGCGGCAGCGAGTCGAAGAAGCCCTTCAGCAGGAAGATCGTCATCCCGTGGGCAGCACCCGGCAGCACCAGCGCGGCGAAGGTGTTCAGCAGGCTCAGGTCGCGCAGAAGCAGGAAGCCGGGGATCGCCGCCACCGCCGATGGAAACGCCATCGTCGCCAGGCAGAAGACGATGATCCGCTCCGTGGCGCGCAGGCGAAAGCGGCTGAGGGCGTAGCCAGCCAGTGGGTTGACCGTCAGGGTGATCAGAATGCTCAAGCCCACCAGGATCACCGTGTTGCTCACTGCGCGTCCCCGGCGGAAGAGGTAGTCGATGACGGTGCGGTAGCTGCCGGTCATCTGGTCGAAGGTGAAGCCCCACTCGCGATTGGCAAAGGTGAGCAGGACCGCCTCCCCAAACGGAATGTGGAGCTGCTCCAGACGCGCCAGCTTCAGCCCGTAGGCCTGGTTGATCGCCGCCAGGCTGCCATGCCGCTTCAGGGCGAAGCGCTGGAACGCCAGCTCCGGCAGCGTCTCGCGGATCGTCCACTCGGCCACCGGCACATGCAGGCGCACGAAGTCCATCCACACCTTGGCGCTCGGGCCCTCCGGCACGGCGGGCGTCAGCGGTAGCGCGTCCCAGCTCCGCACCGGCTGCTCCAGCACCCGGCTCATGTAGCTCAGGTTGCGGAAGCGCGCCTGCAGGAAGCGGCGGAACTGCGCCTGCCGGGCGGCGTCCACCCGGATGCCGATGTGCCGCAGCGGGAAGGCGTCCAGCAAGAAACGGTGCCACAGCGCCCGCAGCCTAGGGTCGGCATCGGCCGGCACCGGGAAAGGCAGTGGGAGCATGGCGGATTTCGGATTTCGGATTTCGGATTGTGGGTGGGGGGCGCGGGAAGACGACGCGGGCGTGGCGAGGGTGGCAGCGGCGTAATCTTCCCAAAGGAAGCGGAGGGCCGCCGGGCGCAGGTAGCCAGCGTAGACGCCGTCGCCTTTCAGGAACGGCGTGAACCGGTGCTCGCGGTAGGCCTGCCGGAAGTCGAGCAGGTCCTCATAGCGCACGTCGTGGACCGGGAAGTAGCCGGGCTGGTCAATCGGCTCGCCGGCCCATTCGGCCGCCCTCACCTGGGAGAAATCGTCCACGGCCATCTCCCAGGTCTGGTTGAATCGTTGGAGAGTGCCATAGCGGGCGCGCAGGAACGGCGCGATGTGCCGCGAGTCGTAAGCCAGGATCGTCTCCCGCAGGTTCCAGTGGGCCGCGAAGTCGCGGTAATCGCGCGCGGCAGCCTCGATGGCGGCACGTCGCTGTGGGTCCTCCAGGCGCTGCAGTTGCCGGCGCGCCCAGGCATCCGCGCGGGCGCGGTCGTCACCGATCTGCGACCAAAGCTGCCACTCCTCCGGCAGGTCGGGGAAGTAGGCGCGGAGCTGCCGGAGGGAGGCCCGGTGGGTGGGTGGGAAAAAGGTGCAAAGAGTGCGCAGGAGGCGGTCCTCGCGCGACCAGAGGAAGCGCGGCAGGACGCTGCGCCGCTCGTAGTCAAACGGCGTGCTGACCGAGCCGGTCACCATGACGAGGAACGGCAGCACCATGGTGAGACCGCCCAGCACCAGCGCCAGGTAGATCCCCAGCACCACCAGCCGCCCCTTGGGCGACTTCGTATCGGTATAGCTGATGATTGGCACGCTATTCGCCCGTTGCCTGGCGGAAATCCACCCGGCGGAGGATGCGAAGCTGGAGATAGGTGAAGGCGATCAGGATGCTCCCCAGGATCCAGGCGTAGGAAGTCGCCAGGCTGAAGCGCAGGTTGACGTAGGCTTCCTGCCAGATCGCCATGCCCATCACCATCGTGGCTTTCCCCGGCCCGCCAAAAGTGAGCAGGAAGATGCTCCCCATCGACTGGAACGTGCCGATGAACGCCCCAACAAAGTTGATCAGCACCAGCGGCGCGATGGTCGGCAGCGTCACGTGCCAGACACGGCGCAGAATGCCGGCGCCGTCGATGCCGGCGGCCTCATAGAGTTCCTCTGGTACCGACTTGAGCGCCGCCAGGTAGATCAGGCTGCTGATCCCGGCGCCGGCCCACACGCCAGGGAGGATCACGCAGGCCATCACCACCCGCGGATCGCCTAACCAGTCCACCGGCTGGAACCGCCACGCCTCGTCGGTGAAGCGGGTAATCACCCAACGCACCGCCGGGTTGGCGCACACCATGGCCAGCAGGTTGTTGAGCGTGCCGCTGGCCGTGCCGGCGAACATCTCCTTCCACATCAGCGTCACCACCAGACCGCTGGTCATCTGCGGCAGGAAGAACAAGGTGCGGAAGAAGACCTTCAGCCGCGGCACCTCGGTGAGCAAGAACGCCAGCAGGATCGGGGTGAAGAACGCCAGGACCAAATTCCAAAGCACGAACCGGAACGTGGTCACGAGGTAGTGGTGAAAGTTCGGATCCAGGGCGATGCTGATGAAGTTGTTCAAGCCCACCCAGGGGGAGTCGCCGCTGATGCGGTAGTTCTGGAACGCCATCACCAGGCCGCGCCCCAGCGGGTAGTAGCTCCACAGGGCGATGGAGGCCAGCGCCGGCGCCAGCATCACCCACGGCAGCCACCCCTTGTAGACCCCCGAGAGGCTGGCCACCTTGCGCGTCTGGTCCTTGATGATCAGGACCAGGAAGAACGCCAGGATACCGCCAAGGAGCACGGCGATCACCCGGGCGCGCGGGCGGTAACGCTCGAGGGTAGTGGCAGGCCGCTCGAACATCGTGCCGGTGTTGGCGTCGCGTTCCAGGCGGGCCAGGGCCGCCTGGTAGTCAAACTCCTTGCCGCTGGGGCGCAGCACCAGGTCGATCACCTCGCGCTGGTAGAAGTCGCGGAACTGCAGCCACTTCCCCATGAACGGCTCGACCACCTCCAGGATGCGGCCCTCATCGATCTCGCGCCACATCTGCAGGTTCTCGGGCGGCATCTCGCGCAGGTAGTCGTCGAAGCCGAGGCGCTCCAGGTCGCGCGGGTTGAGGAAGCGCGCCTGTCCGGCCGCTACTTTGCGCCGGATGATCTCGTCGGAGCCCTCGGGGCTGCAGACGCGCGTCATCACCTCCCACACCAGGTCGCGGTAAGTCTTCTTTTCGGCCTCGCTCTGCCCGCCCCGTCGGAGGACATCCTTGCCGATCATGAAGAAGGAGTTGGACGCCTGCAGCACCGGGCGCTGCTTCGCGGTCATCGCCGGGAAGGGGAGCATCCCCATGTCGTTTGGCTGCAGGCCTAGGCTCTCGAACTCCGTCATGTCGCCGGACCAGAGGGGGTACATCGCCAGGTCGCGCCCCATCCGCCGCAGCGTCTCGTTGATGTCCTTGGTGGTAACCGCCAGGCAGCCCTCGATCACCTCCTCTTTGCGGAAGCGAATCGTCCGGCCCTGAAAGCGCACCCAGCCCCGGGCCACCTCCTCTGGTTTCAGCTCCACCGGCTCGCCCGTCTGCCGGTCGCGAATCCAGGGGGCCCAGCGCAGGCGATGGTAGAAGCCCACCGCGGCGGCGGCATCCGGGTGGGCCACATTACAGCGCCAGGTCGGCGGGACGGCGGAAAGATCCTCGCCGGTATCAGGGGCGCGCAGGTCCGTCTCCTGCTCGTTGAAGGTGTAGACTTTGCCGGTGGTCGGGCTGCGGCGGTCCTGCACCACGATGCTGGTGCCGGTGGTGGCCACCCAGGGGGCGAAAGCCCAGCTTGCGGGGTGAAACTCCACGCCCGGGGTGCGGGTTTCGTGGTTGTAGAGGAGGCGGCACCAGCGCGCGAACTCGTCCCAGGTGCGGGGGTAGTTCATTGGATCGAGGCCCGCCTTGCGCAGGAGAGACTTGCTGTAGAGGATGCCGACGTAGGTGCCGCCCCGGTTCGGCAGCGCGTACGGCTTGCCGTCCACCGTCACCACCTGGCGGTAGAGCGGTTTGATCTGCATCCAGCCGTCCCACTTTGCTTCGTCGGCATCGATCTGACCGTTCCGGTCGGGGGTGCCATCCGGCTTGCGCTTCGGCCGCCCGTTGGCCAGCACGCCGTCTTCGCCGATCCACTCGGTGAGGGGGTAGGCCAGCCCCTGCGAGACCGCCTGGCGAATGTCGGTCTCAAAGATATCGGGCCCGATGTTGGCGGCCATCGCCATCGCCAGGCTGGCAACCCACGCCTCGCCGGGCATCACCAGGCCCTCAAACTGCTTCAGGTGAACGTGCGGGTGCGCGCGGAAGAAGGCGCGCAGCACCTCCGGCATTCGCTGCTGGGTGTCGAAGCGCGAGGTGATGGTGAGGAAGACGTGCTCCCGCGGATCCGGGTGCGGGCCGTCGGCCGCGGCGCGGCTTGCGCCCACCCACCCCAGGAGCGCCAGGGCCAGCCACCAGAAGGTTAGTCGTCTGACAAGCCGCATAGAGGGGTTCCCGCCAGGGCGGTCGAGCCTCGCCCGGCCTCTGTTTCTGGGTGGTGTCGGCGCTCTCCTCCCCTGTGCCAGCGGCTTGCTCCCGCCGTCCATCCTTCCTGCTCAGCGCGCGGCCACTCATCGCCGCCAGCGCCAAACCGCCAGCGCCTGGCCGGCTGCTGCCAGGCACCCGGATTTGACACTCGCCTGCGGATGTGCTATAGTGGCAGGGAACAGTCGGCTGCCCGGCCCACGCACCTCGGGAATCCTTGCCTACTCAGCACCCCCGAGCATCTCACAGTCGATTGAGGAGGAACAACCGTGCGTCGTCGAGGGTTTACCCTGATTGAGCTGCTCGTCGTAATTGCTATTATCGCCATACTGGCGGCGATTCTCTTCCCGGTTTTTGCGCGCGCGCGAGAGAACGCCCGCAAGACAAACTGCCAGAGCAACCTGAAGCAGGTGGCGATGGGCTACCTGATGTACACCCAGGACTACGACGGTGTGCTGCCGCCGCCGCACTACCCCGCTTCCGACGGCAGCAGCAACAGCGGCCCGGCGGAGATGGTCCAGCCTTACATCAAGAACTGGCAGAGCCTCTTTTGCCCGAGCCTGGGGCAGTACCAGGCCAACAACCTGCCCCGCTCTGGCTGCGCTGGCGGCATCAACTGTTGGGGAGGCGTGATCCTCACCAATTACCACATGCCCAACTGCTTCTTCAAGCAGAACATCGACACCTACCGCCAGAGCCCGGCCAACACCGCCTTCCTGCTGGAGAACTGGCGTGGCTGCCTCTGCGTCACCGTCTGCAACGGTGGCCTGGCGGCGGACGCGGGTTCGTGGCAGTCGCTGCGGTTCCCGCACATGGACGGCATGAACGTTGCCTTCCTGGACGGGCACGTCAAGTACGTCGCCAAGCAGAAGGGCCCGGACTGGTTCACCCAGGCGATCGCCGGCAACGCGCCGTAGCAGTGACAAATGGCCCCCCCAGCCCCCCCGAAATCGGGGGGGCTTTGGAGGTTGCCTCCGCCAACGGTCTGCTGGAGCTGCTCATAGCCCCCAGCCCCCCCGATTTCGGGGGGGCTTTGGAGGAGCTCTCGGGTTTGGCCCCCCCCACCCCCCTCCGAAGTCGGGGGGGCCACCACTCCCTACTCCCCCCGATCTTGGGGGGTCCACCACTGCCCCTACTCCCCCCAGTCTTTGGGGCCACCGTTCCCCACTCCCCCCAATCTCGGGGGGCCGGGGGGGCAGGCCGCCACTCCCTACTTGCGGTCGAAGAAGGGGCTCTTGCCGGTGGCGCTGAGGGGCACGCCGAAGGCAAGGCGCACGTCGTCGCCCAGCAGGTTGAGGCGCAGCGCCGCGACGCCGACGCTGAACATCACCCGGTTGTCCGCGTGGTGGGCGGCCGCCACCGCCACGGCAGATCCAATGGCAATCCCCAGGTCGTGCGCCGGGAAGATGCACTGCGCGCCGGCCGCGGCGTTCTGGTCGCAATCGGCGAAGCCACACAGGCCACAGGCGGGCAGGTTCATCCGCTGCAGGCGAGTGCCTAGCACCACCACCACCGGCGCGGCCTCCACGTTGGCGGCGTCACGGGCGAAGAACGGGGCGTTCTCCGTCTCGGCGATGGCGCGCATCTGCGCCGCCAGTTGGGCCTTCTCCGGGCCGGTTACCACTGCCGCGCACACGTTGTCGGCGCCACGGGCCTTGGGGGCAGTCCGGGCAGCCAGACACATCAGCTCCGCCCCGGCGCTCAGCGCGCGCACTTCCAGCTCGTTGCTCTCCCCGGGTCGGGTGATCATCGGTCGTAAAACCTCCTTCACCGCTAGCTTCGGCGGCCGGCCGGGC
>JAAZEB010000259.1 GCA_012512505.1 Armatimonadota bacterium | reverse complement strand
GTGGGCCACCGCCGCCCCCCGCGAGGCGCCGCCGCCCGCCGCAACCCCACCCCCGCCCGGGGCCTCCGGGGTCTTTGTCGATGCCGCCGGCGGCCGACACCCCTGGCGGGTCAACGAGGCGTTTGCCTTGCTGTGGGAGGGCACTCCTTACCTGCCGGCCGGCGTGGTGGTGGTGCCCCAGTCACTGGCCAACCCCAGCAGCGCCCCCGCCTGGGAAGCGGATGTGGCGGCGCTGCGTACGCTGAAGGAGGCCGGCGTGGCTGACGTGCTGCTGCGGCCCGGACAGCCCGCGCCGGGAATTCCAGTGGCCGCCTGGCAGCGGCTGGTGGACCACCTGGAGGCCGAGGGGTTCCGCTATGGGGTGGCGCTGCCGTTGGCGCCGCCGCCCCCGGCGGCGGGGTACCACATTCGCCTGGGGGCGTTTCGCCTGGGCCCGTTCGAGCCGACGGACGCGGCAGGGGCGCCGGGGAGCGCGCCGCCGACCCAGGAGATCCGCCTCCCGGGGCTGGGCAACGGGCGGGTCGAGCGGGTGGTGGCCGCGCTGGTCGACACGAAGAGCGGCAAGCTGCTGGGCATCGAGTGGCCCGAGCTTTCGCCGATCCCGGAGGGCGCCAAGGCCACGCTGTCGCTCAAGAAACAGCCGACCGCCCCCTACCTCGTAGAGATGACGCCGCTGGTCTCGGGCCTGGCCGGCCTGCCCGATGTCTGGACCGGCTTTGATGACCTCCGCGACTCGCTGCTGGCGCTGAAGCTAGTGAAGTTCGGTGCCGGCCTGCGCTTCTTCATCCACCCGCTGGCGGGGATGCTGGACCTGGAGGGCTCCGCCGGCTATCTGATCCCCAATTCCAGCGCCTACCGCATGGGCTTCGAGTCGTTCCTCACCCGCCGCTACCGCAAGGTGGAGACGCTGCGGATGCGTTGGGCGTTCCGGGCCGGGGCACCGGCCACGATGGAGGTCGCGGCCCGCCTGGTGCCGCTCGCGGTGACCACCAACCGCACGCCGCAACTGGGCTACCTGCTGGATGAGAAGGAGGGTCGCTTCTTTGCCATCGAGCCGGCAAAGTCGCGCCTGTGGCAGGACCACCTCGAGTACCGCGAGCACTCGCTGCGCGAGTACATGAACCAGCTCGCCCAGGTGGTGAACGACCAGGTAGCCAACGTGCCCGTAGTCACGCAGCAGGCCGGCAGCCTGCGCCGCTTCCACATCAACGACCGCCAGGCTGGCGGCATGGCGGGGATCGGCATCGAGGCCCGCGCCGCCGGGCTGCACCGGGAGGCGGGCTACGCCATCGGCGCGGCGCGCCTGGCCACCCCGCGCCCCTGGTGCCTGGCGCTCTCGCTGGAGGGCTATCAGACGAAGGAGGCCCTCACCGACGCCTTCGAGACGCTGCGGCGCATCGGGATGAAGGGCGGCTTCGTAGCCCCGCCCGCCGAAGCCCCGGCGGAGCTGCCTCGTTGGGTGGCGGCCTGCGGCGCCCGCTTCACCGCCGACCACCAGCCCTCCTACCTCCTCTTCCCGCAAAGCGTGCGCGAATCGGGCGGGTTCGCCTGGCAACACCCACCCCTCGACGTGGAACCGCGTGAGCTCGCCGGCGGCGTGTGGTGGGTGCCAACCCTGGCCGGCTGGGATCCGCTGGACCTGGGCCCCAACCTGGGAGGCTACGGGGTGGCAACACCGACCGGCTACGAGGTCCACCTCTGGTCGCGCCAGGGGAAACAGCGCATCCGCCTGTGCACCCCGGCCCACGACCCGGTGGAGGTGCGAAACCCAGCCGGGAAGGTGATCGCCAAGCCGCGGCGGGGAATGCTGCGGCTGGATCTCGACACGGAGCCGGTGGTGATCCGCGGCATGCGCGGCGAGTTCGTGGTGCCGGTGGAGTTGGCGCAGGCGGAGTTCGCGGAGTACGAGCGGCTGGTGAAGGAGGCCGGGCTGAAGGGGCACAGCGTGCGCCAATTCCAGGGCACCGTCTCGCTGGCGCGCGCCCTGGACCCGGAGAAGGACCCCCACGGCGTGCGCCAACTGCTGCGCGCGCCGCTGGCGGCGATCCGACGGTTGGCCGCGCAGGAGCCCCCGCAGGCGGAACCGACGCCGCCGGAGCCGGCCGAACCGTAGCCTTGGAGGAGTGCCGATGAAAGCAGCCGTCATTGAGAGCCCCGGGGTGATCCGGGTGGAGGAGCGGGAGGTGCCGCAAGCCGGCCCTCATGACGTGGTGGTTCGGGTGGCTGCCTGCGGCGTGTGCGGCACCGACGTACACATCCTCCACGGTGGCTTCCGTGCCGATTACCCCGTGATCCCTGGTCACGAGTACGCCGGCACGGTGGCGGCGGTTGGGGAGCACGTCACTCACCTGCGGGCGGGCGACGCCGTGGTGGTGGATCCCAACATCCACTGCGGGGTGTGCCCCTACTGCCGGCGGGGCCTGATCCACCTCTGCGAGAACCTGACGGCGCTGGGCGTGAACCTGCCCGGCGGATTCCAGGAGTTCTGCCGGGTGCCCGCGAAGCAGGTGTACAAGCTGCCGGCCAACCTTCCGTTGGCGGAGGCGGCGTTAGTGGAGCCGCTGGCCTGCTGCGTCCACGGCATCGACCGGGCCAACATCCAGGTGGCCGACCGCGTGGTGATTCTAGGGGCCGGCAGCATCGGGTTGCTGCTGCTGCAACTGGCGCGCCTGGCCGGCGCGCACGACGTGCTCGTCTCCGAGCCGGTGCCGGCCAAGGCGGCGCTGGCCCGCCGGCTCGGCGCCGACTGCGTGGTAGACCCCACCTCGACCGACCTGGGCGCGACGGTGCGGGAGCGCACCGAGATCGGCGCCGACGTGGTGATCGAGTGCGTGGGCAACCCGCGCACGGTGGCGCAGGCGCTGGATCTGGCGCGGCGCGGCGGCCGGGTGGTCTTGTTCGGGGTGAACCCGAAAGAGGCTGAGGTCGCCGTGCGGCCTTACGACGTGTTCCTCAACGAACTGACGATCGTGGGGTCGTACGTGAACCCGTACACGCACGCGCGCGCCATCGAACTGCTGGCGTCCGGCCGGGTGCAGGTGCGGGAGCTGATCTCGCACCGGTTCCCCCTGGCGCAGTTCGCGCAGGCGATGGCACTGGCGGCGGGCGGCGGAGCGGTAAAGGTCCTGGTTGAGCCGTGATTCCCGTGGCGGCTGCCATCACGCCGGGCCGTCTGGGAGGGAAGCGCGGCGATATGAGGAGGGTGCTCGCGTGAGCGACGTCGTCTGCCTGGGGATTCTGGTCGCCGACGTGGTGGCCAAGCCCGTGAAGCAATGGCCCGAGGAGGGGAAGCTGGTCCTGGTGGACCAGATGGAGCTGCACACCGGTGGGTGTGCCGTCAATACCGGCATCGACCTGGCGCGCCTGGGGGTGAAAGTGTCGGTGATGGGCAAGGTGGGGAACGACGCCTTTGGCGACTTCATGATCGCCGCCTTGCAGCGCGAGGGGATCGGCACCGACGGCGTCCAGCGCCAGGAGGGAGTGAACACCTCGGCGACGATGGTGTGCGTCGCGGCGGGGGGAGAGCGTTCCTTCATCCACTACCTGGGCGCCAACGCGGAGCTGACCGACGAGGACGTGGACTTCGAGATCATCCGCGGTGCGAAGATCCTGCACATCGGCTCGGCCCTCCTCGTGCCGAAGCTGGATGGCGAGCCGCTGGCCCGCGTGCTGCGCCGGGCCCGTGAGATGGGTGTGACCACTTGCGTTGACACCGCGTGGGACAGCCGCGGCCGCTGGATGGAGCTGGTCGGCCCGGCGCTTCCCTACACCGACATCTGCGTGCCCAGCCTGGAAGAGGCGCGCATGATCACCGGCGAGCACGAGCCGGAGGCGATCGCCCGGGTGCTGTTGGCCGCCGGGGTGAAGACGGTGGGCATCAAGATGGGCGAGCAGGGCTGCTATGTGCGCGCCGGCGGCGAGGAGTATCTGGTGCCGCCCTTCTGTGTCGAGGCGGTGGATGCCAACGGAGCGGGCGACGCGTGGGTGGCCGGCTTCCTCTGCGGCGTGGTGAACGGACTGAGCCTGCTGGACACGGCGCGGCTGGCCAACGCCGTCGGCGCGATGTCGGTGACGGCGATGGGCGCCTCCAACGGGGTCCGCTCGCTGCCGGAAACAGAAGCGTTCATGGCCCGCACCCCGGTCCGCCAATAGGGGCGCCGGGCACCAAACGCCGGGAGCCGGTACGGGGCGCCGTAAACGACGCCCCTGGCCCAAGGGACAAGCGCCCTGAAGGACGCTCCGGAGCCGGCTTCCGGCCGGCACGGGGGCGCGTTGTGCCGGCAACCGCATTTCGCAGCCGGCTTCCAGCCGGCTTGCCCCCAGGATCAGGGTAGCCCTTGTGGGCTACCCTTTTATAGGGCTACCCGCCCTGAGCGCTCCCCAGCGGGCTTCGGCCTGGTGGCTGCCGGGTTGTTCGCCGCCGGCTGGCCTTTAGCCGGTCGTTGAGCTGGCGGGTGAGCCACTCGTTGTCGCCCGGGGCGGGAAGCGAGGTGACCCGCACCGTGTAGCACCCCTGATGGAAGCCGACCGGCCCGTTGGCCCGCGAGCCAGCACAGTGGAAAGCGCGAATGGCGGCCGCGGGATAGGCGCGCCGGAGGGCGATGCCCCCCACCATCACCTCGTGCCACACCTGCTCGCCGCGGATCCCCAGGGAGTGGCGAACCCCCCGCGCGTCCAGGTGCAGCGCCAGGGCCACCAGGCAGAGGGCCGCCGCGGCCAGCAGGAGGGCAGAAAGACCACCGCTGGCCAGCGCCAGTGAGCCCAGCAGCGCCGCCGCCCCCAGTCCGGCACCACGCCAGCCGTCCGGGAGCGGCGAGCGGAAGGAGACCCCCCGCTCGTCGCAGGTGGCGGGCGTGCCCCCGGGCGGGCGGGGCGTCCACCGGTCCGGCTGGCCGGGCGTCACACGCGCGCATCCCAGGCAGGCCGGCGCCCCGGGCACGGCGTATCCTTCTTCATAGCGGGCACGGATGCACCCCCGGCAGGTTGGCGACTCCATGATGGGTCTCCCGATTTCCTGATACCGTAAGCCGTTACGCGCCAAACCCGGCGGCGGCGGTTTGCCTGCAGCCGGCGGGGGAAAGGATTGCACAGGCAGGAAACCGGTATGGCAAAGGCGGATCTACACACACATACAACGTTCTCCGACGGCACGCTGACCCCTACCCAGTTGGTGGAGCACGCGCGGGCGGTCGGGCTGAAGGCCATCGCCATCACCGATCACGACGCGGTGGAGGGCGTTCCCGAGGGGGAGCTGGCCGGCAGCGCGCGCGGGATCCTGGTGGTGCCGGGCGTCGAGATCAACACCGACATCCCGGGCACCGAGGTCCACATCCTCGGCTACTTTGTGGACGTGCGCGCGGAGGCACTGTGCGAGGCCCTGCGCAACCTGCGCGAGGGGCGGGTGCGCCGCGCCGAGCGGATGGTGGAGCGCCTGCACAGCAACGGCGTGCCAGTGGCGCTGGAGCGGGTGCTGGCGATCGCCAATGGCGTGGGGGCGGTGGGGCGGCCGCACGTGGCGCGCGCCATCGTGGAGGCGGGCTGGGCGGAAAACATCGGCGACGCCTTCGAGAAGTACCTGAAACCGGGGCGCGCTGCCTACGTGCCTCGCCAACGCTTTACCCCCGAGGAAGCAATCGCCGTGGTTCGAGACGCCGGCGGCGTGCCGGTACTGGCGCACCCGGGAGCCAGCGCCTGCGATGAACGGATCCCGGAGTGGGTGCGCGCTGGCCTGCGCGGTCTGGAGGTGGACCATCCCCAGCATGGCCCGGAACAGGTGACCCACTACCGGCGCCTGGCGCGGGATCTGGGCCTCGTCGCCACTGCCGGCTCCGACTTCCACGCCCCTCGCGAGGGGGCCCCCGGCCTGGGTGACCATCCCTGCGGCCTGGAGGTGGTGGAACGCCTCCGGGAAGAAGCCGAGCGCCTCCACGGCACCCCGGTGTAGCGCCCGCCCTCGGTGGCCGAGCGCCCGGGGTCCAACGCGCGCCCGGCAGCGGCCGGCAAGATGCCCGCGCTCCCCTGGTCGGCTAGAAGCCGAAGGCAACGCGGCGCAGGTCGAGCCGGTACTCCATGAGGATCTTGTGGACCTGCCGGGGCGCCAGCCCGAAGCGGTCGCCCAGCACGACGTGCAGCGACTTGGCGGGGGGGCCATCGCCGCCGAGGTACTCGTGGTAAGCGGAGATGACGGCCTCGCGCTGATCGGCGGAGGGCTCCTCCACATCGGAGAAGTCGCCGTCATGGAGCATATCCATCCAGCGCTCCACCTGCCACTCGCTGTAGCCCAGCTCCTGGGCGATGCGCGCGGCCAGCCCCTCCAGGGGGGCGCCGGCGGCAGCGGCGGCGCAGTAGGCACGCTCGATGCGGAAGAGGTCGTCTCGCGACAGGTCCGTAATGGAGGGCTGGGTGGAAGCCCACTCGCGCACTGCCGTGACCACCTGTTGGCGGCCGAGGTTCAGGTCGCGGGCGATGGTGGCGCGCCGGCCACCCTGGGGCCGGGCCATGGTGCGCACGTACTCGCGGTAGCGCGCGATCACCATCTCTCGCTGCTCGTCGGTCAGGGAGGCGGGAGGGGTGCGCAC
>JAAZEB010000258.1 GCA_012512505.1 Armatimonadota bacterium | reverse complement strand
GGTGTTCTGGCCCCCCCCGGCCCCCCCAATGCTGGGGGGGAGCAGAGCAGAAGGCCCCCCCGGCCCCCCCAAGGTTGGGGGGGAGCAGAGCAGAAGGCCCCCAGTTCCCCCCGATCTCGGGGGGTCAGGGGGGCTATCGGCCCCCCCCAATGCTGGGGGGGGAGCCTACCCATCGCCGAATCCAGTTCCCCCCGGTTTCGGGGGGTCAGGGGGGCCATCAGTATCCGTTCCCCCGGTTTCAGGGGGTCAGGGGGGCCACCAGCACCCGTTCCCCCCGATCTCGGGGGGGTCAGGGGGCCACCAGTACCCGTTCCCCCCGGTTTCGGGGGGCCAGGGGGGCCACCAGTACCCGTTCCCCCCCGATTTCGGGGGGCTAGGGGGGCTGCCCACTACTGGTAGTCTTTGGCGAGGCGCGCGCGGCCGCGGAGGTACTTGTCTACCCCAAGCGCGGCGATGACGCCGTTGGCTGCTGCCACTACCGCCTGCTCCACTCCGGTGCTCAGCAGATCGCCGGCTGCGTAGACGCCGGGTACGTTGGTGGCCATCTCCGGGCTGACGACCACCGCCCCGGTCTCGGTCGTCTCCACCTGGCCCAGGAGGAAGTCGGTGATTGGCTTGCTGCCCTGGGTGTAGACAAACACGCCGCTCACCTCGAGAGGCTGCTCGCCGCCCGGCCGCTGCAGCACGACACCGGTGACCGTGCCGTTCCCCTCGATGCGGCGAACGCGCGCCCGGGGTAGAATCTCCCCCTTGCCGCTGGCCACAAACTGCTGGACCAGTGCCGGGTCCGCGTCGAGGTTCTCTTTGGGCGCGGCGAGGAAAACGCGCGCGGCGAAGCGGGTGAGCACGATGGCCTCCTCCACCGCCTCGTCGCTGCTGCCGACGACCAGCACCCGCGCTCCCTGGTAGAACGGCGCGTCGCAGGTGGCGCAGTAGGAGACGCCGCGACCGAGGTACTCCTGCTCACCCGGGATGGTGGTGGCGCGGCCCATGGCCCCCGTCGCCAGGATCAGCGCGCGTGCGGAGTACTCCTCTCCCGTCGCGGTGACGACGTGCTTGGGGTCAGTTCGCAGTTCGGTGGCGACCACCCGGGCCTTGCGGAACTCGGCCCCGTGCGCCTCCGCCTGGGCGCGCATCCGCTCCAGCAGCGCCGCACCGGTGAGCACCTCGGGCACGCCGGGGTAGTTGGCGATCTTGCTGGTCATCCCCAGGGCGCCGGCGGTGAGGGATTTGTCGAGAACGAGAGTGCGCAGCCGGGCACGGGCCGTGTAGAGGGCGGCAGAAGCTCCCGCGGGGCCGCCGCCAATGATGACGACGTCGAAGGGTTGCTGTTCAGTGACCATCACGCTCTCTGAACAGTGGGGCAGCAGACAAGGTTCCCGACGTCCTGCTGCCGCCTGGAGAGCGGGCGGCCGAGGCTCAAGCGCAGGCCTACACGGCTGCCGGCGCGGGAGCTACTCCGTCGGCGGGGTGACCGGGGCAGGCTCGTGCGGCACGCGGAGGAACTTGCCCTCGGCGGTGGCCACGATGGTGCCGTCGTCGCGCCGCAGGGAGGCCTCACAAAGGAGTAGGCGGTGGTGCCGGCGGGTGATTCGGCCGGTGGCGGTGAGGCGCTGGCCGACGAACGCCGGCTTCAGCAGCGAGACGCGCATCTCGGCGGTCATCGCCGGAACGCCGCTCACCCAGCAGAAGCGGGCCATCACCTCGTCGAGCAGTGTCGCCAGGATGCCGCCGTGGACGATGCCGGCGTAGCCCTGGTGGTGTTCCGTGGGCACGAACTCGGTGTGGTAGGCATCCCCCTCCGTACGGAAGTGCAGATGCAGGCCAATCGGGTTGTTCGGGCCACAGGCGAAGCAGCCCCCGTTATCGGTGACTCTCAAGACAGTGGGCCTTGTCGAAGAACACGGCGCCCGCGCACCGCAGGTAGTCAGCCGTCATCTCCCTGGTCCAGGAATCCTGACGGATCGCCTCCATCGTGGGCAGGGGCGCCTCGACGTCGCGGTGCAGGCAGCGCACGAACTTAGCCTTGATGATCGTGAGATGCTCGCGCTCGCCGTCGCGGTTGGTGAAGATCTCGCGCTGCAGCAAGCCGATCACCGCCACACGGTCGCCCTTGCGTAGTCCGCTGATGCACTCCTCGGCGAGGCCATCCCAGGTGTCCACCAGGAACATGTCGGTCATCCGCTTCTCGCTGGTGGGCGAGCTCGGGCGCTCGACCTCCACGGTGAACTCGGTCTTGGGCAGGCCGGAAGGCTTGACGCGGAGGACCGGAGCCTTCGACACCTCACCGACGATGATCACCAGATTGATATCCTGCATGCGTGGTCCCCCCACCGATGCCGGAGAGCGCCGGTGGCGCGGTAGAGCGGCTCCGCGCGTGGTCTGCTTGCCCGGAGCACGCGCCTGCGCAGGGCATTGGAGTAGAAAGACGCTTTTCGCTGGCCCGCTCGCGCCTGGCGCGTGCGAAACCGCGCGCAACCCGGTCCTTCGCCATGCTCAGGACGGTGGTACGTCCGCATGATAACTCATGGCGGCGTCGCTGACGGCGATGCCCTCACCGGTGGCCGCGACGGGCCGGCTGATCAGTGGCAATCCGAACTGAATGAAGAATGAAGCCGGATCGCCTCGAGAAGCATTGCGGGGCCCCTCGCCCCGCGGAACCCTACCCGGAAAAGCCCCCGGTGGCCGCGCCCTCAGCGGCATCCCGGAGGGCTCGCCGCCCACAACAACGCGCATTGGGGCCGACCCCTGGGAAGCAGGCCAGACAGACGAGCGCCTCCTCCGACGATAATCTGCGGAGAGAGGAATGATCAGGCGGTTGCTGCGGCCGTTGATTCCCACGTAGAACGTGCTGACGGGAGGCAGCCCTGGCACGCGCTGGCTCGCCAGGATCGCCCGGGCGGCATTCGCCTTTAGAGCGGCGGCTACTCCCCAGTGGGGCAACGCTCAGGCAGCGCCGTGCAGACCTATCCACAGTGCGTGTCCGAGGTGTTGCGGGACAGCATCGCCAGCATGAGCGGATCGAGGGGGGAAATACCCCTCCGGCGGCTTGGGCCGACGGCACCCCCGTTCGGAGACGCCGTGCCCCCGCCGGGCCTTCGTCCTCACTCTTGCCAGGCTTCCCCCAGCGTCTGGCACCGTCGCCCTATCATACCGCATCGAAGGAAGCCTGTCAACTCTGGCCTTGCTCCCACAGAGCAAGGGCCGGCCGGCCGGCCGCTCACCGGGTGCCGGGACGGCCGACGGGGGCAGGAACGCCAATTCCTGCCCCCGTCGAAGGGGTGTTCCACTGGCCTGGCGCCTACGGGGTGGTGATCGCTTTCACCAACTGCCCCCACTTGGGGTGGTTGCGCACGAAGGCCAGGCTCTCATAGGCGCTGAAGTACTGGCTCTGCGACGGCAGGTAGATCGAGAGCCCGTGCGAGTTTGCCACCGCCGAGAGGTTGTGCCCCTCAATGACGACCGGCCCGCCCTTATCCGCCGTCCAGCCCTGGAGGATCGCGTCTGCGGCGCTGGCCACCGCGGCGTTCGTGATCGACAGCTTGGCGTTGGCGGCGAAGTCATACAGGTCGCGGTAGTAGCTGTAAGCGTAGGCCTGCGAGCGCGCCCGCGCCAGGTCGAACTCCGTGCGCTGGGAGGGGAGCGCCGCCAGCAGCGCGCCGGCGAAGTTGTCCACCTTGGTGGCGAAGCTTGCCAGGTTGGCCGTGCGGATCAGCGATTGGGTGACGGCGTCCTTGCTGTAGTACCTCAGGTGCTCTTCCACGAAGATGCGCCCGAGCTGCTCGCCGGTCATGTTCGGGTTCTGCTTCAGCCGGCCGAGGATCTTGTCGTAGGGGTAGCCCGGCCCTGGGGGCGACTCTTCCGAGAAGGTGATGTAGTCACACCGGTCCTTGATCTCGTAGGCGACCTCCAGCATGCCCATCAGGCTGCAGTCGATGGCGATCAGGTCGAAGCGGACGTTGGGCACGTTCAGGCCGGTGTTGAACTCGGCCATGGTGAGGTAAGTGCTGCTGGTGTCGTCAAAGATGATCCCGCGCGACTGAGCCGGAGCAGAGCGGGAGCGCCAGCCGGCGCCGTGGTTCCAGGGCACCATCACGTAGTGCTCGGCCGGGTAGTTGGCAACCGCCCACTCGATGAAGCTGCGGAGGGTTTCCGGCTGCCCCATGTCAATCTCGCCGAGGTTTTCCAGCACCGGCGAGGAGATCCGCTGCAGGTCGTCATCTTTGGTGACCAGGTAGCGCCGGGTGTCGGTCCAGTCGCCGTTGGTGGCGTCAAAGCCGGGGCCGCGGTCGAACTGCACGACGATGTTGATGTTGGCGTCCGAGCCGACGCTTTCCATCTGGTTCATGTTGAGGATGCCGAACTCTTCCAGGTCGCCGTCGGCATCCATGTAAACCATCACGGTCCACTTGCGCTTGGGGGCGGTGCCCACCGGCTCCAGGATGGTCTGTCCGCCGCTGACGCCGGCCTGGGTGGTGTCGCCGGCGCGCACCTGAACAGTGAAGGTGGCATCGCGGTAGCCATTCCGGCGCACCGTGGCGGTGTAGCTGCCCGGCTCCAGGCCGATGAAGCGGAAGAAGCCGCCTCGGCCGCTGCGGTCGACTCCGGTGATGGCCTGCCGGCCCGAGGGCGTCAGGGTTACCGTGGCGCCGTTTACGGCGACGGTGCCGGGAGGGGGAGTGGCCTGGCGGCCGGCAGCCGCCTCAGGCGCGGCGGCGCGGGTGCGGGCGTAGACGTAGCCCTCGATGCTGCCGGTGCCGGCCGGAGGGGCAACGTCGGAGGAGCCGCCGCAGCCGGCGGCCGCCAGCGAAAGGAAGAGCAGACCCACTGCCGCCAGGAGGCGGGCACTGCCCGCGGCGGGTTGGCGGCGTCCGCCGGGTGCCCCTTGCTGCCGCAAGCGGGCGTGAGAAGAGAAAGCCGACCTGCGGCAAGCCGCGCTGTTAGAAGCCATCGCGATTCCTTCCACTTAAGGAAGCGGCCCGCGCGGCTCTGGCGCGCAGGCCGCGCGAGTTCTGGTGGGGCGCTCGTCAACGGCACCACCATCTGCCCCGCGAGACCGCCGCTCGGACCGGCGGTCTCGCGGCCGGACACCTCTCCAATGCCAAGTGCTCTCACTGCAGGAGGTGTCGCCAACACCGATAGGGCCCACACCCGTTGCCCGTAGGGGCCGGCCTCCCTGCCGGCTGGCCAGAACGGGCCACCCCCAAGGGCCGCGCGGGCCCCGGTGATGGGCACAACAAAGAGCCCCACTGGTACCATCTATACTGACGGCAGCAAAGCAGCAAAGGTTCTGTGTTCCAACAGGTCGCTGCAAGAAGGATACCCGTCATGGGGGAGTAGCTGGCAGGATGTCGCCAAAGCGGCGGCCGAGGTCAGGCGCGCCTGGGAAACGAGCGGCAGCATCCCCCTTGGGAGACCAGCCGCCGCGGGCGCCAAGCCATCACCATTCAGATCTGGTCAAGCATACTCAGCACGCGGGCACGCAGTGTCGCCGGCGCCCGTACCTCCTGGGCTTTTTTGCGGATGTGCATCACTAATGCCCGCTCGAACTGGAAGTGGCTCATGCACAGCTCGCACAGCTCTAGGTGCTCGTCAACCTGCCTGGCCTCCTCGGGCGTCAACTCCCGACTAAGATAGTCATCCAACGCCTGCATCACACCAAGGCAGGTGTCGAAGTCGAGGGAATCGTGCATCACACGGCCTCCTGGAGATATCCCCATAGGTTGCGCTGCAGCATATGGCGCGCCCGGTTCAGCCGCGAGCGCACCGTTCCAATCGGGCAACCCATCACGTCGGCGATCTCCTTATATGACAGCCCCTCAACATCGGACAGCGTGACGGCCATCCGGTAATCGTAAGGCAGCCGGTCGATGGCTGCGAGGATATCCTCGTATTGCAGCTTCTGCAGCACCAGCCGCTCGGGGTTTCCCAGCTCGGAGTCGTAGTTTTCGACGAGCTGGTTGTACAGGAAGAAGTCCTCACCTTCTTCGTAGCTGACCGTTTCCGGCTCGCGCGTGCGCCGGCGGTACTGATTGATGAAGGTGTTGGTCATTATCTTAAAGAGCCAGGCGCGGAAATTGGTTCCCTCTCGAAATTGGTGAAAGAACTGGTAGGCGCGCAGGAGCGTGTCCTGAACCAGGTCCTCGGCGTCGCTTTCGTTGCGCGTCATGCGCATCGCCGAGCGGTAGAGGGCGTCGAGGTGGGGGACGGCCAGCTCTTTGAACTGCTCCCGCCTGGAGACGTCCATTTCCGACATGCTCGAGTTCCCTTCCCTGGCAGGCGTCACAGCAACCGGGGTTACCGCCATCACGCCAGGCCGCGGCCAGAGGCAAGTCACCGCGGGAAGCGAGCGCCCTTCGGGAAGCGGGGTGGGCCAACGCGCCACTGCGCGCCGCCTCCCCCCACCGGGCGATTGCCGCGGTGCCCGCCACTCCCACAACCTGCCTGGTGCGTCCATTGTAGGGGATAGCGCCTGATCCTGTCAAGGCAACCCGCCTCGCGGTCCCGGCGTCGTGCCGGTGGCGCCGCGCGGCTAGCAGGCGCTTGGGAACCGACCGGGAGCGTGATGGCAGGCGGAGGAGTGGGGTGGCAGCAGCGGAACGGACGGCAGCGGGCGGGGGGATCCCCCGGATCCGCGCGGCCGCCTGGCCCGGCCCGGCGCGCGGGCGCCACGCGGGCCGCTGACGACGCCCTCACGGCGTTCGCTCGAGGGGCGTGGGCGGTTTATCCGTGGCTACGAGGTCGCGGACTTGGTGGCCGCCGGCTTCTTGCCGTCTGGCGCGGCGGGTGAGGTTGGGGCGCTTCCCTTCGGCTTGCCCGCCTTGCCCGCTGGCGCGTCCTTGCCGCCCGGCAAGCCCGGCCCCATCCCTGCCGTCGGGAGATCCTTGAAGACGAGCGCCAGGCGAGTGCTCTCCTCGGCGGGCAGACCCTGGGCGTACTGCTTGGCCAGGGCGTTTTCCACGGCGGCGCGCAGCAGGTGCGCGGGGGTGCCTCCCCCGATGGGACCGTGGCCCCCCATCGGGGTGCCGTTCACCAGGATGCCGGTCTCACACTGGAACTTCTGCTTGGCCGCCTTGGCGCCCTCCGGGGTTATCGTGTCGACAAACTCCACGCGCACCCGCTTGGGCACTGCCTTGGCGATCCGCTGGCACATCGTCACTGTGGGCTGGTGGCAGTGGTTGGTAGACTGCACGTAGACGATGAGCTTCACCTTGGCGCTTTCGTTGCCGTAGGGCCGCAGCTCCTTCGGCGTGCCAAAGCGCTGCGCAACCTGTGCCTGGACGGTGGTCTCGCGCTTTGCCAGGCGGACGAGGGAGCGTGTCGGGTCGGTGAGGTTGACGACCACCGCCACCACCAGCAGCCCGAGGGCAGTCAGCAACAGCTTCTTCAGCCGGGTCATCGCGTTTCCTGCCTTCCTGCGGGGTGCCGGCCCGCCGCGCCGGTGAACGCTGTCGCCCACACCAGGCCTGCCAGGCTGCCGATGCCGGGTCACCGGTCGCGGGGCAGCACGGCATGCGGCTTCCCCCGGACACACAATACCACACCTGATCCACGGAGATCAAGCCTTGTTGACGCCGCGCGGGCCACTCAGCGTGCCTCGGAGCGCTGAGTGGCCCGCACGGTCGGCAGGGCGGCAGTCGCGGGGTGGACCTACCGGGCGATCTCCTCGCGGGTGACCTGCTGGCCCTTGGCGCTGGTCTTCCCGCGCTCGATGAGCGACTGCAGGCGCACCAGGTCCTCATCCATCTGGCGGCGCGGGTCAGCCCCCAGCAGCACGGCCACGGCGTGGCCAACGGCGCCGGCCGGCGGGTTGTAGCCCATCAGCACGTGGACCCGCGTCTTGCCGTCGGCGGTGGGCTCGAACCAGAGGGTTCCGGTGTTGCCCACCTCGGAGCCGGGAAGGCTCTTCCAGGAGATGCGCCGGTTCGGCTCCAGGCGCGTTACCACCGCGTCCCAGGAGACCCCGATCCCCAGGGGCCCATCCGCTTCCCAGTGCCAGACGCCGTTTTCCCCCTGGCGCACCTGGCGGATGTGGTGCATGAAGCGTGGGTAGTTCTCGAAGTGCCGCAGGAAGTCGAACACATCCTCCACCGGCGCGTCGATCTCGATGGCGTTCTGGATGCGCACCGCCTCGCGCCCGCCGAGGCCAACCAGGTTCCGGTAGTCGAGGTTGGTGGCCGCGCGGACTCCGGTGACCAGGCCCAGGGTTGCCAGCACGCCGCCCGGCAAGTCTCGGCGGCCGAGCCCGTAGAGGGTCAGCGCGGTGGAGCCGGCGCCCAGCAGCAGGCGCGTGGCCGGCGCCATGCGGCGTTGGAAGATGTCGGGCACCAGCCCGGGCCGGCGTCGGCCGCCTTGCAGGCTGGGCATGTGCTCCGGTTGGTGGCCTACCTCCAGCCGGTTCTCCACCTCCTGAACGCCCGGCACACTCCGCAGAGCGTTCAACAGCGGGTCCACCTCGCGCTCCAGGATGTAGCCGGATACCACCAGCCGTCCGTTTTGGGCGTTGACGGTGATGGCGCCGGGGTGTGAAACCACCCGGCCCAGGATCGCCCGCGCGCGCTCCTCGGTGCGCCGGGGGGTCGGCGTACCGCCAGGCAGGAGCCGGCCGCGCAGCTCCGCCAGGAAGCCCCAGGCCCGGTGCGCCATGTCGCGCGCAACGACGCCGGTGGCATCGCTGGCCTCGTGGCCGGCGCGTACCGCCTTATCTCTCACCAGCGCCCGGCGGCGGCGGCCCTGCTGCGGATCCAGCAGGTACATCGTAACCGCACCCGCCATCCCGGCCGCCACCGCTCCCATTAGTGATGTCGCTCTCTTTGGTTCCATGCTCTCGCTCTCCGTATCGCAGTGGCCTGTGCTCCGGCGCTTGCGCCCCGCTGCCGGCCAGAGCACCGCTTCCCTATACCCAGTCGGGCGCTCGATGCCACCCCCCGCGGCGGCAGGAGAGCGGCGACTGCTGGCGAACGTATGGGCCAATGGCACGCCTGATCTCATTGGCGCTCGCCGATCACGCGCGGATCGGCCCCAGCTTCGTGATTCGCTTCTCCTGGAACAGCCGCCTGGAGAACCCGATTGAGCGCGTGAAGGGCATCCCCGCCGCCTACCGCGAATACGACCCGGAGAATCGGCGTTGGTGGATCTCCGCCGCCTACCTCGACCTGCTGGGCGACCTTTTCGAGAACTGGCAGGAGGAAGTGGCCATCCTGGCGGCCGCCGACCCCGGCCGCTTCTCGGCGGTGGTCACGGCGGTGCTGCGCGACCGCCTGCACGCGGCGATCGGCGCGGTGCTGGAGGCAGCACCGGCCGTGCCGGGCGACGACATCCTGGCCGCGGTGGGGGGCGCCGTGGGGCGGTGGCTGGAGCAGTGGCGGCGAACGGCGCCCGAGGCCGGGGGCATCCTGTCGTCAGCCCAGCTCGCCGACGCGCGCGCCGCCGCCCGTCGGGCGCGTGCCGACCAGCGCTCCTGGGCCCGCCGCGCCGCCTTTACCCAGGAGTTTCTCGCGCCGGTGCCTCCCGGCGATGCCCCCGGCTGAGGGAGCGGCAATGGCCGCATCGGTGGCACTGATGCTGGCGCTGGCGATGGCCACCCAGGAACCGGCACTCCGCGAGGAGGCCGCGACGCTCCGCTTCGGGAACCACGTGGTGGAGCTGTGCCTCGACCGCCACAGTGGTGCCTGGCGGTCGTTCGGGCGCCCGGATGGAGCGCGCGTGTTGGGGCAGGGCGCCCCCGCGGCCGGCGCCGTCGCCCTCAAAGGCGCCACGGAGTGGCTCCCGATGGAGCCGATGCGCCTCCTTACCACCCGGGTGGAACGGCACGGCCCCGAGATGGTGCTGCGCGTGCTGCGCCGCCAGGGCGAGTGGGAAGTGGAAGAGCGGCTGGCCCTGCGCCCGGGGCTCGATCTCCTCTCGCGGTCGGTCACCCTCACCTTCCGGGGAGCGCAGCCGGTGCTGGTGGACACGGTGCGCCTCTCGCTGCTCGGCGCCCGCGTCGGGCCACCGGCCGACTGCTCCCTCCTGGTGCCGGAGTGTTTCCCGCCCCTCGTGCTGCCCTTCACGGCTCTGCGGCCAGGACGCTCCACCGGCCTTAGCGACCAGACGACGAAGGTGGTGGCGCTGCACGACGCGGCCGGCAACCTGGGCCTTGCCGCCGCTTGCCTTTGCCTCACCGACCGCAGCTTCGGCAGCATCGTCGAGGACGCCGAGACGGTGGCGATCCACCACGACCTGCGCGTTTGCTTGATGGCAGCGCCGGGGGAGGCGTTCACCTGTGGCACGCAGTATGTGCGCCTGGTGGAAGGCGGCCCGGAAGCGCCCCTGGATGCCGCGCAGGCGCTCTTTCGGCTGGTGGGCCACGGTGTGCCGACGGACAGCCCGCCCGATGCGCCCTCCTGCGTCATCTACTCGGCGCACGCCGGCGGCACTATCGACTCCGGCTTCCGTGATGGCGGCGGCTTCCGCCAGTTCGCCGCCCGGATCCCCTTCCTGGCCGGGCTGGGCTTCAACACCTTCTGGATGCTCCCGTTCTGGCACGGCCCCGTCTACGCCCCCATCGACTACGGCCGCCTCGACGAGACGCTGGGCAGCGAGGATGACCTGCGGGCGTTGGTGGAGACCGCCCACCGCCACGGCGCCCGCGTGCTGGGCGACCTCATCCCCCACGGCCCGCGCCCTGAGTCTGGCCTGGAGCAAACGCACCCAGAGTGGATCGCGCGCGACCCAGCCGGCGGCTTCCGCTATCAGTGGGGCTGCTACGATTGCGACTATGCCCACCCCGGCTGGCAGCAGTTCATGGCGGAACACGCCGCGGATTGGGTGCGTCGCGTGGGCCTCGATGGCTACCGGGTAGACGTGGCGCTGGGGCAGCAGGAGAACTGGCAGCCGTACCCCGGCAACCGGCCCGGGAACTCGTGCGTGGGTGGCATCCAGATGCTGCCGCGCGTGCGCGCGGCGATCCACCGCGAGAAGCCCAGCGCCGTGCTCCTGGCCGAGGCCACTCATCCCGGGCTCTGGGCCGGCTGCGAGATGGTGTACGACTTCCCCTTTGCCTACCAGGTGGCTCCGCGTGCGGTGGAGATGCCCCCGGACGAGTTTGTGCCGGCGCTGCGGCGCTGGCTGCAGTGGCAGCGCGCGCTGCTTCCCGACGGCGCCTTGCCGCTGCGCTACGTGGAGAGCCACGACACCGTCCGCGCGCGCCTCTGCTACGGCCCCGGCCTGCACCGCGCCTTCCTGGGCCTGCTGACGACGATCCCTGGCGTGCCGATGCTCTACGACGGGCAAGAGAGCGGCTGTGAGCCACTGCTGCGGGCGCTGCTCGCTGCCCGCCGCGCGTGCCGGGCGCTGACGCATGGCATGGCTGACTACCTGGCCGTTCACTCGTCGGTGCCCGCGGTGTGCGCCCACCTGCGCCGCGATGGGGAGAGCGCCGCCATCACCGCCATCAACTTCAGCGGGCGGCGGATGGCTGTGCGGCTCTCCGTGGACCCGGCGCGCCTGCCAACGGCCGCGGCACGCTGGCGCGACCTCCTGGGCGGGGAGGCTCGGGTGCGCCGCGCGGGCGGCCGCCTGCACCTAAGCACCCATCTGGCGCCCTACGGCACAGCGATCCTCGTGCCGGGAAAAGCCCCGGCATCCCCGCGCCCCACCGCCCGCCAGCCAGCGGTGGCGACGGTGAGCGCCGCCGACTGCATCGAGCACCGCGGCGCGCATTACCGCCTGCTGGTGGAGCGCCGCAGTGGCCTGCTTCGCGCGCTGCTGGCGCCCGATGGCACGCCGCTCCTCTCTCGCATGACCCTCCGCGAGGGGCCGCGCAAGCTCTTCCTGGGCAGCGAGCCGCTCGACTGGTCGAACCTCCCGCCGGCGCGCTTCACGGAGGTGACGCGCGGCTCCACCCACACGCTCTCCTTTGCCGGACAGGTGGGGCCGGCCGACCAACCGCTGCTGGAGTACGTCTTGCGCTATCGCCTGGACCACCGCCCCCGCGTGCGCGTGGAGCTGCACCTGACCGCCCGCCGGGCGATCGAGCGGATGAACGGCATGCTGCGCCAGACGCTCTCCTTGCCCGCCGGCGCCGAGTGGTTCGCGGAAACGCTGGAAGGGGAGCTGCGAGGCGAGAGCGTGGCCCGGGCATCGGGGGAGTGGCGTCCCTACGGCCGCTACTGGCACCCGCAACCATGGGCGCTCTGGGAGGAGTGCCTCCTGCCCCTCGCCGGCAGCTTTGGGGCGCGGGTGCCCGGCGGCGCCGGCATCGCCTTGCACGACGTGACGGCCAGCCTGCCGGATTGGCGGCAGAACCTGGCGCTGCGGGCCCCGGCGCGGGGCGCGGAGGAGGGCGACTGCCAGGCCGAACTGCGCTGGCTCGACGGCAAGCAAGCGGTATCGTTGGCGGCCGGCCGCTCGGTGACGCTGGCGTTCACCGCCACGGTGTTGGCCCCGGGCCAGGCGCCGCCGGTCACCCGGCCCCCTGCCGGCCCCCGGCTGACGGTGGAGGGGCCGCGCTACACGGTGACTAACGCGCACTACCGGGCGACGCTGATCCGCAGTCGCGGTGGCGCCCTGGTCGAGCTCTCCCCCTCGGGGCGGGCGTCACTGCTGCGCGACACCGTGCTCTACACCGACCACGGCCTTTACCCGCCGTTCCGCGACTTTACCGGCATCGAGCGGCCGTTGTGGTGCTCCAGCAGCGACGACGTGGAGGGAGAGTTGACGCTGCAGCGCTCGCCCGGCCGGCTGGTGATCACCCTCACGGGCGCGCTGCGCCGCACCGCCGCCGGCTTCCCCGGCGTGGCCCAACCACTCACCCGGACGCGCCTGCGCTACACGTTCGATGAGACCCCGGAAGTTGGAGTGGAGGTCTCCCTCCTGCCGCCGCGGGCTACCGATGAGCCGGTCTTCCTCGCCCAGCGGCTGCACCTGGTGGGCGTGCGCCGTTGGCAGGCGGGAGCGCGTGCGTTCACGGCGGCTGCCGCGGATGCCGGTCGCGCGTGGGAGTCGCGCCGGACGCCGCTGCGGCTGGGCGAGGGCTTGTGGTTCGCGGGGGAGGGGAGCCGCCTCGAAGTGACCGACCTGGTGTTGCCGGAGGGCTTTGCCAACCTGTTCGTCTACGATGGCGGCGGGGGCAACGTCACCCTTTTCGCGGCGCCGAACGACATGACGCCGGTGCCTGCCCGGCGCTGGCTCACCTTCCGCTACCGGTTGCGGCCGTCGGCGGAGCGGGAGTGATCGCCGCTCTTGATGCTCCTGCCTGCCGAGAGAGGGGGGCGTGGTGTGGCTTTCATTGCTGACTCTGGCGCTGCTGGCGCCCGCCGGGGCGCCGGTGGTGGTGCGGGAGCCTGATCACTGGGTACTGCGCAACGCGCACCTGCAGTGCGTGCTTGCCCGGAGCCGGGGCGGGCTCCCGGTATTGGTAGCCGACGCGGCCGGGCGCGTCTACTGGCGAGACGCGCGCCTCTATGCCGACTGGGGCACGATTGCCGGCGGCGGCACCATCGCCGCCAGCCACTGCCACGACCCGGAGATGACGGTGGTCGAGGGGAACGGCCGTGTGCAGGTGACGGTGGCCGGCCGCCTGCTTTGCGAGGGAGGGCAGGAGTTCCCCGAGGCGATCCGCTACCGGATTACCTACACCCTGGGAAGTGGCCCGGAGCTAGGGCTGCGCCTGGAGCTGACCACCCCGGTGGAGCGGCGCGACGCCAGTGGCTTCCTGGCGCTGGCGATGGCAGTACCGGATGCGCGGGAGTGGTACGCGCACACCCTGGAGGGCGTGGCAGCGGAACGCTTCGGCGCTGCCACCGACCGGGTCTGGCAATCAGCGGAAGAGTCGCTCGACCCGGAGCGCCCGGAGGTCGGGGCGCTCTGGGCGGATGGGCGCCGCCTGGCGGTTACCGATCTGCGGGCTACCGGCCCGCTGGAGAACGTCTTCTGGCACCAGGCGCGGCCCGGAGAGGCTAGCCTGTTCCTGGCGCTCCTCTGCGGCAGTGCGCCGCATGTGTGGTCTCCCAATGCACCCTGGACGCTGGCCCTGCGGTTGGTGACGCACCCGGAGTGAGATGCCTGGGTGCGGTTTGGGGCGCCGCAAACCGTACGCGAACCGTAGGAGCGAAGCATTGGCGGGTCGGACAGATTGCGGTGCAGTACGCCTGGCCCGCCAATGCTTCGCCCCTACCACCGCCCGGCAACCTGCAACCCAATCGGCGACGGAGACGCCTCCTAGCGGCGGCTGGCGGGGACGCCGGCGATCCGACCTCGTACTGGGCGTCGGGGGAACGGCTACACCTGGAAGCGCACGTGGAAGATGTCGCCGTCCTGAACGATGTACTCCTTGCCCTCCAGGCGCAGGTAGCCTTTCTCCTTGCTGGCGTTCCAGGAGCCGGCCTCCCGGAAGCGGTCGAACGGGATCACTTCGGCGCGGATGAAGCCGCGGGCCAGGTCGGTGTGGATCTTGCCGGCCGCCTGGACGGCGGTGCTGCCCTTGCGGATGGTCCACGCCTTCACCTCATCCTCACCGACGGTGAAGAAGGAGATGAGGCCGAGGCGGTCGTAGCAGACGCGGATGAAGCGGTTGCGGCCAGGCTCGGCGATGCCCATCGCGGCGAGGAACTCGGCTTCCTCCTCGGGGGGAAGCTGAGCGATCTCCGCCTCCACCTTGGCGCAGAGGCTAATGCACGGGTAGCCATGCTCGCTGGCGTAGGCCTCCAGCGCGGCAGCGGCGGGCGAGGGCGTTTGAAGCTGCTCCTCACCCACGTTCAGCACCAGGACGATCTCCTTTTCGGTGAGCAGCTCCACGTCGCGGATCGCCTCGCGGTCCTCCTCGGAGAGGCCCACCTCGCGCACTGTGCGTTCGTTCTCCAGCGCCTCGCGGATGCGCTGAAAGACCTCTATCTGGCGCAGCGTCTGGGCGCGGTCCGCTTTGGCGCCGCGGGCCAACTTCTCCAGGCGCTCCAGGCGGCGCTCTGCCGCTTGCAGGTCGGCCAGGATCAGCTCCGATACTACCCCATGTGCGTCGGCCACCGGGTCGAGGCGCCCCTTCGGGTGGGGCACGGTTGGATCCTCGAAGGCGCGCACCACCAGCGCCAGCGCCTCCGTCTTGCGCACTGTGGCGTAGAAGTCGGCTCCCAGGTCGCCTTTGCGCTCGCGCGCTTCCTGGCCGCCCATTCCGTCCACGAACTCAATGGTGGCCGGGCTCACCTTGCGCGGGTGATAATGCTCCACCAGGAACGCGAAGCGCTCGTCGGGCACCTCAATCACGCCCACGTTCACTTCACGGCGGCCGCCGCCGTAGGCGGAGGTGGCGGCGCTGCCGCGCGTCAGGGCGTTGAAAAGGGTGGTCTTCCCCGAGGCCGGCGGGCCAACTATGCCAACTTGCATCAGTGATCGCTCCAAACAGACCAGCAGACGCGCCACAGAGAGGGGGCATCAGGATAGGCGAAGGGCCGCGGCCTCACGCGGCAGACCGGATGCGCTCCCTGCCGCGCCTCAGCGTGTGTCTCTCAACAGGCTCATGAACTCTTCGCGGGTGCGCGCGTCCGAGCGGAACAGCCCCAACACCGAGCTGGTCACCAGCTTCGAGTTTTGCTTCTCCACCCCGCGGACCATCATGCACAGGTGCTGCGCCTCCATGACGACGCCGACGCCCCGTGACTGGAGCGCCTCGTGCAGCGCGTGCGCGATCTGGTGGGTGAGCCGCTCCTGCACCTGCAGCCGGCGCGAGAACATCTCCACCACGCGGGCGATCTTACTCACGCCGATGATCCGCCCGTTCGGCAGGTACGCCACGTGCGCGCGCCCAAAGAAGGGAAGCAGATGGTGCTCGCACAGCGAGTAGAACTCGATGTCGCGGACGATCACCATGTCGTCGTACGGCTCCTCGAAGATCGCCCCGTTGAGCACCTCTTCGATGTTCTGGTGGTAGCCGCGGGTGAGGAACTTCATCGACTCCGCTGCCCGGAGCGGCGTCTTGACCAGGCCCTCCCGATCTGGGTCTTCGCCAATCTCCTCCAGGATGCGCCGATATTGCTCCTTCATTGCCATCATCCCGCCCTTCCCCCGGGCCGCACCGGCAGGGTGCGACGCGGTTGATTCTACGCCAATCGCCAGGGACTGTCAACCGGCACCGGGTTTACGCCGCCGCGATTCCACGCTATAATGAAGCTGGCGCCCGTCCGTCGGCCGTTTCCCCTGGCCCGGTGAGCTGCCAGCGACCATCCCGGGCCTCTCCCGGCGACGCCACCGCTGACCACGACCACCGCGGGGATCAGGAGAGAACCCACCAGGGCGCCTGACCACCAGGCTCTCGTGCCGCCGGTGTGCGCGCGTGGTCGCCACACTCCCACAACGTGCCGACGCCGGGTTCCGGTTCCTGGCACGGGGGCGGACGGGGTCGCCGGGGCAAGTGAAGGAGAAGAGGATGCCGTACGCGACGAGCAGCAAACGGCTGGAGGCCAGGGAGGGATGCCTGTGAGCGGCTGTAAATACTCGCCCGAGGAGGTGGAACGCATCGCCGACGAGGTGCTAGAGAAGTACCGTCGGCACGTCAATCCCGGCGCGGCCAACCTGCTGCGGTTTGCCGGCTTCGGCGTTCCCGAGTGGGAAGGGGAAGGCGTCTACGTCCGCGACCTGTCGGGAAAGGAGTATCTCGACTTCGTGGGCGGTTACGGGGTCTTCTCGCTGGGATACCGCCATCCGCGGGTGGTGGCGGCCGTTCAAGAGCAGCTCAACCGGCTGCCGCTGAAGACGCAGTATTTTCTCAGCAAGCCGGTGGCGGACGCCTGCGCCCTCCTGGCGGAGGTAGCCCCGGGGCGCCTGCAGTATACCTTCCTCTGCAACTCCGGCACAGAGGCGGTGGAGGGGGCACTGAAGTGCGCTCGCGTCTTCACCCGGCGCCCGGGGATCGTCAGCGCCGTAGGCGCGTTCCATGGGAAGAGCCTGGGCAGCCTCAGCGCCTCCGGGCGTGATGTTTACAAGGAGCCGTTCCAGCCGCTGGTGCCCGGCTTCAAGCACGTGCCGTTCGGCCAGATCGAGCCGCTGCGGGAAGCGCTCACTGAGGAGGTGGGTGCCGTGATCCTCGAGGCGGTGCAGGGCGAGGGGGGCGTGCGCGTTCCCCCGGCCGACTACCTGCGGCAGGTGCGCGCTGCCTGCGATGAACACGGCGTGCTGCTGATCCTCGATGAGGTGCGAACCGGGTTTGGCCGGCTGGGCAGCCTCTTCGCGGCGGACCTCTACGGCATCGAGCCGGACGTGCTTTGCCTGGGCAAGGCGTTGGGCGGCGGGGTGATGCCGGTGGCCGCCTTCATGGCGCGCGAGGAGATCTGGGAGGCGATGTTCGCCGAGAACCCCTGGCTGCACTCCTCCACTTTCGGGGGCAGCCCGCTGGCCGCCGCCGCCGCCCTCGCCGCCGTGCAGACCACCCTCGACGAGAAGCTGCCCGAGCGTGCCGCCACGCTGGAAGCCGACCTGCTCGGTGGGCTGCGCCGGGTGCAGCAGCGCTTCCCAGAGGTGCTGGCCGACGTGCGCGGTCGGGGCTTGCTCGCCGGCGTCGAGTTCACCGATCCAGACCTCGCCAAGCTGGTGATCACCGCCATGGGGCACCACGGCGTGCTGGTTGCCTACAGCCTGAACAACCCGTGCGTGGTGCGCCTGGAGCCCCCGCTGATCGTCACCGCCGACCAGGTGGCCCACGCCGTCCAGGTCTTCGAGGAGTGTATCGCGGAGTCGCTCGAAGCCGTGGATGGCCTGGTGTAGCCGCCCCCGCGCGGCCCAACCCGGCCCGAGGGCGCCGCGTCGCTGCCTGGGGCTGGGTGCTCCCGGCCGGGCTGAGGGGCTGCCGTTTGCTGCCAGGCCGGTTGGGGTAAGATCACTCGGGAGGAAACTCGAGTGATGCGTCAACACGCACCCGCCGCGCGCGGTTTGTTTGCCTTGGGTACCGGTTTGCTGCTGCTGCTTGGCTGCCGGGGGGCGGATGGCGAGGCGCCGGCCGATGGGGGCACCGCCGCCGCGCCGCCGCCGCCGGCCGGCGAAAGCACGCCGCTGCCACCGGCACGCGCGCAGGTGCCGCGGGGGTTTCGCATTGAGACGGTGACCGACGCGCTGCCGGGCGTGCGGATGCTGGCGTTCAGCCCAGACGGGCGCCTCTTCGCGACGCAGCCGCGCGCCGGTCGCGTGGTGGTGGTGCCGGTTGGGGAGGGGCGCCCCCAAGCATGGGCCACCGGCCTCAACCTCCCCCACGGCATCGCCTTCCACAACGGCCGCCTCTACGTGGCGGAGACCGATGCCGTGGTGCGTTGGCCTTACCAGGCAGGCTCTGCCCGGGCGCCGGGCGAACCGCAGCGCATCGCCGCGCTGCCGGCCGGGGGCGGGCACTGGACGCGCACGGTGCGCTTCGGCCCCGACGGCGCGATGTACGTCGCCGTCGGCTCAAGCTGCAACGTCTGCATTGAGGAGGACCCGCGCCGGGCCGCCCTCCTGCGCTTCCCCGCGCCGGGCGATCAGCTCTCCGGCCTGCTGGAGGGAGAGCTCTACGCCACCGGCCTCCGCAACACGGTGGACTTTGCCTGGGACCGCCAGAACCGTCTCTGGGGCGTGGACAACGGCCGCGACCACCTGGGCGACACCCTGCCGCCGGAAGAGCTGAACCTGATCCGCCAGGGCGGCTTCTACGGCTGGCCCTATGCCTACGGCGACCGCGTGCCCGACCCGGAGTTCGGCGAGCGCAACCCAGAGCGGGTGCGGGAAACGATTCCCCCCGCCTTCACCTTTCCTGCCCACTCCGCGCCCCTGGGCATCGCCTTCTATGAGGGCGACCAGTTCCCCCCGGACTACCGGGGCGACCTCTTCGTTGCCCTGCACGGCTCCTGGAACCGGAGCACCCCGATCGGCTACCAGGTGGTGCGCGTCCACTACGAGAACGGGCAGCCGCGGCGGATGACGGAGTTCATCACCGGGCTGGGCGAGGGCGGCAACGCCTGGGCCCGGCCGGTCGGCATCGTCGTGGGGCCGGATGGCAGCCTTTTCGTGTCGGACGACAAGGGCGGCCACATCTTCCGCGTGCGCTACGTTGGCGGATCCTAACCGTCGGCGCGTGATCCGCCGGGGGTGGGGGCGATCACCACGCGGTTGCGGCCCAGGCGCTTGGCCTCGTAAAGCGCCTCATCGGCCGCCGCGATCAGTCGCTCGCCCTCGGGCACCTCGCCATTGGGTGCCGCGGCCACCCCGATGCTGATGGTGCAGGTGAGCTGCACCTCGCCCAGGCCGAACGTCGTTCTCCCGACGGTGCGGCGAATGCGCTCTGCCAGGGCTTGAGCGCCGGGAAGGGGCGTCTGCGGAAGCAGGAGGATGAACTCCTCACCGCCGTAACGGCCGGCCACGTCGGTGCCGCGCACCGAGCTGCGCAGGATCTCGGCAAGCTGCCGCAGCAGGGCATCGCCGACCAGGTGCCCGTGGGTGTCGTTCACCCGCTTGAAGTGGTCCAGGTCGAGCATCAGGCAAGAGAGCGCCAGCCGGTAGCGCCGCGCGCGTGACACCTCCTGGTCCAGCCGCTGCAGCACGAAACGGCGGTTGGCTAGGCCGGTCAGTTCGTCCACCACCGCCATCTGCGCCAGGCGTTCGTTTCGCTCGCGGAGGGCATCTTGCAGCGCCTTGATCCGCAGGGCCACGCCCACGCGCGCCAGCAGCTCCTCACGATGGAACGGCTTGGTGATGTAGTCGTTCGCGCCCTCGCGCAGGGCGCGCAGCTTGCTCTCCAGGTCGGTGTTGCCCGTCACGAAGAGCATCGGCGCTTCGCGCATCCGAACGTCTGCCCGCAGGGCGGCGGCGGTGGCGTGCCCATCGAGGCCATCCATGTCCACGTCCAGCAGCACCAGGTCGGCCGGGTCGGCCTGTGCCTTGCGGACGGCTTCCTCGCCACTGAACGCCGCCGTGACGCGGTGGCCCTGCTCGGTGAGAATGAGGGCCACCAGGTCGGTGATATCCGGGTTGTCGTCCACCACCAGGATATGCGCCGGGGATACTACTTCCATCGGTTACCTCGCTGCCGGGCCGGCGGCTGGCGGCGCGGCGCCACCAACCGCCGGGAAAGGCTCCCGGCCGGTGCGGAGTGCCCAGATCGCCTCCGCCAGTGCCCCAATCGGTTCCGCGGCCGCGCGTGCGCCATCTCGCGGTGCGCCGCCACCTCCAGAAACTGACGCCGGGTGCGGCGCTCAGTGCTGGGGGGGAATGAGCTTGTGCTCAAAGGCGTAGATGAGGGCCTGCATGCGGTCGTTCACCTGCAGTTTGCTGAAGATGCTACTGAGGTGGTTCTTCACCGTTTTCTCACTGATGGAGAGGCGATAGGCGATCTCCTTGTTGCTGAGGCCCTCGGTGAGCAGGTGCAGGATCTCCACCTCCCGCCGGGTAAGCTGCTCGAAGAGGTCCGGGGCTACTTGCTCTTGCTCGCGCGTCAGGCGGGTGAACTCGTCCAGCACGCGGGCGGCGATGGCGGGATGGATGAGCGACTCCCCCCGCGCGGCGCGGCGGATGGAGTCTACCAGTTGGTGGGTCTCAACGTCTTTGAGGATGTAGCCGCACGCCCCGGCCTTGATGGCGTTGAAGATCGACGCATCATCCTCGTAGACGGTGAGGATGATCACCCGGATGTGGGGGCAGTCGTGCCGGATACGGCGAGTGGCCTCCACGCCGTCTTGTTCCGGCATGCGGATATCCATCAGGATGATAT
>JAAZEB010000257.1 GCA_012512505.1 Armatimonadota bacterium | reverse complement strand
CCAGCGGCGTTTGCGGCAGGTGGGGGTATTGGCTGAGGAACTCCCTGCGGTAGGCGTAGATGCCCAGGTGACGGTAAGGCAGGTGCTCCACTCCCGCCTCGCGCACGAACGGGATCGGGTAGCGCGAGAAGTAGAGCGCGTACCCTTGCTGGTCCACCACCACCTTAACCACGGAGGGGCTGTTCGCCTCGGCGGGGGTGCGCACGCGCGTCATCACCGAGGCCATCGGCGCCGGCTCTTCCGGGCCGAGAATCGCCGCCACGCGCTCCACCACCTCCGGCGGGATGAGCGGCTCGTCGCCCTGCACGTTCACCACCACGTCGGCGTCGAACGCCTCCGCCGCCTCGGCGATGCGGTCGGTGCCGGTGGGATGGGTGGGGGCGGTCATCACCACCTGGCCGCCGAAGCGCCGCACCGCCTGGAAGATGCGCTCGTCATCGGTGGCCACCACCACGGCGCTGATGCCCCGGGCGCGCGCGGCCCGCTCGTAGACGTGCTCGATTAGCGGACGCCCGCCGATCTCCAGGAGGGGTTTGCCAGGTAGCCGGGTGGAAGCATAGCGGGCGGGGATGATCACGACACTCTTCACTGATAGCGCTCCAACACGCGCAGCACGATCTCGGTGGTCGAGCGGCCGGCCACCCAGGGGAGGATGCGCACCTCGCCCCCGAGCGACTCCACCAGGGGGGCCTCGGGCAGCTCCTCCTTGCGATAGTCGCCACCTTTGGCATGCAGGTGGGGCGACACCAGCCGGATCAGGTGGTCGGGGGTATCTTCCTGGAAGAGGGCGACGGCATCGACGCAGGCCAGGGCCGCCAGCATCTCGGCGCGCTCTGCCTCCGGCACCAGGGGGCGCCGGGGGCCTTTCAAGCGCCGCACCGACTCGTCACTGTTGAGACCAACGATCAGGAAGTCGCCCAGCGCTCGCGCCTGCTGCAGGTAGCGCGCGTGGCCGATGTGCAGCAGGTCGAAGCAGCCGTTGGTGAAGACGATGCGTTTCCCCTCGGCCTTCAGGCGCCGGACGATGGCGTCGAGCTGCTCCCAGGAGACGATCTTCGATGGGGGGGTCACCAGCGCGCCTCAAAGGTGGCGCCGACGCCCAGGCCCCAATCCACGGCAGCCACGTCGAGCAGGAAGCCGCGAGGCAGCTTCACCCGGGCGTTCAGGTTGAAGGTGGCGCCGTCGTACTCCACCATGCCGGTGAGGAAGGAGGTGAGCGGCACAGACACGGCGCCGAAGCCACGCTTGAGCTGCCGGGTGCCAATGCCAGCCGAGAGGCGCACCGGCCGTGCCAGCGGCGCCTTCAGATCCTTGCTGGCGACCACGTAAATGCGCTGCCCATACGGTCCCTCGGCCACCCAATCAAACGCGTCGAAGACGCCCACGGCGATGGCTGGAGTAGCGAGCGCCTCGCGCACCAGCAGCAGCTTGGCGTTCAGGCCGGCGTGCGTTTGGTACTCGCCCGGCTCGGTGGGATCGACAAAGGAGACGCCCACTTCGAGGCGGTCGAACGGACTGTAGTTGGCGGTGATCAGGTTCCAGTAAGGTTGATGGTGCAGCGAAAGCGCGTAGTGGCGGCTCTCCAGGGTATCGGCCGACGGAGTGAGGATGTGCCCGGTGGGGCCGAGGAAGGAGGGCGCCGCCGCCGCGCGCGGGGGCACCAGGGCCAGCAGCACCGGCAACAGAGCCACGGTGAGGGTGAAGCGCAAGGAACCGACCTCCTTCCGTCGTGGTGGCCAGCCATGGGCGAGCCGGGGGCGCACGCCGCCAGCGCCGGGCAGATGGCTGAGGAACGCCTGACCAGGCCCGGGGGGCGGCCGCGCGCCGAAGGGCCTGGCGCTGAGTGGATCTTAACACAAACCCGGCAGAGGGTCAAGCCTCCACCAGTCCTTCCGGCGCGGGCACCGCCCAGCGCCGGCCCGAGCAATCGGGCTTCACACTGTTGGGAAGCCGCATTGCTGCGGCGCTCCGCTGCTCCCTCAGGCAACTGACTGGAGTGCCTGAGCCATCGGGCTTCACACTGTTAGGAAGCCGCATTGCTGCGGCACTCCGGTACTCTCCCAGGAGATGGCCGGAGTGCCCGAGCAATCGGGCTGCGGCGGTCTGGGAAGCCGCATGGCTGCGGCACTCCGCTGCTATACCCTATTGACGCCGCCTACGCCGGGGCGGGCACGGGCGGCTCCGGCTCGTGGAGGCGGCGGCAGGCCGCGCGGTAGGCGGCGAAAGGGGCCTCGTAGGCGGCGGGCTGGTTGGGGGTGAAGACGCGCGCAGGGCGATAGCACCGCTCGCTTGCTTCCTCCACGGAGCCATACTCCCCCGCCCCGGCCGCCGCCAGCAGCGCCGCTCCCAGGGTAGCCGCCTCGGTGACCGCCGGCCGCTCCACCGGCAGGCCGCACACGTCGGCGTCAATCTGCAGCAGCAGGTCGCTGCGGGCACCGCCCCCGAGGGCACGCACCACCGTCACCGGCAGGCCCGCGGCGCGCATCAACGCCAGGTTCTCGCGCAAGCTGAAGGCCAGCGACTCCAGGATCGCGCGGTAGAGGTCGCCCAGGCCGTGGCTCAGCGAGAGGCCACAGAAGGCGCCGCGCGCGTCGGCGTTCGGCCGGGGCGAAACCATCCCATCGAAGTGGTGCAGCATCGTCACGCCGTTGCTGCCCGGCGGCGACTGCGCCGCCAGCGCCTCCAGCTCCGCCAGGCTGCGCTCCGGGCAGAACACGCGCCGGAACCAATCGAGCACAACGCCGGCCGTCTTCGAGTAGCACAGCGCGAACTGATAGCGCGGGATCGGGAAGCGGCCCCCCAGCAGGCCCTCCGGCAGCGGATCGGGAAGCTGCTCGGTGAGGGTGACCAGCGCCAGGCAGGTGCCGGTGGTCACCGAGAGGATGCCCGGGCGGCAGTTGCCCGCCCCCAGCGCGCCAGCATACTGATCGTTGGTGCCGGTGACCAGAAGCGCCTCGGGAGAAAGCCCCCACTCCGCGGCCATTGCCGGCCGCACGCGCCCGATCGGGGCGCCGGCGGGCTGGATGCGCGCCAACTCCTCGCGGCTAATCTGCGCCGCCGCCAGCATCGTCGGCGAGTAGTCCGGGTCATCATCGCGGTAAAGACCGGTGCTGCTGGCAGTGCAGGGATCGGTCGCCGCGTCGCCGGTGAGGCGGTAGGCGAGGTAATCGGGAAGCAGCAGATAGCGCCGGGCACGGGCCATCTGCGCCGGGTGGTGCCGCCGCAGCCACAGGATCTTCGGCGCCGTGGCGATCGCCGCGATGTCCGACTCCGGCAGGCGCTCGCCGGCGGCGGCAACGGCCTGAGCAAGTTCCGCCGCCTCCCGGGCAGCGCGGCTGTCGTACCACACGATTGCCGGATGCAGCGGCCGATCCTCGGCATCGAGCGACACGAACGTCTGCCCCTGCGTGGCAATCGCCAACGCCGCCACCGAAACGCCGGCCTGGGCAATCGCGGCACGCGCCGCGTCGCGGCAGGCGGCGTAGACCGTCTCGATGGGGAGCTCGACGTGCCCTTCGGGCGAGACTGTCGGGGTATAGGCCACCTGCCCGGCACCCAGCCGCCGCCCCGTCGCGTCGTAGACGCCCGCTTTCGCCCCGGTGCCGCCCACGTCGAGCCCGAGGTAGGCCCGCGTGCTCACAGGAGGCACACCTTCCAGCCCATCATCGCGCCGAACGCGGCGATCACCGCCGCCGAGCCGTCGTAGACCAGCGCCGCGTGGTGGGTGCCGCCGGCCTGGCTATACTCCTGCAGGAACGTGGCCAGCGGCTGATGGGGGCGCAGCCACCCGCGCACCGAGCCGGCGAAACGGTCTTCCCCCTCCACGGCTACCATGCGCACCGGCGCCACGATCAGGGTGTAGCTCTCGTCCGGCCCCGGCGCCAGGTCCACCCACACCGCGTCGCCGCCACGCAGCCGGCCAACAGCGACGACCGGATCGGCCGCGTCGGTCCAGGGGAACGGCTTCTGAAGCAACTCCGGCTGCCCGTCCACCAGGTCGAGGTTCACCTCCCCCATGTGGCTCAGGAAAATGGTGTTGCCGGCCCAATCGGGGCAGAACATCTCAGTGAAGGTGGTGCGCGGGTAGACGGTGGCCAGCGCGCCCACTAGGGCGGCGGTGAGCACATCGCCTTCGCCGGCGTAGCCGATGCCGCGCGCCATCGCCTTGCTGGCCTCCAGGAATGGCACCGTGGCCAGCCCGGAGGCGCGATCTACCGCCAGGAAGTTGACGGTGAAGGCGCTCAGCCGCTCTGCTTCCAGCCAGCGCCGCACCCCCAGGCAGGTGCGCACCGTCTCGCGATGGGCTTCAGCATCTACCGCGCCAACGGCGAAACGGGCGCGGTCGGCCGCGACCTCGGCGGCCACGTCGGCGTCGCTCACCTCGGCCACCAGGCCCCGGATCCGCTCCGGCGCGCACGGAAACGTCTCCACCCCAAGGGTGGCCCGGAGGGTTTCTGGATCGACCGCGAAGTCGCCCATCCCCGGGAACGGCTCGCCGATGCGGCCGACGCGCGCGCCGCGCAGCGCGGCGGCAAGCCGGGCAGCCAGCGCCCACTTTGCCACGCGGTCGAGCACGTCCGAGTGCTCCCAGTGGCCCGCCTCAATGTGGAACGGCTTGCGGTAGCGCAGCAGCAGGTTGCACAGGTCCTGCACCCCGTGGATGCCGTGGTTGGGCATGATGGCGTCGGGCGACTGGTCCGGCCCAAAGGCGAAGGCGGGCGTGGTATCGAGCACGATCAGCGGCAGGCGCGTGTCGGCCAGCACCGGGGCCGACTCGAGGGAAGGAGAGTAAGCCAGGTGGAGGGTGACCAGGGCATCCACGCCGGCCTGCTCCAGGGCACGCACGGCCGCCGTGAACTCGCTTTGCACCCGGCAGACCGGCGCGGGGACAACCTCCAGGCCCCGCTGTGCCAGCGCCGCGGCGATCGTGTCGCGGAACTGCTCCATGCGGGGCCGCTCCTCGGGCACAGACTGGTCGTACAAAGCCAGGTACAGGGGCAACAACCCGACCTTCGGTGTCTCCGGCATGGTCAGTTCCTCCGCCCTATCATCCATTCGCCAGCAAGCGGGCCGCGTTGCCATAGAACACGTCGGCGACGTCGGCCGGGGTGAGGCCCGTCTCCTCGGCGGCGCGGCGGAACGCGTCGATCTCCTCGTAGAGGAAGAAGCTCAGGCGCGCCGCCTCGTCGCCGTCCACCTCACGCAGGTTTCGGTCGCCAGACACGTCGCCGTAAAGGCCCTGGGGCACCAGGTTGACGTAGGTGCCGGCTTCGCAGACGCGGCGCATCCGCATCCGGGTGATCGGCAAGTCGCTACCAAACAGGATCCGACGCGGCCCAACCGCCCGGATACACGCGGCGAAGACGGTGGCGTTGGTGTTGGCGCTGATGTCGAAGTACATCCGCTGGGTGGCGCTCAACACCTGGAAAGCGTCGCCCACGTCCTCGGGGCAGTAGGCACGGCCGACGTGGGCGATGATCAACTTCACGTTCGGATAGCGCTCCTCGATGAGGAGCATCTGCGCCAGATTCACCGGATCCTTCAGGCGGCCGTCGCGGGGGATGTGCAGCATGACGATGCTCCCGAGGCGGTCCAGCACTTCCAGTTGGTGCGGCGGCAGGAAGTCGAAGATGCGGATCTCCTTTGCCGGAAGGTAGGCATCGGCCAGGCTGAGGTAGACCTTCACGCCGAGGAACCCGCCTGCCTGCAGTTGCCCTTCCAGCTCCGCCGCGCTCCACTGCGGCGCGGCGAAGAGGAGCGCCGGCAGACCGTGCTCCGCCGCGCAGCGCCCGACGTAGTCGTTTGCTGCCGGCAGATCGGCCGCCACCTGCACGTTGCCGAAGAGAAGCGGCGTCACCTGCTTGCCGGGGAGAAGGAGCCGGTAGGTCTCCAGCAGGTCCTCCACCGGGTTCTCCCGCGCCACCCGCGCGGGCCAGGTTACCGTTCGACCCTGGGCATCGCCCGTCCGGGTGGTGAACGCCTCGCGCCAGATGTGCGTGTGCACGTCAATCACGCGGTCCGGCAGAAAATCGCGGATCCGCTCCTGGTAGTACTGCCGGTCAACCGGCTTCACCTCAAAGAGCATGCTCATGCTGATCCCAAAAGAACCGACTTTCGGCGTCAGAAACGCCTCCTACGTCCACCAGGCCAAGGGATGGCACGCCCCCCCGGCGTAGGAGGCGTCTCCCGACGCCAATGGCCGGATCGCCGGCGTCTCGCCGGCCCCCATAGGATGCGTCTCCGACGCCGATGCCTGTCCGGGTCTGTGCCCTACCCCAGGCCGTGCTTGGCCAGGGCTTCCTCCGGGGCAACCCCGCGCTTCACCACGTCTAGCAGGGCGGCCTGGAAGCGGGGCGGGTCGGGCACCTGGAGGGCGTTGCGGCCGAAGACGACGCCGCGGGCGCCGTCGTTCACCTCGCGATGGGCCAGGCGCAGCGCGTCGAGCGGCGTGGGCAGCTTCGCCGCCCCCAGGGCGAAGATCGGCACCGGACAACCGTCGACAACCTCGCGGAAAGCGTGGGTGTGGAACGTCTTGATCAGGTCCGCGCCCAACTCCGCCAGGATGCGGCAGCCGATCTTCACCTGCTGGTGCATCTCCTCGGCGCTGATCGTCTCGCTGTGGGCGGGGAAGTACTCGCCGATCACCGGCAGGCCAAGACGGTGGCACTCCGCGGTCATCCGGCGGAAGATACCGACGTTGCGGGCATCGCGCTCCTCGCTGCCGGTCTTCAGGGTGAGCGAGATCAGCGCCAGATCGACGCCAAGCGCCAGCGCCTCCTCCGGCGAAAACGCCTCCACCGCCGGCGAGTCGTTGTAGCCCCAGTGGAAGCAGTAAACGGTATCCCAGTTCAGGCGGCCGATCAGTAGCGGCGCCCCCTTCACGGCGAAGTGGCTCCCCACGTGGCGGATCATCCCCGGGCTCATCAGCACGCCGTCCACGTCGCGGCTGATCCGGGAGACCGTCTCCGCCAGGTTCACCATGCCCGGGATCGGCCCATCGAACTCGCCGTGGTCACACGCGACCACCACCGCGTTGCCGGAAGCAAAAAGCCGGCCGAGCTTGATATCGACTGCGTTCATTACCTATCCTTAACATGCCAACAGGGCCGCAGGGCGAGGGTGGCGGCGCATCCCCCGTCGATCGCTTCGCGCGCGCCGGTCAGTCTCGCCCGTGCGTTCGGTAGTAGTTCAGCCCTTCGACGAGCGTGCGCAGGTTCTCCCAGGGCACGCCGGGGGTAATCGAACTGGTGCAGGCGAGGAAAAGCCCCGTCTTTGGTCCATTCTCCACCAGCCAGGCAAGTTCCCGCTTCACGTCGGCGGGGGTGCCGTGCGGGAGGGTCGTGGTGACGGACACGCCGGCGACAATCGTCAGGTCGTCGCCGTCTTTCGCCTTCAGGGAGCAGATCCGCGCGTAGTCCATCCCGTCTTCGTACTGGAAGCCCTGGAAACCCTTCAGGCCGGCTTCCAGGAGGCGGGGCACCATCGCCATCAGGTTGCCATCGCAGTGCCAGATGAGGCGCACGCCCGCCTTCAAGACCGGCTCCAGCGAGCGCGCGAAGTGAGGCAGCCAGATTCGGTCCAGCGTGCGCTCGTCCACCAGCGTGCCGCGCGAGTCGGCCATGTCGTGGTCGAGGCGGTAGAGGGGTGGGAGGCTCCCCTCGCTGAAGGCGCGCGCCGCCGCCCGGTTGTTGCGCACGGCCAGGTCGGCCTGCAGGGAGAAGTGCTGCTCCATCACCTCAGGGTAGAGGGCATAGGCCATGAAGTAGTTGGCGTACCCGTAGGTGCCGTAGGCGAAGCAGGGGAAGGCGATCCAGCCGTACGGCCCCTTGAGGATGTCTGGGCCGAAGAGGCGCTGGATCTCCCTCTCGTGCGCCAGGATCTCCTGGGTCCGCCGCTCCTCGTCAAACTCCGCCACCGCCTGCCGCAGCGCCGGGAAGACGAAGCGCTCCAGGTGCTCCACCACCGCCTCCGGCCCGTCGATGACCAGACCATCGAGGACCACCTGCTCCGCGCCAGTCGTTGCCCCCTTGGCCGCGCCCTCGTAGCCCTTGTCGCCCATCGAGAGTGGGTTGTCCGGGATCCACTGGTCGAGCAGACACGTGCCCACCGCCTTCTGGAACGCCAGGTAGACGCCCACCGGGTCTTTGCGGTAGTCGCCCGGCTGGGCGCCAGCCAGCCGCTCGATGTGCGCGTGCTCCATGATGTGGATCAGCCAACTGGGCACCTGGCGCCGGGGCCGGTGGTGCAGCGTGTCCAGCGCGAGCTGGGCAGTATCAGGTTTGAGCTCCAACATTGATCTCCCTGAGCGGACGCGGCGCAAGCCCCGGCACGGAGTGATCCGTCTCGGCCCGAGCTTCGCGCGGCGAGGAACCGGCACGCGACCGGGCGTAGCTCCCGGCCTCCGCGGATCAGGCGTTGGCGAAGCGGGCGTAGCCGAAGGTGCGAAGGAACCCCTTGCAGCGCTCCTTCACCGCGCCGAACCAGGCGTCGCGGCGGGTGGCGTTCGTTACGCGGTTCAGCTTCGGCCGGATCGGGACCTGGGTCTCGCCGTAGTCCGGCGCCAGCACCGCCTCGCCAAGCACGCCCTGGGCCACCAACTCGCGCAGTTCCCGCTCGCTGAAGATGTTGCCCACGTTCGCCAGCAGGTGGCGCGCCAGTGCCTGGCCGCCGTGTACAGCCAGCGTGGTGTAGATGTTCACCTTGACGAAGCCGTCCTCCGGCAGCCGCGGCACATCTTCCGCCAGCACCGAGGAGGTGCCGTGGATGCAGAGGATCTTCCCCACCGCGGCGCTGATCTCGCGGGCGCGGTCACGCCGGTAGTGAACCTGGTCGGCGGTAGAACGATGCTCGGTGCCGACGTTGGGCACCAGGATGTCGACGCCGGTCTCCTGCAGGAAGCGCACTGCCTGCGCCACCGTGGTCGGTTCGTTCTTCATCTCCGCGCTGCCGGCGGAGAAGATTTCATCCACCGCGCCTTCCACCACCACGCGGCCGCGCATCTTCTGCACGTACTCCCGGGTGAGGCGGATGTTCTCCTCAAACGGCTTCTCACTGGCATCGAACATCACCGATGCCACCCGGTCGGCGAAGCCTTCCAGGATGTCGGCGTCTAGCCAGGGGATGCCATGGTCGAGGTGGGGCAGCACCCGCAGCTTGCGATAGGGGCTGTGGGCGCCCATGAACGCTTCGAGGTCGGACAGGTGAAGCTGTGTTGCCAGCACCGGATCGCCGCAGGCGGTGACCAGGGTGGCCTGCGGCCGACCCGGGTAGCGCAGCGTCCAGGCGGGGATGATCGGCAGCGCCTCCACGCCGATCTCGCGGCCGATCTCCAGCGCGGCGGCGAGGATCGCCTCCAGCGTCTCGCGGTCTTCCGCGCAAAAGACCGGCAGGGCAATGCCCCGCTCCGCGGCCTCGCGGTAGACTTCCTTCACCTCTGCATACTCAGTGACAAGCGGCACTCGACAACTCCTCACTTCACGGCGGCCAGACAGCCCTGCCCGACAGCCACCTGCTATCCCAGCGCGGGGAATACCCGCACGGCGTTCTCGTAGTAGATTTTACGCAAAACCTCATCAGGCAGATACAGACCGTGGATTCCCCAGCGGCTGTATCCCCAGCGCCCCATGTAGTCCGGGTAGTCGAAGTACTCGTCGCGCGTCTCCAGGAAGCGGAAGTAGCAGCGGTACATCTCCACCGAGACCGGCATGTCGCTAGCGAAGAGGACGCGGTCCTGGTAGGCGATCAAAAAGTCGCGCGCGGAGTAGGGCTGCCGGCCAAGCTCATCGATGCGCGCGGAGAAGTCGATCACCACGTTCGGGTAGCGGTCGAGCAGGCGAGAGACCGACTCCAGGTCTTCCGGGTTATTGGCAACGTGGGGCAGGAAGAAGGTCGTCTCCGGATGGCGCGCGATGACGCGGTCGCGCTGGTCAAGCAGCTCTTGCTTGGAGAAGTGGGAGCCATAGAAGCTCCAGCCGGGGAACTCGTGCAGGTTCAGGTAGTGCTCGTTGTGGGCGTCAACCGGGAGGAAGAAGCCCCAGGGGTCGGAGACGTGAATGAGCACCGGCACCTTCAGCTCGCCGGCGCGGCGCCAGATCGGGAAGAGGCGCTCGTCGTCCACCGGGATCATCCGGCCCTCGCGGTCGCGAAACTGCAGGCCCAGCTCCTTGGTAACCTTGAGGCCGAGGGCACCTTTCGCCACGTCCTCTTCCAGTTTCTGGATGGTCCGCTCGGCGAAGTGGTCGTCCTTCAGCAAGACGAAGTCGCCCCATTGGGCGAATTCGGACATCGTCAGCGCCGCGAAGCGCCCGGGGTACGCGCGGACGTAGTCACGCAGGAAGATATCGATCTCGCGGCGCTGGATGGTGTAGCCCTTCTCATCGAACGGCAGGCTGGTGTTGCCGGTGACGTTGACGAAGGTGCGCACCCCAACGGCATCCATCACCGCCAGGAGTGTTTCCGGGGCGAGGTCGCCGAAGAGGTGGTTGTGCGCGTCGATCACCGGAAACTTCGCCTGCTCCGGAATATGCGCCGGCCGCTTCAACAGCGGCACCGGCTTGTAGTCCTTCAGTAGAAGGCCGCCTTCTTCCTTACCCATCGGATCCCTCTCATGCGCGGGGCAGCATCGTTGCTCCCCGGTTCCCGGTGGCGGCCGGCGAATCCTCCCCCGGGGCGCGGGTTCAGCGCGCCGGCGGCGCGAGCGCCTCGATCGCCGCCGCCCCCGCCAGCACGCCGATCTCCACCGTCATCTCGCGCGTCTCGCCTGGTTCCAGGAGAGGCAACAGGCCCTGCTCGCGCAGAACGGCGCGGTTCTCGCAGGGGGCGTTGCACGGCTCGATGCCCACCACGTAGTCGCCCTGCCCCATCATCTTCCATTCGTTGAGGAAGGGCAGCGTGCGGGTGTCAAAGCGGAGGAACAGGCCCAAGCCGCCGTCCAACTCCGGGTTGACGAAAGCGACCGTGGCCCACGGATCCGGGCCGGTGATCATGCGGTGGAGGTAGTTCTCCTCCAGGAAGCCAGGCACCGGGGCCGTGAAGGAGCGCATTTCCGCCATTCCCTTGGCCGACTGGGCGTCGCACGGCGTGCTCTCGCACGGGCCTAGCCGCAGCTCCGCGCCGGCATCCAGCAGCGGGAAGCCCGGGTTGATGTGGTAGAGAATGCAGAAGGGCGACGTGCGGTAGCCAAAGTTCTCAGCCACGTCGTGGACAACGAGCGACGTGCTCCCCAGGTGAGTGCGGATCGTGCGGGTGAGGCGCACCTTGTCGCCGAACAGGGCACACTCTTCTAAGACGCCGGTGATCTCGATCTGATACTCGTCACCAACCCAGGCGGAGCGGTCGCACACCTGGCGGGCCGGGGTGGTGGTGGCACGCCCGTGAAGGCCGAGTTCCTCCTCGCCGTCGCGCCCGGGCGGGCCCAGGTAGGTGAGCCCGCAGGTGGTCAGCAGCCCGCCAAAGAAGGTGCGCAGCCAGCCAAGGCCGTGCGGCTCGTAGTAGGCCGGGTGCGCCTCCCCGTTGGGCGTCAGGTAGACCAGGTTGGTGCCCCGGAACGACGCCGCGGCGATATCCAGGCCCCGGTCAGGCAGCACGGTGAAGCGCAGGCCGGCGCCGGTGTCCACGTCAATGGCGGCCACCCCTTTCGCGCGGCCGTCGTCCAGCACACAGCGGCGGGTGCCCCCGAGTTGGCGCAGGTTCCCAACGCGCTCCAACACCTCCGCGCGGGTGTAGTGCCGATTGCCGATTCTCATGAACACTCCCTATCAGACACCCGAGGCTGCCCCGCGGCAGTCCCCCAGAGCTCGTCACCCGAAGCCAGCGACGGGGATCGTTCCTCGTCTGCCTACCCCTCCGCCGCCGGGGATGAGGGGTAGGCGGCGACCTCGTAATGGTCGTCCACCCAGGAGTACAGTGCCCGGGCCTCCTCCAGCCTCTCGCGGGTTAGCTCGCGCGTGCCGAGTTGCTTGAAGTAGTAGCACAGCCTGACGGGCCGGCCGCGGTAGACCGCCGGCACGTTGTTGTACGGGAGCTTCCGGTTGGTCTGGTTGCAGAACCCGCACGCCCGGCACTCACCGGTGAAGCCGTACACCAGGTCTTGCAGCGGTTCCGAAAGAGACGCGAACTGCCTCAACAGCGTCTTGACCGCGACCTTGTCCTCGACAAAGGTGTAGAGGATCTGGCGATGGTACCGCGACTCGAACTGGGTTCGGAACTGGAGCCTGAGGGGCTCGCCCTCTGGTCCGACGTACGTTTTGGTGAAGGCCAGGTTGAGGAAGTTCGTCACGTCCAGCCCGCTGCCCCAGTCGGCGGTTTTCTCGAACCCCTGAGCGAGGAGCGCATCCGTGAACTGCCGGTAGCTCGCCGGGTCGTCGCTGAGGCGGCAGAGCACATCCACCGAATAGTCGTACGCCGGGTCGAACAGCGCGCGCTTGAAGATACGGTTCTTGATCTGACCGAGGTACCGCCGGTGCGTTGTGACCTGCCACTTCTGAAGCTGGGCCTCGTCGCCTACCTGCTGGCGCCACTGGGCGTCGTGGGCGGCGGCCTCGGCCGCGCCAAGGGTGGCGAGCAGCTTCCAGGCGTCCCACATCTCAGGATACGCGTCGCTGCGCAGGTACAGGGCCTGGCCGTCCACCGAGCACTGCAGGCCCAGGCGGGTCAGGTTCCTCACCAGCATCTCGAGGGCACGCTTGTTGAGCCCAAGATCGCTACGCTCGACCACCAGCGCCCCGTGGCGCACCGTTCCCAACTCGCCCAGGCGCTGCAAGCTGTCGAACAGGCCCTCGATCTTCTCCTCGTTCTTGCGCCGCAGCTTACGGGCCTCCAGGTACTTGTGGCTCTCGTTCTCGTAGGCCCTGTCAGGGCGGGGGCGGTCCTCCGTCTCGTCAGGGTCGGTGGTCATCCCGATCAGCTCCGGGTCGTGATACAACGCGGTGAAGATCCCGGTGATGAAGTCGTAGAACTGGCGCTGCGCGGTCTCGCTGGCGACCTCCGACGGAACGGGCCGGAAGTCGGGCTGGGTGGCGATGTAGTTGTAAACGAGGCGCTGCGAGACGTTATCGAAGTCGGTACCGATACGGTTCCCGAAGCCCATCATCGGCTCGTCCTCCTTCTGAACCCCAGAGCCGGAACGTCTCCGCCGCCCCAGCGGCCGAGAGCCTGACGCGCCGGCCTGTAAGGGGCCGGCGCGTCAGGTGCGACTTTCGGGTCCCCGGCAAAGCGATGACGCGCTTGCCGGACGGGCCGCTACGGCAGGATCGGCCGGATGCCGGTCTGCTTGCAGAACTCCACCAGCGCGGGGTAGAGGTGCGTGCCGTAGCCAAGGCAGGCGTACTCGTTGGTCCAGTTCTCCAGCAGCGCCTCGATGTCGCAGTGGGCGGTCACGAAGCCATGCGGCCAGAACGGGATCCCGCACTCGAGCTGCCGCTTCTCAAGTTGGTCGGCGGGCGGCTCGAAGATGGAGCAGCGGGTGATCACCATGGTGAACTCGCCGTCCACCCGGCCGAGGCGGGCGAGGACGCCTTCCCCCACCTTGCAGACGAGCTTGATGGAGAGGCCGCCGGCCTCGCCCTCCGTGGGGATGCCGTGCTCGGCGAAGCCGGCCGGCCCCAGCTTGCTGGCCAGCGAGGGCGGGCAGGCGCCGTCGCCGATGATCTTGATCTCGTTGTTGTGCTTGTCGATGTGCTGCAGGTCGCCGTAGTAGACCGGCTCCTGGCTCAGCTTGGTGAGCAGCAGCACGGTGAGCGCCGTGTTGAAGTCGCCCAGGGTAGAGGTGCCCACGCCATCTTCAAGCATCATGCTCTGCGCGAAGCAAGAGGCGGAGTAGTCGTCGCCCAGGCCAGGGAACGACTGGATGGTGTAGAAGTCCCACTTCTCCTTCTGGACGACCTCTTTGATCGCCAGGTAGAGGCGAATGGAGCGCTCGTTGACCACACTGCGCTCGGGCATCTTACCGAAGAGCTGCACGATGCGCGGTTCCAGCGCGTCGATGGCGCTCGCGGGGATGTTGGCCGCGGTGCGAAGCAGGTCGGTGGTATCGCGCGAGTCGATGTCCACCCCGAAGGTCTTCATCCACTGCGAGGGGTCGGCCACGCCGCAGGTCTGGCCCATGCCGCGCCCGCCGAAGGCGCCGATGGTGCTCAGGTTCAGCCACTGCTTCAGGTGCGCGGCCTGGCAGAAGCTGACCACCTTCTCGATCTCCGCCGGGTCGTTCGCCTCACCGTAGACGAAGCGGTGCGGAATGCCCACTTCCATCAGGGCGCCGTGCATCACCAGACCGCCGACGGGGCGCCAGCCTTGCGAGCCGGGGTGCGTCCAGAGCAACACGCCCTTGCCGGTCATGGCGAAGTCGCGGATGGCGCCCACCAGGTGGGCCGACCAGACCCAGGTGCCGGAGAAGAGGACGACGCAGTCAACCTGGTCATCCTTCTTCATCGCGGCCAGGGCCGCCTTCGCCTCCTCCTTCGAGGCGATGATAACCGGCCACTCCACCAGGTTAAGGCCGGCCTCCTTGAGCGCCTTCTTCGAGCGCTCGATGATGGCATCGTCGATGAAGGGCGTGCCCATTGGGTCTTGCAGGCCGTCCTTATGGACGCCGTAGACGATGAAGCCAACAGTTGGGGTAATCATGCTCGGTCCCTCCTTGCGGATGTGGGCGCGGGTGCATCATCGTCACGCGCGTCACCCTCCATCCGTAGGGGCCGGCTTCCGGCCGGCCCGCCATTCTCGGCCACGGGGAAGGCCGGCCTCCGCGCCGGCCCGCCGCGGGCATTCTGCCACCCCGGTCTCGGGTCACACTTTCAGGGTGCGCAGGGTCGGGTAGAGCTGCACGTAGCGTTCAAAGCGCTCGGCATAGTAGGCGGCATGAACCGGGTTGGGCTCCAGCACCTGGCCCATGCGCACCCACTCGCCCACCAGTTCCTTCACGCTGGCGCCGGTGTGCGCCGCGCACGCCAGCATCGCCACCCCCAGGCAGCCGGCCTCCGTCACCGCCACGGTGGTAATCGGGGTGTTCAGCACGTCGGCCTTAAGCTGCGTCCACACCCGGCTCTTGGCGCCGCCGCCGGTGGCAAGGAGCTGGTTGACTGCCATCCCCGAGCGCGCGAGGATATCCAGGTTCAGGCGCATCTCCAGGGCAACCCCCTCCAGGAGGGCGCGCAGCACCTCCCCGCGGGAGGTGGTCAGGCGTAGGCCCAGGATGGCGCCAGTGGCTTCGGTATCGAAGTAAGGGGTGCCGGTCGGCGTGAAGTAGGGCAGCACCAGGAGCTTCGTCGGCTGCGGCGCCATCTGTCGCAGCAGCACCTCGTAGGGGCTGACGCCCGCCTGCTCGGCCTCCGCGACCTCCTGCTGGCCCCACTCGTCGCGGAACCATTTCAGCAGGTTGCCGCCGGTGAGGCTGAACGCCACCGTGGTGTACATCCCCTCCAGCGTGAAGTCGTAGGTACACAGGTTGCTGCGGCACAGGTCCTCGCTGAAGACGGGAGCCGGGAACGCCGGGCAGATGCACTCGACGGTGCCGGTGCCGTAGGCCGCCCTGCCCGGCTCCGTGACGCCCGCGCCGAGGGCGCTGCACGGCTGGTCGTGGCCGCCGGTGACGACGACCACGCCATCCGGCAGGCCCAGTTCCTGGGCCACGGCATGGGGGATGGTGCCAACCACCGTGCCGGAAGCCAGGGGCCGCGCCAGGCGGGAGGGCTCCAGGCCGACGGCGTCGAGGATTTCGGGGGCCCACTGGTGGCGGCGCACATCGAAGAGCATGGTGCGGCCGGCCAACGGCCAACTGATCGCCGGTTCCAGGCCAAGGCGGTGCTGGATCAGCTCCTCGAAGCAGTAGAAGTGCGCCGCGGCGCGCCACACATCCGGCTGGTTGTCGCGCAGCCAGAGGAGCTTGAAAAGGGAAAACATCGGGTGGGCGGTATGGCCGGTGAGGGCATACAGCTTCTCGCGGCCGAACTGGTGGCTCCAGCTATCGGCGATGCCCGCAGCGCGGGAATCGGAGGAGACCATCGCGTTGGCAAGCATCTCGCCGTTCGGGCCCACCGGCGTGAACGCTTCCCCCTGACTGGAGATGCCCAGTCCGCGCACCGGGTCGCCCGGGCACGCGGCGGCGGCTTCCCGGATGACGGCCAGGCAGCTTTCGGCGACGTGCTCCGAATCGAGTTCGGCCCAGCCTTCGCGCGGGCTGAGCGTGGCGTACTCCCGCGACGCGGAAGCGAGCTGGCGCCCGCGCGCGTCGAAGGCAACCGCCTTGCACCCGGTGGTGCCCACATCCAGACCCATGTAGCTCATGGCACACTCCCTCAAGCCGGCGTGATGGTGTTGCCGCTGCCGCCTCCCCATTCGCCGCCAGGCGCGCGATTGCCTTCTTGCCGGCGGCTCTGGGCTCTGGCCAGCGACCGTACGTTGCCCGCCGGCTGACCCTCGTGCTATAATGGAACCACACGGAGGCGTGATGGCAGGCAAGGTGGCGGACTACGACAGCCCCTGGAAAGACATCCTGGAGAAGTTCTTCCCCCAGTTCCTTGAGTTCTACTTCCCGGTAGCCGCAGCAGACATCGATTGGTCGCGGCGGCCGGAGTTCCTGGATAAGGAGCTGCGCCAGGTGACGCCGGACGCCGACATCGGCCGCCGGCACGTCGACAAGCTGGTGAAAGTCTGGCGCAAGGATGGCGCCGAGGCCTGGGTGCTGGTTCACGTTGAGGTGCAGGCACAGCCCGAGGTCGCCTTCCCGAAGCGGATGTACGTCTACAACTACCGGCTGCACGACCGCTATGACCGCTGCGTCGTGAGCCTGGCGGTGCTGGCCGACGACAGCCCCCACTGGCGCCCGGCATCGTTCGAGTACAAGCTGTGGGGGTGCCACGCCGGGTTGTGGTTCCCAACGGTGAAGCTACTGGACTATGGCGACGCGGAGGAGGCGCTGGCAGCCAGCATGAACCCGTTCGCCGTGGTAACGCGGGCGCACCTCCGGACCCTCACGACCCGGCGCGACCCTGAGGCACGAGCAGAGTCGAAGTGGGCCCTGGTGCGTGACCTGTTCGAGCGGCGCTTCAGCCGCGCTCACATTCGGGCGCTGTTCCGCTTCATCGACTGGTTGATGGCGCTGCCGCCCAACCTGCAGGAGCAGTTCGAGGTCACCGTGCGGCAGTACGAGGAGGAGCGACAGATGCCGTACCTGAGCAACATGGAGAGGAAGGCAATCGAGCGCGGGCTCCAGAAAGGCCTGGAGCAGGGCCTGGAACAAGGGATGCAGCAGGGCATGCAGCAGCAACTGCTCCGGTTCCTGCGCAACCGTTTCCAGGAGGTGCCGGACGACCTGGAGGCACGCATCCGGCAGTTCGGCGCCGAGCGCCTCGGCGAACTCCTTGACCGGGCGATGGCTTCCGATTCGCTGGAGAGTTTCCGCCGCCAGGTCACGGCCCTCCCCACCGCGGAAGGCGAGCCGCCCCAATCGCACTGAGGGCGCCGGGGAAAGGCAGCACGGCCATGGAGCGCGGGGAAGCAACGCCGCGGGTGCGAGACATCAGCGGCTGGATCTACAGCGGCATGTGGTCCTACTGCCCCGAGTACCCTGGGGCCACGATTACCGAGCTGCCGCATCCCGCCTTCCTGCCTGACGACTACCCGGTCTACCTCCAGCAGTTCGTGATCGGCGGGCAGACCGGCACCTACATCGAAACGCGCGCGCACGTCGATCCCAGCTCCGAGCCGGTGACCGCGCTGCCCCTCTCCCAGTTCCTGCGGCCGGCCGTCGTCATCAGCGTCGGCCGCAAGGGCGCCAACGAGCCGGTCACCCTGGCGGATCTGGAGCGCGCCGCCCCGGATCTGCGCCCGGGAGACGCCGCGCTCCTCGCTACCGGGTGGGACCGGCACTGGGACGACCCCAACTACGTCACGGGCAGCCCCTTCATCGCGCGCGAGGCCGCCCTCTGGCTGATCGATCGGGGCATCGGCCTGTTGGGCGCCGATTTTCCACGTTTCGACTGCGTTCCCGCCATGCAGTTTCCCTGGGCCCAGTTCTGGGAGCGGGTGAACCTGCTGCTGGCGCCCCTGACCCACCTGGAGGGGCTCTCTGGGCGCTGCGGGTGGCTGGCTGCATTCCCGCTCAAGATCCGCGGCGCCTGCGCCACCCCGTGCCGGGCGGTCCTGCTGGACCTCCCCCCAGTGGACCCGGAAGAAGTGAGATGATGAACAAAGCACGCATCATGTGGGATATGACCGTGAAGGAGATCCGCGAGGGCCTCCGCGAGACCCAGACCGTCATCGTCCCGATCGGGTGTGTGGAGCAGCACGGCTATCACCTGCCCACCAGCGTCGACAGCTACAACGCGATGGAGTTGGCCGCGCGCGCCTCGGCGCTCACCGGCTGCTTCGTGGCCGCCCCGGTGCACTACTCCTTCTCCGGGGGGATGCTGCCCGGCACGGTGAACCTCAGCCCGCAGCTTTTCTCGCTCACCTTGATGGAGATCTGCCAGTCGCTGGTAACGCAAGGGTTCCGAGACGTGGTCTTCCTCCTCGGCCACGGTGGCACGGAGAATACGCGCGCGGCGAACGAGGCCGCCGAGAACTTCCAACGCCTTCACCCCACGCTTGAGGATATCACGGTCTCCGTGGTGCCGTTCTGGGAGCTGTCGCCAACGATGATGGAGGCGTTCGGGCAGGGCGACTACCACGCGGCGCGCATCGAAACCTCGCTGATGCTCTACTGGCAGCCGGAGAAGGTCCGCATGGACGAGGCCTGCCGCGACACACCAGAGCTAGTAGCCCAAATGGCAGCCGATCAGGACGCCTACCTGCTGAAGACGAAGCGGGTCGACCACCCGTACGTGCTGCCGAAGCTCACCCAACGCCCAGACCTGGAGGTCGGCGTGATGGGTGACTTTGCCGGCGCGAGCGCGGAACTCGGCCGCACTGTGGCCGAGGAGGCAACGCAGGGCCTGGTGGCGTTCATCCGCCGCCTCCAGCGCGCGTAGTGGTCGAACCCGACGCGGCAGGGCGTGCCGTCGTGCGTCCCCGCGTCCGCGATCGGGATAGGGGCGCACGGCGGCGCGTCGGGGGCTCTGCGCACGTGGAGGCGTCTGGGGCGTCAGGGCGCACCAGGTGCGAGGGCTATGGCTTCGGCGCGCGCAGCAGGCTGCCCACCGTGAGTTGGCCGGCGGGAGCGGCAGCGGCCGGCTGTCCGGTGCCCGCGTCGGTAGCGGCCGGTTCTCCTGGCGCCCGCGAGGCCAGCAGTTCGCGCACCTCCGCGAAGCCCTCCTCCATCTTGGTCGCCGTCACCGGGTCCAGGCGATAGAGCAGGCTGGTGAACTCGCCGACGTGGACCAACTCCTCCAGGGCGATGTCGTAGAGCACCTTGCGGGCATCCTCGTTGTCGGTGGCATCCATGTGGGCCAGGTAGAGGTGTACCGCCTCGTACTCGGCGGAGATGTTCAGCATGATGGCGCGCACCAACTCGCCATGCGTCAGCTTGCGCGGCACGGTGCCGATGAACGGGTTGGCGAAATCAGGCATCGGAGTGGAACCTTCCTCTGGGCGGCGGCCAGGGAGCACCAGCGCGCGCCTGGCCAGGGTGTGCTTTTCCTCTTCTACCCACGGCGGCAGGCAGCCAAACCCCAAGGGGGGCCACCCCGGCTGGGGCAACCGCTCCCTTCCCCGCCGGCTCCACGCCGCGGCAGGAAGACGCGCCGCTATGGGCGAAGCCTGCCGCCAGTTGCCGATCCGAGCGGCCCACCGGTCGACTTTCCCGGGGAAGGGACGGCCAGATGACCACCATCGAGAACATTCAGGCGTGCGTGGACCTGCGGGTGCCGCAGCGGCTTCCGGTCTTCAGCCTCAGCCAGGAGTTTGACGCCGCCTACTGCGGCCTCCGCTATGCCGACTACATCCGCGACGCCGAGACAGTGGTTGCCTGCCAGTTGCGGTGCATCGAGGCGTTTGGCTGGGACTGGTGTTGGTTGCATCTCGATGATACCCTGGAGTTTGAGCCGCTGGGGGTTGGGGTGAAAGGGGGCGAGAACGTGGTGCCAGCCACCACCGCCTACCTCCCCTTCGACCGCCAGACGCTCGCATCCCTCCGGGTGCCGGATCCACGCCGCTCTGCCCGCATGCCGCTGCTGCTGGAGGCGATCGCCGAGGTGCGCGCGGCCCGGGGCGACCAGACTTGTGTCACCGGGCGCGTGGCGGCCCCCTTCTCGGCGGTCACCCTCCTCTTTGGGATGGCGGAAACCTACCTGGCGCTGATGGACGACCCGCAACTGGTGCGCGATGCGCTGCAGTTTGCCGAGGAACAGGCGCTGTCGTGGGGCCTGGCCCAGATTGAGGCGGGCGCCCACGCAATCTGGTATGGCGACTGCAACGCCTCCACCCACCTCCTGTCGCCCGCGATGTTCGCCGACTGGGCGCTGGAACCGTGCAAGCGCGTTTGCGCTGCCTTCAAGAAGGCGGGCGCTTTCGTCTTCCTCCACAACAGCGAAGATCGCCTCGACGGCCTGCGGATGCAGGCGCTCACCGAGCCAAGTGCCCTCAGCTCCGGGCCGGGGATCGACCGCGCTACCGTCGCCGCGGAGTTCGCCGGGCGACTCTGCACCCTGGGCAACGTGGACCCAATCGCCCTGCTGCAGAACGACACGCCGGAGGCAGTGGCCGCCGAAACGGAGCGACAGGTGCGTCTGATGGCCAAGGGCGGGATGATCCTGAACAGCGGCGAGTGCGTTCCTCGCGAGGCGAAGGTGGAGAACCTGCGCGCGCTGCACGACACTGCCCGCCGCACCTGGCAAGCACTGCAGGAGCACTGAGCAACTCGCCGGCCGGCGGAAGGGATCGGCGGACCTTCTACCGAACCATCGGTACACCCTTGCATTGAAGGAGTCCGCAGACCCGATGCCGATTGTGATATTCCTGCTCTTGCTCGCCGCCCTGGCTCTGCCAGCCCCATCCTTCGCCGCCGCGGCACCCGACGCCACGATCCTCTACCTCACTCCCGCCGGAGATCTGCGCCTGGCCAACGTGAGCACCCAAGAGACGCGGCTGCCCAACTTCTCGCTGGCGCCGGGCAAGCAGGTGCGCCGCTTCTATGTCAGCCCCAAGGGGACTCACGTCCTGTTCGAGACGGCGGCGGCAAACGGGCGCTGCACCGCCTGGGTGCTGGATCTAGCGACGGGCGTGGTTGGCTCTCTGGATACGGGGCTGCTGCTGCCGCGATCCGGCGCCCACCCCTTTGCGCCGGATGGCCGCCGGATCGCCCTGCGGAGCCAGGAGGGGGAGGCAATTGCCATCTTCTCCGTCTCCACGCGGCAGCGGCTGCAGGTGCTGTCCGCGCCCGGGCTCCAGGAGGCTCCGGCGTGGTTCAGCGATGCCCGCCACCTGGCAGTGCCGGTGCGCGCGACGAACGGCGGCAGCCGACTGGCCCTCTTCGATGCGGTGACCGGCACCCGCGTCGCTCAAACGTCGGAGGAAGGCCCCGAGGTCTCCTACCACTTCCAGCGCGTGGAACCAGGGTTCCTGGTCTATCGCGAGGCGCGGGAAGGCGTGGATCGGTGGCTGCAGGTGCGCGCCAACGGGGAACTGCTGGAGACCGACGAGCCGCTGGAGTCGTCGGCACTTCCCGCCGATCTCCCCACGGGCGTCGAGGCGCAGGCATCGCCGGACGGCAAGTGGGTAGCCTACACGGCCGGCGGCACGCTTTACCTGCGCTACAGCGACCTCGGCTCGGAGTCGGTCGATCTCACCCAGGCGACGGCATTCCTCTGGAAGCCTGGCCCGCCCCTGCCGGAGCGGCCGCCTTCGCCGCCGCCGGCCGATACCCGGCCGTCAACGCCGGCAGTGGCGCGAGGGGTGCTCACCCTGCGCACCACATCCGAGGAAGCAGTGGAGGGCCAGCCGCTGGAGATCCTCTGGGAGAGCGGGCAGGGCGTCGCCTCGGTGCGCCTCACCGCATTGGTCCAGCGAGTGCCGAAAGGGTCGGAACCGCGTGGCGCCTACACCGTCGCGATCCCCCGGGTGGCCGCCGCGCGCGGCCACTACGAGTGGCCGGTGCCCTGGGTGGACAACGTGCGCTTCGTCTTGCGCGCTGAGGCGCTGAACACCGCCTCGCAGGTGCTGGGCCGGGCCGAGCTCCCTCTCTCCTTCCGACCGCGCGAGCTAGCCGACCAGCGCGAGGATGGGATCTACGTTCACCTCTCCCAGCCGGAGCGGCAGCGTCTCTACGTGCAGGAGGGCGGCCGGCTGACGATGGTCTTCCTCTGCTCCGGGGCGAGCACCCGCCGCCGGCTTCCACCAACCCAGCATCCCGACGACCCGCACGACCACTATGGGACGTTCCGCGTGCTGGCGAAAGACCCGGACCACGTGTCGAACCTCAACCCGGAATGGAATATGCCCTACGCGATGCGCTATCTGGCCGGGCACTGGATCCACGTCACCTCCCGTAACCAGTACCACCGCCTGGGTCGGCCTGGCTCGCACGGCTGTGTCCGCCTGCACCGGGTGGATGGGATCCGCCTCTACGAGCGCACGCCCATCGGCACCCGCGTTGTCATCTACTGAGCTTCAGCCTGGGAGCGTTGGCCCGCCGGGCTGGTCAACGAAGTCTCTGCCGGCGGGCTACCCGGCCAGCCCGGCTACCCGCACGTCCTGGAAGAGCGCGGCGCCATTCTCGGCGAAGAGGAACAGGCGGTTGCCGCGCACCTCGGGGAAGCGGGCGAGGAGGCAGCGGCGCCCGTCCAGACAGAGGTCAATCAGGTCGCCCTTCATGACCACGTCCAGCGTGAAGGGGCGGTCCAGCCCGGTGAAGCCAAGGTCTTCCACGGCGGCGCGGCGGTCGAGGCGGGAGAGGCGCACGCGGCGCAGCGCCGGCGTGCAGCGCAACTCGTAGCCCTGGGCGTAGGCGCCCACTCCCCGGAGGGCCACCCCGAAGTCGGTCACCCCCGCCTCCGGCACCAGGCGAAGGGTGATGCGGGCATCGGCCGGAATCCCCTCCGCCAGCGCCAGTGCGAACCCGGCCCGACCATCAACGCGCGCGAGGCCGGGGCGGTCGGCCTGCACGCCGGCAGTCAGACCATGGAAGCGCGGCGGCGCCGGCGGTGCCGTGGTCGGCACTAGCTCAGCCGGGAAGCGGCTGCCCAGGGTGCCGTCGGGATGCTGAATCAGCTCCCGGAAGACCAGGTTGCCGGCGTACTGCTGGCCACCATCGTCGCGACCCTCCTGGCGCCAGGGAACGAACCCGGCGCCGATGCGCCGCCCCTCGCCGAACGCGGCCGTCTTCATGGCGAAAACGCCGGGGCCGTCGTAGGTGTCAACCGCCGGGCACGTCCACGGACCGAGCGGCTCCCTCGACATCCGGTAGCGCGCCCAGCCGCCCTGCAGGAAGGTGAGGTAGTACCAGCCATTCCACTCGAAGTAGTCCGGGCACTCCGGCACCTCCGGGAGGCCCGGGCCGAGGAACGGCTCGCGCAGCTCCCAGTGCTCCAGGTCGCGCGAAACGAAGTGCGCCAGGCAGCCGCCGCGACCGGCAATCGGCGCGGGATCGAGACAGGCAGTGACCAGCAGGTGAAACTCGCCGGTTGCCTCCTCGCGGAAGACGAACGGGTCGCGCCAGTGCCCTGGGGCGTAGCCCGGCGGCGGCGACAGGAACGGGTTGCTCGGCGACTTGGTGAAGTGGATGCCATCGTGGCTGGTGGAGAGGCAGAGGCGCTCCGTCACCCGGCGCTCCTGGCGGTCCGCCAACGCCCCAGAGTCGAGGGTGCGCGTGGCGTAGAAGGCGTAGTAGACCCCCTCATGCTCGAAGACGGAGCCGGTGCAGATGCCGTACTGGTCGCAGGCGCCCGGCTCGCCCAGCGGCACCGCCAGCGGGTGCGGCTGCCAGTGGATCAGATCCTCGCTGGACGCGTGGGCCCAGATGTGGCCGCCCAGCCCCTCGAAGCGTGAGTGATGCCCCTCGTCCAGCAGGTAGATGAGGTGGTAGGTGCCCCGAGACCAGAACGGCATCGCATCCCCGACCGAGTATGGCTCTGCCGGCTTCCAGTACTGCATCTTGTCTCCCCCGTTGCCACGTCTCGCCGACGCGTGTCGGCAACGCCTATCGCACCCCCACGCGCACCCGATACCCGAAGTACCAGGGCACCGGCGCGTCGCCGAGGGTGCGGGCTGCCTCGGCGCAGAGCTCGTCAAGACCAATCTCCGCCTCGCTGATCCCTGCCTTCAGCAGGGCGGCGACGCTCCCCTGGCTGGTCGCGAGGCCCACCAGCCGCGCGGCATCCCCGGTCTCCACCCCGTGGGCCACCACCTCGCGGGTGTAGCGGAAGCGGCCGCTCGCCTCGATCTGCTTCAGGTGGTGCTCCTTCGGCCACTTGTGGACGCCCACGGAGACGCGGCGCTCGGCCTCCAGGGCCTCCACCTTCCGCATGAAGCGCCGGTAAGCCAGCTCGGCCTCCGGCGTCATGACCGGCGGCCAGTCGCAATCGATAGTCGCGAAGACGCCCCCGGGCCGCAGGATGCGCGCGGCCTCCGCCAGCGTCGGCTGCGGCTCCATCCAGTGGAACGATTGCGAGCAGGTGACGATGTCCGCGCAGCCGTCGGGCAGGCCGGTGCTCGTCGAGCGCCCTTCCTGATAGCGGATGACCGTTCCTTCGACCGGGCTCTGGGTGTGAGTCTCCGCCTCGCGGCGCATGTCGGCGTTCGGCTCGACCCCAACCACCTCGTCGGCACGGCCAGTCCAGAGGCGAGTGGAGATCCCGGTGCCGCTCCCCAGGTCCACCACCAGCCGGGGGCGCGGCGCCCCGGCAAGCCGCGTTAGGATGTCCAGCAGGACCGCCGGCGGCTGCGGCCGGTAGCGGTCGTAGGTCTCGGCGAACCCGCTGAAGCGCTCCACATTGGCATCCACCAGAACCGCATCTCCTCGCTTCTGCCCAGCGGCCGCAGGCTGTCACCTGCTACCCTGAAAATAGCCTCTTGCCGCCGGCCTAACTCCGGATTAGCGGCCGCCGTAAGGGGCGTCTCCGATGCCGAGGGGGTGTTCCTCCTCCAGGAGATGGCCGGAGTGCCCGAGCCATCGGGCTTCACACTGTTAGGAAGCCGCATT
>JAAZEB010000256.1 GCA_012512505.1 Armatimonadota bacterium | reverse complement strand
GCCGACCTAGTAACCCCCAACCTGGCAGAGGCAAGCACCCTCACCGGCGCGCCGGTCGGCAACGAGGCCGAGATGCGCGCGGCGGCCGCCGCCCTGGTGGCGATGGGCGCCCGGGCGGCCCTGGTCAAGGGCGGTCACCTCACCGGGGAGGAGATGGTTGATGTCCTCTACGACGGGCACGACTACCACGTGGTTCGTGCCCCCCGCCTGCCGGCCAACAACCCGCACGGCACCGGCTGCACCCTCTCGGCGGCAATCGCGGCCGGCCTGGCCCTGGGGCAGGATCTCCCCACCGCGGTGACCGAGGGGGTTCACTTCGTGCGGCGGGCGATCGCCGCCGCTCCCGGCCTGGGGCAGGGCCGCGGACCGCTCCACCATTTCCACGCCTTCTCCACCAACGCGCCCGATTAAGATGGGGGCCGCCGCTGCCGAATGGAGTCATGCTGGCAGCGGCGGATCCCCATCCGTTCTCTAACTCCGCCCCGGGGATCCCCCCGAAGCCGGGCTTGCATCGGGCTCCCGCTGCCGCACGCACGGACTGAGGGAGCGTATAGGTGCTGACGATCGGCCAGGAATCCGCTTTGCCCGGCGCACTGCCGCCAACAGATACCCCCCAGCCTTCCCGGGAAGAACCGTTCGCTAATCTGCTAGACTGGGCACTCGGCACGGCCGACGCCCCCCCGGCCGAGGAGCACGTTGGAAGCCAGGCCGAAACCGGCAGTGGCGCCCCACCCGCGGCAGCCTTCACCCTGCCGGTGGTGTTCACCCAGGGGTTGCTCACGGGCGCTGCCCTCCCGGTCGTGGCCCTGGAACGCACAACCGGACCCCTTGCCGATCCCCCCTCCCCGCCGCGCGCTGCACCTTTTACCAGCGAGCCGGCCGCACCCGCGGCGGAGCCCCTCGCCCCGCCCTCGTCCGAGGAGGAGGCGCGGGATCGCGACGGGTCTTCTCTATCGCTGATGACGGTTGTTCCCCTACCGGCAGCACTGCTGGTAGATCCAGAGGCACCGTCGCCGTTCGATGCCCTTCCCGGGAACGGGAGTCTGCGGCCCGCGGCGGCGCCGGTCACGCCCACCGGTCGGGGGCACCTCCGCCTGTTGGTCCTGGATCCGGCCCCAGAGGCACCCCACGGCAGCCCTTCCGACACTGCCTCCGTGGACGCGAGCGCCATGAAGGTGTCGCTGGCGCCGCCCCCCTGGGTGATGCGCCTGGAGGCCACCCTGGCGGAGCTCGATGCTTTGCGCGGCGCCATCCAGCCGGCGGCCCCCACCGAGGAGGGCGCTGCCGCGGCGGCGCTCCCCGGGGTGGCGGTCGATACCTCGGCGCCCGCGGCATCCCAGACGCAGTGGCCCGGCCTGCCCCCCGCCGTGCCTGCCCCGGAAGGGGACGGCAACGCGGCTGGCTCGCCCACCGCTGCCTTTGGGGAGCTGCCACAGGGCAACCAAGGGGCCGCCATGCGGGGGACGCCGGCGTTGGCCCTCGGGGCGAGCCCGGATGTGGCCTCGCGGCCACCGGCATCGTTCCCCGAAGCCGCCGGGCCACTCCCTGCGGCGGAGGGGGCGGTTAGCTCCCTGGAGCAGGATCGGGAAGCCCCATCAGGCAGCCATGCCGCGGGCGCGCCAGGCACCACCCCGGCGGCTTCGGCGCCTGCCACCGAACTCGGCAGCACGACGGTCGTGCCGGCAGCCGCGCCGCCCGTGGCGAGCGAGGTCAGCCCGGCGGAGACGCGCGCGCCGGAGCCGGCCCCGGGCAATCCCACGTCGGCCCCACTGGATCCAGGTGGGCCGGTCGAACAGATTGCTGCCGCAACTCGCCTTCACCTGCGGGGCCGTGGCGCCGGCACCCTCGAGATGCACCTCGAACCGGCGGCACTCGGCCGCCTGCGGCTGCAGGTGACGCTTCAGGAGGGCTCGCTGGCTGCCTACCTGGGCACCGAAAGCCACGCCGCGCAACAACTCTTGATGGACCAGGCGCCGGCTCTGCGCGCGGCCCTGCAGGAGAGCGGGCTTCCGGTCGAGACGGTGCAGATCGGCCTGGAGCTGGGCTTCGCGACCGCCGGCGATTCGCAGCGGCAGCCGAAATGGCACCCCGCGCCGGCGGCGGTGGCGACCAACAAACTACCAGCGCCGCCGGCGCCCGCCCTGGTGGCACGCACTCCGGCGGCCGTTGCCGGCCTGGATTACCTGGCATAGCGCTGGCGCCCTGCCAAAGCGGCGAACGGCTCGCCCTTGGGTCAGGCGACCGCCAGGCGGGTGTTTGCCCCGCGTCACTTCGGCACGCGGGGAGGAGTAAGGCACCCTGGGAGCGCTCTCCCGGCCGCGCAGCCCTGGGGTTGGCGGAGGGACCTTTAGGTAGGCCCTGATCCGGCCGAATGACAGAGTGGATCGCCGGTCACCCGCGGGGCTACGAGCGCGGTGGGGCGGCCAGCGCCCTCCGACAACCGTCGGGAGTTTAGTAGATCATGACCGACCAATCCTTAGACCAGGAGATAAGCGACATGCTGTCGCCGCGGGCCGACGGCCCTGGTGAGGCGGCCGCCATGGCGCCGGAACCGGCAGCGGAGGCAAGCAGCGAGGCGCTGGCATCCCCCGATGCCTCGCCTTCCGCGGGGCTCTCGGGAAAGGTGCCGCAAGGTCAGGCCGCCGCCAGCGTTCGGCCGGCACTCTTCGCGCCGCTGCACCCCACGCCGGGGGCGCCCGACCCCGCCGCCATCGATCTGCTGATGGACGTTCCCCTCCAGGTGACGGTGGAACTCGGGCGCACGCGCCTCTCTGTGCGCGAGGTGCTGGGCCTGGGCACCGGCTCGGTGGTGGAGCTGGATCGCTTCGCCGGCGAGCCGATTGACCTGCTTGTCAACGACCGCCTGATCGCCCGGGGGGAGGTCGTGGTCATCGACGAGAGCTTCGGCGTGCGCGTCACGGAGATCGTGCGCAGTGGCCAGGGCGCCGCGGCTCACCGGCCGGCGTAACCCCCGGTCGGCCTGGCAGGCGCGAGGTCTGGAGAAGCACATATGGACACGGTCGCTGCAGTCCCAGAGCAGGTGGGGCAAAGGTCCACCTCCATCCTGGTGGTGGACGATGATGCTATGGTCCTCCAGGTGATGGCCGCCGGGCTACGTCAGGCCGGCTACCAGGTGACGACCACGTCCAACCCGCTGGAGGGCCTGCGTCTGCTGCGTGAGAGCGCCTGCGACCTGGTAATCAGCGACGCCTACATGCCGGAGATGGACGGCCTCACCCTCACCGAGACAGCCAACGGCATCTTCCCGGAGCTACCGATCATCATGCTCACCGGCTTCGGCACGGTAGACCTGATGCGGGAGGGGCTCCGTCGGGGCGCCAGCGACTTCATCACCAAGCCGTTCCGGGCGCGCGACATTCCCCTGGTGGTGGAGCGCAACCTGGAGCGCAAGCGGCTGGAGATCGAGCGCCTTACCAGCCACAGCGGCCGCATCCTGTTCCAGGCGATCACCGCCCTGCTCACCGCCGTGGATGCCAAGGAGCAGCGCACCGCCCAGCACTCGCGGCGGGTGGCCCACATCTCGCTCAAGATCGGCCAGGCGCTGCGCCTGCCCGAACCGGAGATGCGCGTTTTGGAGCTGGGCGCCTGGATGCACGACGTGGGGAAGATCGGGACGCCTGATGCAATCCTCCGCAAGAGCGAAGCCCTCACCGAGGAGGAATGGCACATCATGCGTCAGCACGCCGAGAAGGGCGGCGAGATCATCGCCCAGATCGAGGACCTGCGCTACCTCTCCTCGATCATCCGCCACCACCACGAGCGCTACGATGGCACCGGCTACCCCGATGGGCTGAAGGCCGAGGCCATCCCCCTTCCCTCTCGCATCATCACCGCCGCCGATGCCTACGAAACGATGACGACCGACCGCGTCTACCGCGGCCGCCTCACCCTCGACGCGGCGGTAGCCGAGCTGCTCGCCAACCGGGGCGCGCAGTTTGACCCGGTCGTGGTCGACACGCTGGTGCAGATGATCGAGGACGGCACCGTTCGTTGAGGCGCCCCGTGCCCTGCCCCGGGCCGTCCGGGTGAGCCAGCGGGCCAGCCCCGCGGCTCCTACGGGCGCCGGGTAAGGGCACCCTCAGCGGCGGAGAAGTCTCCGCTTCCGGTAGAGCCACCCCTGAAACAACGGGCGGCCCTGGCTGCCAGCGCGGCGCGTTTGCTTCCTCTGTGCCCTCGAGAGAGACCCCCTTGCAGAGCGTGGCATCCTGCTTGCAGGTTACTCCTCCAGGAGGACCGCCACCGATGGACTGCGTGCAACTCTGGACGCGCTACAAAGAGCACGGCGACACGAACGCCCGCGAGGAACTCATCTTGCGCTATGCCTTCCTCGTGCGCTGCGTGACCGACCGCCTGGGAATAGTCAACACCCCGGACCTGGACCGCGACGACTTGCTCTCGCACGGGATCATCGGCCTGATTGACGCCGTGGAGAAGTACGACCACCTGCGCGGGCCGCGCTTCGAGTCGTATGCCAGCACCCGCATCCGCGGCGCCATCCTCGACGCCTTGCGTGGCATGGACTGGCTGCCCCGGTCGGTGCGCTCCACCGCCAGCACCATCGACCGGGCGACGGTCGAACTGGAGGCTAGCTTGGGTCGGCAACCCACCACCGAGGAGATCGCCGCCGCGACCGGTCTGACGCCCGAGGAGGTCGACACCGCGCGGGCGCGGGTGGAGGCGGCACGGATGGCCTCGCTGGAGGGCCTCACCGCCCAGGGCACCGGCGATCAGAGCGCCGACAGCCTGATGCTGATGCCGGTGGGCGTGGGCACCGATTCCCCCTGGCCGAGCCCCCAGGAGAGCGCCGAGCAGGCGGAGCAGCGTCAGATGCTGATCCAGGCGATCGGTACCCTGCCGCCCCAGGAGCGATTGGTGTTGAGCCTCTACTACTTCGAGGAGCTGACGCTGAAGGAGATCGGGCGGGTGATGAACCTCACCGAATCCCGCATCTCTCAGATCCACACCAAGGCGATGATGCGCCTGCGCTCGCACCTGCGCGCCGAGGCGGATCTGTTCGTCGCGGCCTGACCGGAGGCGAGCAGCCGGTGATCCAGATCACGCGCCTCGACCACACGCCGCTGGTGATCAACTGCGACCTGATCGAGATGATCGAGGCCACGCCCGACACGCTCCTCTCGCTGACCACCGGCCGCAAGGTGCTGGTGAAGGAGAGTGTCGCGGAGGTGGTGGCGCGCGTTGTCGCCCACAAGCAGCGGGTGCTTGGCCACCCGGCGGCCCTCAAGGCCGAAGGGGATCCGCCCCGGCATCCGGCTCCAGGTGCTGCCTGACGAAACACCCCGGCGTCACGATGCGCACGCCCTCCACCACTCCCAGGCGCAGCAGGTGGTCGTCGTTGCTCACCACGTAGTCGGCCCCGCCGTTCAAGGCACACTCGAGGAACTTGTCGTCCTCCGGGTCGTCGGCCACCAGGCGCACCGACCGCGTTGGGTAGACCACTTCGGCAGCCGCCAGCAGGCGGGCGATGCGCTCCTGATAGGGGCGGCTGGTGCGGGCGTTGCGCAGGATCCGCGAGACCTCCCGGCAGACCGGCGCCGACACCAGCAACTGCAGCTCCCCCTGCTCCCCGGCGGCCACCAACCGTGCCGAGGCGCTGCGAGGGCTCCAGTAGGCCGCGACGAAGGTGTTCGTATCGAGAACGACGCGCAGCACGCGCCAGCGTACGATGATGGTCAGCGCCCTCACCTGCTCCCGTGGCATCCCCATACCGTCCCGTTCGGTGCGCCGGGAAGCCTCCCTGCCGACCAGGCCGCTCCCCGACGCCCGGTGCCACCCCGGGAAGGAACCCTGCGCGGCCACCCCGAACCAGGAGGATACCCAAACAATCTCAGCCACCCGACCTCACCGGAAGGACCGAGCCGTATGCCATTGTCCCGGATCATTGCCCAGGCTTCCCGCGGCGGCCGTCGCTGGGTGCTTGCCATCGGCACGCTTGTCGCGATGGGCAGCCTGCTGCCCGCCCATGGTGCCGAGCTGGCCCCCAGCAACCTCAGCGCCCTGGTGCGCGCCGTCGCTGGCCCCTCCCCCACCGGCACCGAGCCCGCCCGCACCCAACTGCGGGGCCGGCACACTCTGGCAATCCTGCCGGCGGGCGGCGAGCAGCCGGGCGTGGTGCTGAACGCCCTGACTGCCGGCAGCGACAAAGTGCAGTACCGTGCCCTGGGCATCGGCGGCAAGCAGATTGCGCACGGCACCTGCGCCCCGGGCAAGGAGACCTACGTGCGGCTTCCCGCCGGCAGCCGCTGCTTGCTGCACGTCAACGCCGGCCGGGGCCTGGTCACCATCCGGGTTGTCAACGCCTTTGCCGGCCTGTGCGCCAGCGAGAGCTCGCCGGCCCGCCTGGTGAACACCGCCGCCCGCCAACACTTCCTGGTGCCGCGAGGCACGCAGGCGTTCAGCCTGCACCTGCGCGGCTCGGCCACCGCGCCGGCCCGGGTGCAACTGTTCACGCCCGCCGGGAAGCCGGCCGGCGCCGTCACCACCACCGGGCAGGGCGAGCAGGAGCTCCGCGCGGAAGTGGATCGTGACGATGCCGGGGGCGTGTGGTCGCTCGCCGTGGAGAAGGCGTCCGAGGGCAGCTTTGGGGAGGTCTCCCTCTGGCTGGGCAACGAGGTACCGCCCTTCCTGGCCGAGTCTCCGGAGGCGCTGGCGCTCTCCTTCATCCACTACACTGCCGGCGGGGCCCTCTACCTGGGTGCCCCCGGGAAGCCGGCGATGCTGGAGGCCACCATCAACGTGGCGCCCGGGGAAGACCGCTTGATCCGGGCCGCGATGACCCGCGCCGGCTCGAACAAGGCGATCTGGGCCACCAAGCCCTCGCCCTTCGCCAGCGGCAAAGTGCGCATCATGCTGCCGGAGAAGATCGCGCCCGGCAGCTACGACCTGAAGACGGCGCTGCTGCAAGGCCCCAACACGGTGACCGGTACCCACGTGCAGCGCATCGTGGTGGCCGGCGGCTTCGCCCACCTGGGGCAGCCACACCCCCTGATTGAGCTTCAGCCCGCGGCGGCCACCGAAGCCCCCACCGACAGCGCGCCGCTGCGCGCCCAGCTACGGGTTGATCCGGCCAGCCTTGCTTCACTGTCGCTGGGGGTGGCGCTGTTCCGTCCGGGGCAGCAGCAGGCCGCGTTCCGGGCGGACCTGGGCACCCCGGAAGGCCCGGTGGTGCCGGTACGCACGCCGGAGAAGGCCACCAACGGCCTCTATCGGTTGGTGGCGTCGCTCTCCGGGCCCACGGGCAAGGTGACCGCCACCGCCTCCACCAGCATCTACTTGCAGGGGCAACGCGCGTTTACCGCGGAGCCGCCGCCCACGCCCGGCAAGAAGGCGGTCTTGCGTCATTCCCAGCGCCAGCGCGGCTACGTGCTTTTCTCGCGGGCATACCACGAAGCGTTCCCCCCGAACTACGAGCCAACGCATGAGGACATCGGCCGGCCGCTGACGGTATGGGCGACGCCGGGTGAGTACGAGCCGGCCACCTTCGGGGTCTATACCCTGAAGCCGCTGAAGCAAGCGCGCGTGGAGGTCGGCACTTTGCGGCGCGCTGGCGGCGGGCGCATCGAGGCCTCTCAGGTAGACGTGCGCCTGGTACGCTGCTGGCCACAGCGCACCGACTGGCAGAGCACCTCCTTCCGCATGGTTCCCGAGCTGCTGGAGCCGGCCGCGAAAGCCGATCTGCCTGACGACCGGATCACGCAGTACTGGCTGACGCTGCAGGTGCCGAAGGGCACGCCGGCCGGCGACTATCGGGGGATGGTGACGTTCCGGGCGGCCAACGCCGCGTCGTCGCAGCTCAAGTTTCTGTTGAAGGTGCTGCCCTTCACCCTGGCGCGGCCGGCCGAGCGCACCTGGGGCCTCTACGCCGACAGCGCCCGCTGGCAGCACTACTCCGATGCCGAGCTCGAGCGCGAACTGCGCGACATCCGTGCCCACGGCATCGATGCGCTCCACCTCTCGCCGCTGGCCCACGGCACGCTGCGTTACGCGGAGGGGCGCCTCACGGTCGATTTCACGCCCCTATCGCGCCTAATGGCGGTCTGCCGCCGGGTGGGGCTGCGCGGGCCGATTGTGCTGGACGTGCAAGAGGTAGCGGGGGTGATTGCCAAACTGCGCGGTGGGAAGCCGGACGACGCCGAAACGCAGCGCCTGGCCGTGGTCGCCCTCTCCGAACTAGCGGTGCGCGCCGCCGCCGAGAAGTGGCCGCCGCACTACTTCCACATCCTCGACCAGGCGGATCTACGCTCGCCCGGCGCGGTGGCATCAACCCAGGCGCTGCTTCAGGCGCTGAAGCAGGCGGGCCTTTCGCTGTCGGCTACCGCCGTCGATCCCCAGCGAGTGCCCGCGGCGATTGAACCGTTCCTCGATGCCTGCTGCTACTCGCTCGGGTTCGTGCTTGATGGGCAGTCGGAGGCGCTCACGACGCGGCTGCGCGCCAGCGGCAAGCCGTTCTGGTGGTACGGCAGCGGCTGCTACACCTTCGGGCGTGGTGAGGAGGGCAACATCGCCCTCAACCGCTACCTGGCCGGCGTCGCGTTCTGGCGCTCCGGCGCGGCCAGCCATTGGAGCTGGACCTTCCAGCGCCCGCGCGGCGATGCCTACTGCGACTTCGACGGCGACGGCAAGGATGCCTGCCTGACCTACCCGGCCCCGGGCAAGAACGTCGCCCTGCCCACCATCCAGTGGGAGGCGATCCGCGAGGGGATCGACGACTACGCCTACCTGTACACCTTCCAGCAGATGGTGGCGAACGCCAAACGCTCGCGGCACGCGCGGGTTTCCACCTACGCGGCGCAGGTGGAGAAGGAGGCGCAGCAGCGGTTGGACGCGGTGCCGAAGGGGATGGCCCCCGCCCAACTCACCGCCTACGACACCCACACCTTGCGGAAGTGGCTCTGCAAGTATCTGGGCACCCTGGTGAACAAGCAGCGCGCGGTTGGCGCCCGCTGAGCCCGCGCCGGCTCATCCACGCGCGTCCGGGCACTGGATGCGGCCGATGCGCGCCAGGAAGTCGGCCAGCGCCTCTTCCCAGGGGCGCAACGGATCGGCCCGCCCGGTCAACTCCAGCACGTAGGGGCGCAACACGGAGTAGGCCGGCCGGCGCGTGGGGCTGGGCCACTCGGCCGCCGGGATCGGCACCACCTGCGACGGATCCAGCCCCGCTAGCGCCAGAAGGCGCGTGGCGAAGCCATGCCAGGAGACCTCGCCACGGTTCGCCGCGTGGTAAGTGCCGTACAGTGGCTGCTCCAGAATGCGGGCGATCGCCCCGCACAGGTCACGCGTGAAGGTGGGCACGCCAACCTGGTCAGCCACCACCCGCAGAGGCTCGCCGGCATCGGCGCGGCGCAGAATGGCAAAGGGGAAGTTCTTGCCATGGGCGCCATAGAGCCACTGGGTACGCACCACGTAGTGACGTGGGCAGAGCGACCGCACTAGGTTCTCGCCGGCCAGTTTCGAGGCGCCGTAGACCCCCAGCGGCCGGGGGTCATCGAACTCGGTGTACGGGGTAGTCTTCTCCCCGTCGAACACGAAATCGGTGCTGAGGTACACGAGGGCGGCGCCGACGTGGTGGCAAGCTCCCGCCACCGCCGCCGTACCCAGGGCGTTGACGCGGTAAGCCTGGTCTGGGTCGCGCTCACAGCCATCCACGTCGGTGTAGGCGGCACAGTGGACCACCGCGTCGGGGCGCTCGGCCTCGAGAAAGGCGCGCACCGCCACGGCATCGGTGATGTCCAGGGAGTGCGCGGCGCCGGCCAGGTCCGTCGGCACCACGGCGTGCTGCTCCGAGAGGATCGCCACGAGGTCGCGCCCCAGCATCCCCGCCGCGCCGGTGACTACGATACGCATCAGCTCTCACCTCTTGGGTGAGGGCCTGCGCTCCGGCCCTCACCCGGCCATTGTAACGCACGGGGGGTGCGGCGTCAAGGGCGGCGAAGGCCCGGTCGCCAGAACGTACCCCCGCCGTCGGAGGCGTCTCCTGATGCCGAGGGGTCGGATCGCCGGCGTCCCGCCGGCCCCTCCCTGAAGCGCGAGGGTCGCCGAGGGGTCGGATCGCCAGAGCGTGCCCCCGCCGTAGGATGGGTGGATGGCACTTGCGGCCGGCGGGCGCATGCGCTAGAATAGAGGCGCTGCGTGGCTGCGGCCGGCAGCACGAAGGGAACCCTCATGCCGCTTGTTTCGGTTGTTCTCACGATCCTCATGGGCCTGGCCGCCGGCTTGCTCAGCGTCCTCCTGGGTGTCGGCGGCGGGATCATCATCGTGCCTTCCCTGATGTACCTGGCTGGGATGGATATCAAGATGGCTACCGGCACCTCGCTGGCAATCATCATCCCCACCGCGATCGTCGGCACCGTCGGCCGCGTGCAGGCCGGACAGGTAGACTGGAAGATCGCCGCGCTGGTGGCCGTCGGCGCCGTGGCCGGGGCCTACGCCGGGAAGTTCCTGGTTTCCATCGCGCCTGATCTGTGGCTGAAGCGTTCCTTCGCCATCTTGCTCCTCTTCACGGCGGGGCGGATGCTGCTAACCAAGTAGCCGTCGCGGCCCTCTTGGGCGGGGCGAGCACGCCGCTGCTGGTGAACTCGGCGCCGTTTCCGGCGTCACTGAATGCGGGGCGCACTTGGTTTGTGGGAAGGAGAGGGGATGAGGAGAGTACTATTGCGTGTAGACCGGAAGGCCGCGCCCCCCGGGCGGGTGCGACGTTCGGCCTGGATCGGCCTGGCGGCCGTGGTGGCGATGGGAGCGGTGCTAGCTGGCTGCGGTTCCGACGAGGATGCCTCGCGGACGCTGGAGCGGGCGCTCTCGCGGCTGATCGGGCCGGCCCAGCACTATCAGATGCGCGTGGCCGGCGCCTCGGGCAGCCGCCTGAAGCAGGTGAAGGTGCGCGCCAACCGGCTGAGCGCCGGCGAGAAGCTGGTGTTCGACAGCGCGGCGATGGACCTCACCGAGGTTCGCTTCGACCGCCAAGCGCGGGAGTTACTGGGCGTGGAGCGGGCCGACTTCAGCGCCGTCTTGCTGCAGGAGGACCTGAACTACCACCTGCAGAGCCGCTCCTCGCTGATGCGCGGGCTGCGGCTGCGCATCACCCCGAACGGCGCGCAGCTCCGCGGCAGCGCCGACATTCCCGGAGTGAACCTGCCGGTGACGCCCGACCTCACCCTGGACGGCACCCTGGAGGTGGACGACGCCGGCCGGCTCTGTTTCCGGCCGAAGCAGATCCGGGTGGTGGGAATTGAGGTGCCCGCGATTGCCGCTCAAGTGCTGGCAACGCAGATCAATCCGCTGGTGGATCTCACTGGCGGGCGGCTTCCCATCTACTTGCGCGGCTTCGAGCTGGACAACGGCGAGGTGCAACTGACCGGCCGGGCGCTTTTCCGCCCCGGACGCTACCCGGAGCTCGAACGCTAAACTGTTCCGTTGGCCCAACCAACACCAAAGGCCCTGGGAACCCCCAGGGCCTTTGCCATCTCTCGCGGAACCCGCTAGTGCGGGGCCGCCATCACGTTGAGGAAAACCTGCTCGTCGGCGATCACCCGGCCGTCCTCGCTCAGCACCACCCGCAGGGCACACCCCCCGGCTTGTGCCGGCCGCAGCCGAACCGCCACCCACTGCTGCTGCGCGTTGCCGGCGGCTACCGCCCCGCGGAAGACCAGGTAAGAGGCGTCTTCCTGCAGGGAACCCTCCGCCAGCGCCACGCCCGCCGGCGGGTAGAGCCGCAGCTCCGCATTCGCCAGGTCGCGGCTGCTTTCGACGGTGAAGTAGACCACGTTGGCGGCGCCGGCCACCATCGGCGTTTGCGGGAAGGCAACCACCCGGGCCGTCGCGCGCGCCACGTCGCCCTGTGCGGGCGCCGGCACCTCCGGCAGCGGGTTGATGACCGGGGTGCGCGGGGCCGAAAGATCGATGCCGACGCTGAGCGGCTCCGATTGGTGGGTGCCCCACCGATCCAGCGTGCTAGCGCCGACGGCGGATAGCAGCACCGTGGCCGCCAGGCCAACGCCCCAGGCGCGCGCCTGCCGGCGCCGGCCAGCCACGCGCCACTCAAAGCGCAGTTGTTCCAGCCAGCTCATTGGCGGTGGCTCGGCCTGGATCGCGACGCGCAGCCGCTCCGCCACCACCGGCCGTGGGGCAACCACCGGCAGCGAGCGCACCAGTGCCACCGTCTGGCTCAGGGTGTGCAGATCGCGGGCACAGCTCCGGCACTCCTGCAGGTGCCGTTCCATCGCCTCCCGCCGCGCCGGCGTCAACTCCCCCTGCAGGTAGGCCGTAAAGCTATTCCGGTATCTCTGGCATCCCATCGCCACCGCCCCGATCACGCCTGATACGGCGCGGGCAACCACCAGGAGCGGCGCCCGCCGGCACGGGCCGGCAGCCATCCCTGGGCAGGCAGCGTTTGCCCTCCGCTCCTCTGGCCCCCGTAACTTAGACGAACCGCTAAATCGTATTGTTCCCCGGGGCGGTGGGGCCGGAAACCCTCACCCGGGAAAGGGAAGCGCCGGGTCGGGCTTGTGGGGCTAGAGGTCGAAGAGGTCCTTGTAGGGAATGAGGCGGTCGCGCAGGCTGTTGCGCGCGCGATTGAGGCGGGACTTGACGGTGCCGACGTTGATCTCGAGGATGCCGGCAATCTCCTCGTAGCTGAAGCCGTGCATCTCGTAGAGGACCAGAATCTCGCGCTGGCGCTCGGGAAGCTGGGCGATCGCGCGCTGGATCACCCGGCGCCGTTCGTTCGTCTGCACCACCTCATCGAGGGAGGGGGCGTCGTCCACCACTTCGCGGGTGAAGGCGCCATCCTCGGTCTCGATATAGTCCTCCAGCGAGGTGTGGGGGCGGGCACGGCGGCGCTTCTGCTCGTCCAGGTAGGCGTTGCGGACGATGCGGTAGAGCCAAGTGGAGAAGGCAGCGTCGGCGCGGAAGCTCTTGATGCCGCGGAAGGCGTGGATGAAGGCGTTCTGGTAGATGTCCTCCGCATCCTCGCGGCTGTTCGTCATGCGGTAGGCGAAGTTGTAGATTTGGGTGGAGTAGCGCTCCACCAGCCGGTTGAACGCCTCACGGTCGCCCTGCTTGCTCAAGGCGATCAGCACGGCGTCGTCCTCACGGTCGACGTCCGGCTGGTCACCGCCTTCCTGCTTCATGGCAGCATCGATCGGCGTGGGCATCGGCAGAACCCGAACTTTCGTAGGCGCCGCCATTGTAGCACAGGCCCCTGGCGGTGTCAATACGCGCGGTGCCTCCGCACTCGATCAGTCCGGCCCCCGGCAGGGCCAGGCCCGCGCGCGGCAAGCCGGCCCTCCCGCGTGGGCAGCCGCCCGCCAGGCCGCGGGTCGCTCACCGCCGCTGGGGCAGCCGACCAGCTACCTCACGGGGCCCACTTGCGGCGGCAGCCTGGCCCGGCGCCGGGGCCACGCCGGTCTGAAGATTCAGGCGGACAGGTGGCGCTTCGGCAGTAAGAGCAAGGGCCGGGGCCAAGCCCGGCACCTTGGAAGGACTAATGGAGGATGACCGCGCTACAGACGCCGAATCACCAGTGCCACGCGCCCCAACAGCGATAGGCCGTCCTGCTCCCCATTAGCCGCCGCGAGGCCCGCCGGCAGCAGGGAGGTGCGCCCGTTCTCGCAGACAACCCGACACAGCACCGCCTCGTCCTGCGACTGGGCCACCACCATGTCACCATCCTGTGCCTCGGTGCCGGGGCTGACGACCACCAGGTCGCCATCGCGGATGGAGAGGTGGGCCAACCGGTCGCCACGGACCTGGTAGAGCAGTTTGTCGCCCTGGCCCACGAGGTCGCTGGGCAGCAGGATTGTATCGCTGGTCGGCAGCGGTGCCGCTGAACCATCCCCGGCAGCCACCGTGCCGCTGAACGGAATGGCGATGAACGGCCGTGGCGGGGAAGTGAGCTGGATCGACCGGTGCCGGTGGTTGGTCGGCTTCAGGTAGCCCTTGCGCTCCAGGGCTTTCAGGTGCTGGTGGACGGTGCAGGTGGAAGACACCCCGATCAGGTCACCGATCTCCCGCACGGTGAGGTGTTGTCCCTCTCGCACCGCGTTCTCAAGGATGCCCAGCACCTGTTTTTGTTTTGGCGAAAGCCCTTTCATGCTCGCTCCGCGAGTCTCCTTTCACATTGGCTACGCTAGGTCCACGGAGGGCCTGCAACCAGGCATGCTTATTGTATCATACGCTTGCCCAACCCGTCAAACCTTGTCCGGGAGGCGCCTGCTTTGCGCCGGGGGCGGCTACGGACGGTGGTTGCGCAGCGCCCGGGCAATCTCCAGGTACATCCGCAGGCGGGCCACCATGCCCCGCCCGAGGCCGAGTTTCTCCTCTTTCATCGCGTGCGTCACGCCGTCGATCGCCACATGCCGCACCCGGTAGCGGCGCGCGCGCGCGTGGTGCGTCAGCAGCACCTCGATCCCGGAGCGCGCCTGGGACGGATCCGGCAGGGTGGCAAACACCTCCCGCCGCAGGGCGCGCTGCCCGGAGATGTAGGGCACCAGCACCTGCGACAGATCGGTGCGGGTGCGCCCCCCGCGGAACACGCCCACCGACATATCCGCCTGGTCGGCCAGCACCGGGGCCAGCAGGTCCGTGATGTGGCGCGGGGTGAGGCCCTGCAGGTCGGCATCGAGGAAAAGGGTGATCGCGGCATCGGTGGCAGCAAAGCCAGCGCACATCGCCGCCGCCTTTCCCTGGTTGGACGCCAGGTGAACCACCCGAACGCCGGGGGAGCTGGCCGCCACCGCCGCCGTTTCGTCGGTCGATCCATCGTCGACCACGATCACCTCGGCCAGTTCGGGCACCTGGGTAACCACCTGCAGAACGCGAGCGATGCGTGGTGCTTCGTTATACGCCGGGATGACGGCGGCACACTTCAACACGAAGGGTCCTTACTTCCCGCTGGCTTCCGGGGGTGAGGGCGGGGCAGCGGGAGCCAGCTTCTCCTTGTTGATCAAGGCCCGTACCCGCGCGATCCGGTCGGCTGTGGACGGATGAGTGGCAAAGTAACGGTTCAGGCCACGCACGTCGCCGGTGGCCGCTTGCAGCCGCTCGAAGAAGCGGATCATCGCCCGGGGGTCGTAACCCGCCCGCGCCATGAAGCGCGCGCCTTGCGCGTCGGCGGCGCGCTCCTCCTGCCGGCTGTTGCCCTGCAGCACCAACTCCACGGCGGCCTCCGCCAGGGTGTCCGTCGTGCTCCGGCCGGAGGCGACCAGGGT
>JAAZEB010000255.1 GCA_012512505.1 Armatimonadota bacterium | reverse complement strand
GGGGGGGTGGGGGCGCCCGAATCCCTGCCAGCGATCCCGCCCTGCCTGCTGGAGCAGGCCAAGCGGCGGCGCCTGCCGGACCGCTACCTGGCGGACATCACCGGCACCACCGAGGAGGCGATCCGGCAGCTCCGGCGCCACCTGGGTATCCATCCAGTGTATAAGATGGTGGACACCTGCGCCGCCGAGTTCGAGGCCGAAACGCCCTACTTCTACTCGGCCATGGAGCAGGAGTCGGAGTGGATCGCGAATCGCGAATTGCGAATCGCGGATTTGACGGAAGGGGCCACTCCCCCAGCCTCAAGCCCCCCCAGCCTTGGGGGGGGTGGGGGGGCCGTACCCTCCGCCTCAAGCCCCCCCAATCTTGGGGGGGTTGGGGGGGCCACTCCCACACCCAGGAAGAAGGCCATCGTCATCGGCTCCGGCCCGATCCGCATCGGGCAGGGGATCGAGTTTGACTACTGCTCGGTGCACTCGGTGTGGGCACTGCGGGAGGCCGGCTACGAGTCGGTCATCATCAACAACAACCCGGAGACCGTCTCCACCGACTTCGACACCTCCGACCGTCTCTACTTCGAGCCGCTGACGCCGGAGGATGTGCTGGCGGTGATCGAGCGGGAGCAGCCCGAGGGCGTCATCCTCCAGTTCGGCGGGCAGACGGCGATCAATCTGGCCGGCCCGCTGCACCGCGCTGGCGTGAAGATCCTCGGTAGCTCCTTCGACTCCATCGACCTGGCGGAGGACCGCAACCGCTTCGAGCGCCTGCTGAGCGACCTGAACATCCCCAAACCGCCCGGCCGCGCGGTGACCTCGGTGCCGGCCGCCCTGGAAGTTGCCCGGGCAATCGGCTTCCCGGTGCTGGTGCGCCCCTCCTACGTGCTGGGCGGGCGCGCCATGGAGATCCTCTACAGCGAGGAGGAACTCCTCTCCTACATGACTTACGCCGTTGAGGTCTCCCCCAAGGCCCCGATCCTAGTGGACAAGTACGTCCTCGGCAAGGAGGTGGAGGTCGATCTCATCGCCGACGGCACCGACTGCCTCATCCCCGGCATTATGGAGCACATCGAGCGCGCGGGCGTCCACTCGGGCGACAGCATGGCGGTCTACCCTCCGCAGAGCCTAGAGCCGGCGGTGCTCGACCAAGTAGTGCGCTACGCCATCGACCTGTCGCGGGCGCTGCAGGTGAAGGGCCTGATGAACATCCAGTACGTGGTGGAGAACGGGCAGGCCTACATCCTGGAGGTGAACCCGCGCGCCAGCCGCACCATCCCCTACCTCTCGAAGATCACCGGGGTGCCGATGGTGAAGGTGGCCACCCAGGTGATGTTAGGGAAGACGCTGCGCGAGCTGGGCTACACGACCGGCGTGTGGCCGACGCGCAACCTGATCGCCGTCAAGGCGCCCGTCTTCTCCTTCGCCAAGCTGCACCGCGTCGACATCAGCCTGGGGCCGGAGATGAAGTCGACCGGCGAGATCCTGGGGGTCGATACCGACTTTTCCCGCGCCCTCTACAAGGCGATGATCGCCTCGGGGATCGACGTGCGTTCCGGCGGCCACTTGATCGCCACCATCGCCGACGCCGACAAGGAGGAGGCGCTCCCGCTCGTGGCCGGCTTCGTGGAGCTCGGGTTCCGCGTCTTCGCCACCGCCGGCACCGCGCGCTTCCTGCAGGCCCACGGGATCGCCGCCACGCCGGTCAAGAAGATCAAGGAGGGGCACCCGAACATGGTCGACCTGGTGCGCGACGGCAAGGTCGACCTGATCCTGAATACGCTGTCGCGCAACAAGCAAACGGAGCTAGACGCCGCGCAAACCCGACGCGCCTCGGTGGAGCTGGGCATTCCTTGCCTCACCTCGCTGGACACCGCGAAGGCGCTGCTGCTGGCGCTGCGCTCCCACCGCGAGGGCGTTCAGTGCCTCACCATCGACGAGTACGTCGCGGCGTAGCCCACTGGACTATGGTATAATGGGGGCGGAGGGACCGCCGTGAGTATCGCAACGGTCAAAGATGGGCAGCTAGTTCTCCCCGGGGAGCTGCTTCAGCAGATCGGGCTCAAGGAGGGCGATTCGGTCGCGGTCGAGGCGATGGACGCGCACACCCTGCGTCTGCGAGCGGCGACGCTGGAGGACGCGGACGCGCAGTTGCTGCAGCTCCTCGACGACCCCTTCGACCTGGGGGTGGTCGAACCGCTCGACAGGGCCGCCATCTACGATGAGGCTCATTGACAGCAACGTCCTGGTCTACGTGCACGACCGGACGTCGCCGAAGCAGGCAGTGGCGCGAGGGATCGTGGCAGGTGTGCTCCGGGGCGCCGAACCAGGGTGTGTTGCCGTTCAGAACCTGTCGGAGCTGTATGCCGTGATCACGAACGCCCGTCGTGTGGCTCACCCGCTGGCGCCGGCTGATGCCGCGCGGGTGGTTCGCCTCTACTGGCAGTCGTCGCGACTGACCAAGCTGATGCCCACGGTTGGCACCTTCGGGCGCTTCCTGGACCTCCTGGCATCGACTCGCGCATCCGGCGCCGATACCTTCGATGCCTTCCTGGCTGCCACCGCGCTGGAACACGGCGTGACCGAGGTTTACACTGAGAACACCACTCACCTGGAGCGGTTCGGCCTGCGCGCGATCAACCCATTTGTTTCGTAGATCCCCCCGGACTCAGGGCGCTGCGCTCCCACCGCGAGGGCATCCGGCAGCGCACCGTTGGCAGTTCCAGGAAATCGCTGCTTGCCGGCGAACCTGATCAAGGTAGGGCAGCGCCGCCAACCGGCGGCGCCGGGGCTGGCACTGCACCAAGGCGGACCCCCGCCAGGCACCACCCTCGCACCCCTCCCCACGTGACCATCTCAGACAATCAGAGGAGCAGCACCAACATGCCCAGACGGGAAGATATCCGCAAAATCCTCATCATCGGCTCTGGCCCGATTGTCATCGGCCAGGCCTGTGAGTTCGACTACTCCGGCACCCAGGCGTGCAAGGCGCTGCGCGAGGCCGGCTACCAGGTCCTCCTCGTCAACTCCAACCCTGCCACGATCATGACTGACCCGGGAATGGCCGACTTCACCTATATCGAGCCACTCACCGTGGAAAGCCTGGAGCGCATCATCGCTCGCGAGCGCCCCGACGCCGTCCTCCCCAACCTGGGCGGCCAAACCGGCCTCAACCTGACCGCCGAGCTGCACCGCCAGGGCATCCTCGACCGCTACGGCGTGCAGATCATCGGGGTGCAAGCCGACGCCATCGAGCGCGGCGAGGACCGTATCGCCTTCAAAGAGACGATGCAACGTCTGGGCGTGGAGATGCCCCGCAGCGAGCCGGCCTTTACCGTGGAAGAGGCCGAGCGCATCGCCGGCGAGCTGGGTTACCCGGTTGTCATCCGCCCAGCCTACACCCTGGGCGGCACCGGCGGCGGCATCGCCTGGAACGTGGAGGAGCTGCGCGCCATCGCCGCCCGCGGCATCGCCGCCAGCCTGGTCGGCCAGGTGCTGATCGAGGAATCGGTGATCGGCTGGGAAGAGCTGGAGCTAGAGGTGGTGCGCGACGCCACCGGTGCCAAGATTACCGTCTGCTTCATCGAGAACGTGGACGCCATGGGCGTGCATACCGGTGACAGCTACTGCGTGGCCCCGATGCTCACCGTTTCCAAGGAGCTGCAGGCGCGCTTGCAGGACTACGCCTACCGCATCGTCGATGCCATCGGCGTCATTGGCGGCACCAACGTCCAGTTTGCCCACCACCCGGAAACCGGGCGCGTGGTGGTCATCGAGATCAACCCCCGCACCTCCCGCTCCTCGGCGCTGGCATCCAAGGCCACCGGCTTCCCCATCGCCCTCATCTCCGCCCAGCTCGCCGCCGGCGTCACCCTGGCCGAGCTCCCCTACTGGCGTGAGGGCACCCTCGACCGCTACACCCCCAGCGGCGACTACGTGGTGGTGAAGTTCGCCCGCTGGGCATTCGAGAAGTTCCCCGGCGCCATCGACCGTCTCGGCACGCAGATGCGCGCCGTCGGCGAGGTGATGAGCATCGGCAAGACCTACAAGGAGGCCCTGCAAAAGGCGATCCGCTCCCTGGAGATCAAGCGCTACGGTCTCGGCTTCGCCCGAGACTTCCACACCCTCCCCCTGGAGGAGCTGCGCAAGCGCCTGGCCGAGCCCTCCTCCGAGCGCCAGTTCCTGATGTACGAGGCACTGCGCAAGGGGATGTCGGTGGAGGAGCTGCACCAGCTCACCGGCATCGGGCGCTGGTTCATCCAGCAGATGCAAGAGCTAGTGGCGCTGGAAGAGGAGATCCTCCAGTACCGGGGCTCCCTGCCCCCGGACGACCTGCTGATCCGGGCCAAGAAAGACGGCTTCGCCGACAAATACCTCGGCCAGATCCTTGGCGTGCCGGAAGCCAGCGTGCGCCAGCGCCGCCTGGAGCTCGGCCTCAAGCAAGGGTGGCAAGCGGTGCCCGTCAGCGGCGCCGATGCCGCTTACTACTTCTCCACCTACAACGCCCCCGATAGTGTGCCGGTTTCGCCCAACAAGAAGAAGGTGATGATCCTCGGCGGTGGCCCCAACCGCATCGGCCAGGGGATCGAGTTTGACTACACCTGCGTTCACGCCGCCTTCGCCCTGCGCGACCTCGGCTACGAGTCGATCATGGTCAACTGCAACCCGGAGACCGTGTCGACCGATTACGACACCTCCGACAAGCTCTACTTCGAGCCGCTGACGGTGGAAGACGTGCTCAGCATCTACGAGAAGGAGCAGCCGGAGGGGGTGATCGTTCAGTTCGGCGGGCAAACGCCGCTGAACCTCGCCGCGGAGCTGGCCGCCGCCGGGGTGAAGATCCTCGGCACCTCCCCGGAAAGCATCGACCTGGCGGAGGACCGGCAGCGCTTCGCCGCCATGATGCGGGAACTGGGGATCCCCGAGCCGGAAAGCGGCATGGCCAGCTCGCTGGAGGAGGCGCTGGAGGTGGCGGCGCGCATCGGCTACCCGCTGATGGTGCGCCCCTCCTACGTGCTGGGCGGCCGTGGCATGGAGTGCGTCTACGACGAGGAGATGCTGCGCAAGTACGTGGCCGCGGCGGTGGAGGTCTCCCCCGAGCGACCGATCCTGGTCGATAAGTTCCTCGCCAACGCCATCGAGGCCGAAGCCGACGCGATTGCCGACGGGAAGACCGCCTTTGTGCCCTCGGTCATGGAGCACATTGAACTGGCCGGCATCCACTCCGGCGATAGCGCCTGCGTCATTCCGCCCCACTCGATCCCACAGAAGCACATCGACACGATCGTGGAGTACACGCGCCGCATCGCCGTCGAGCTGGGCGTCGTCGGCTTGATGAACATCCAGTACGCCATCTGCAATGACCAGGTCTACATCCTGGAGGCCAACCCGCGCGCCTCGCGCACCGTACCGCTCGTCTCCAAGGTGACCGGCGTGTCGATGGCCCGCATCGCCACCCAGGCGATGCTCGGCGCCACCCTCTCCGACCTGGACGTGCGCCCCCGGCAGTACCCGCACTACGGCGTCAAGGAGGCCGTTTTCCCCTTCACCATGTTCCCGGAGGTCGACCCGCTGCTGGGCCCGGAGATGCGCTCCACCGGTGAGGTGCTGGGGTTGGCCGATTCATTTGGCCTCGCCTTCTACAAAGCGGAGGTAGCGGCCGGGTTCGTGCTGCCGCTGGAAGGCACAGTGCTGATGACCGTCGCCAACCGCGACAAGGAGGCGGTGCTGCCAGCGGCGCGCAAGCTGGCGGCGATGGGCTTCCAGATCGTGGCGACGGCAGGCACGGCCGCCTTCCTGGCGGCAAATGGCGTGGCCTGCACGCCCACCAAGAAGCTGCACGAGGGCCGGCCAAACCTGCTGGACGCGCTGCACAACCGCGAGGTGCAGCTCATCATCAATACTCCCGCCGGCAAAGAGGCCGTCACCGACGATAGCTACATCCGCAAAGCGGCGGTGCGCTACCGGATCCCCTACATCACCACCGCGGTCGCCGCCGTCGCCGCCGCCGAGGGGATCCACGCCGCCCGCACCGAAAGCTCCACCGCCAAGTCGCTCCAGGAATACCACCGCCAGATCACGGTCGCATAGTCCCGGCGCGGTAGGGGCATCCGGGTGGGGTTTCCCCGCCCGGATGCCTCCCCACCAACACCGACCACGGCCTGGGACCGGGCAGCCCCCGGCCCCACGCGGGCCTCGCCACCGGTCCCGTCACGATCTTGCGCCAACAGCCGATCCCGCAGATCCTGACGGCGCCTGCCACGCAGGAGGGTGGCGCTGCGGCGTCGTATTCGGCAGCGAGGCGGGGGCAGTGACGAGCCCTGCCCGGGAGTTTGCCATGCTGCGAAGCGCGCTCTGCTGCATCCTGCTTGCCCTCTCGCTTTCCGCTTCCGCCGCGCCGCTGCGGGTGCTGGACCTGACGGGCGGTGCTCTGCCCCTCGACACCAACCGGCCTGACCTGGCCGCGAACGTGCGCCTCGTCCGGCCCGCCCCGAAAGCACCCCTCAACCTGGCCGGCGCCGACCTGCTGCTTCTGGGCAGCAACACCGACCCGCTTACGCTCGGCCTGCAACCAGGCGCCCTGGAGGCGTTCGTGCGCCGCGGCGGCGGCCTGTTCGTCGCCGGCCTGCCCAAGGACCTGCCGCGCACCCGCGCCCTGTACCGCCTCCTCGGCCAGGCCGCCCCGGCCGAGGTGCCCGAGGCCGACCTCTTTCCCGATAACTCCGGCGACTGGCTTTGGGTGCCCGAGCAGACGGGCGAGACCGCCGACCACCTGCGCTACATCCGCAAGCGCATTGAGATCACTCGCCCGGTGCGGCGCGCCTTCATCCGCTGCACCGCCGATAACCTCTACTGGGCCTACCTTAACGGCGAGGAGGTGGGCTACCACTGGAGCTGGTACGACCACGAACTGTGGGAGATCAGCGGCAAGCTGCGGCCGGGCCAGAACGTGGTCGCCTTCAAGGCGCGCAACGTGGACGGCCCCGGCGGCTTCTTCGCCCAGATCGGCATCGAGTATACCGACGGCACCCGCGAGCTGATCGCCAGCGACCGCTCCTGGAAGTTCCACACCACCGAGCAGCCGGGCTGGACGGCGGTCGACTTTGACGACTCCGCGTGGGGGCCTGCCACCGAGATCTCCCCGATGAGCCAGCGCGCCCCGCTGCCGGACCGGGCCACGGAGCACACCGGCAGCGTTCACCTCCCTCACCGGCACCCGGTGCTCAATGCGCTGGGACCGCTCTTCGGCGAGTCCCATTCCGGGCGCGCGTTGGTGCCGCGCGAGGGCGCGCGGGTGCTGGCACAGGTCGGCGCGGCGCCGCTCCTCCTGGCAAGACCCTTCGGCCAGGGGCAGGTGCTGCTGCTGAACACCGTGGGCGAGCTGGGGAACGCCGTTGCCGGGCCCCTGGCAGACGACTTCCTGGCGGCCGCCCTCCTCTGGCTGGGTGGCCGCGCGGAGCGCCTCCAGGTGGCGGAGGCAGTTTATCCCCCGCCGGTGCTGATCCGTTCCGGCGGAATCGGCTTCGGGATCTCGCTGAAGGGCATCCAGGCGCCCGCCGGCAGCGTGGTCACCACCTCTTTCCGGCGCGATGGGAAGCCGGTGGGCACCCCGCGCCGCGTCACCCTCGGCGCTGGCGCCGCTCCGGCAGCCGTCTCGGCCACCCTACCGCTGGCCGACTACCGCTCGGAGGGTACCTACGAGGTGGCCGTCACCGCCAGGGACCGAAACGGCGCGGTGCTCTTCCATCGGAGCACGGTGTCCGAGGTGAAGAACCCGATCAACCTGGCGCTCACGATCCCCTCCAACCGGCACGTCACGGCGGAGGGCATCACCCTCAGCTTCCGAGGAGAGCCGGAGGGTCAGTGGCCCGCCGAGATGGTCGTCACCGCCCTCATCACCGATGCCCGGGGCACGCGGCTGGCCCGGCCGGCGCAACTGCGTTCCGGCAAGGCCTACCTCTGGCGCTACCGGGTGCCCCACCTCGACGAGGGCGACTACCATCTCGTGGCCCGCGTCACCACCGCGCAGGGCCGGGTGGTCGACCAGTCGCGGCTGACGTTCACCGTCGTGCCCCGGCTGAACCTGGCAGACTTCTTCTCTACCACGATGCGCCTCTCGCCGTTCGAGACGCTGGACCGGCGGGCGATGGAGCGCGAGATTGACGATATCATCGCCCACGGGTTCAACACCCTCACCTTCGGGGGCCGGCGCCTGGGGGCAGAGCCCGGCTCGCCCTACGACTACGCCGAGGATTACGCCCAGCGCCGCGGCATGGCGATCAGCTACTCGTTCCAGGGTGACTTCTCGCTGTTGAGCCGCGACGCGCCCCCCGCCGTCTCTGTCTTCTCGCCCGAGTACCAGGAGGCGCTCCGTCCACGCATCGCCCGCGCCCTGGCCACCTGCCGCCTGGTGCCGCGCCTGCTCAACGTTCAGGGCTATATGGACGAGCCGTTCCAGAACAGCGGCAAGACCTTCGACGAGCGCCCGCCCGCCCGCGCCGAATTCCAGCGCCGCTATGGCATCGAGTTGCCCTCCCGCGAGGAGGCAATACAAGACCCGGAGCTGTGGCTGAAATACGTCGACTTCTGGAGCGACCACTTCTCCACCGGCTGGCGCCAAAGCTACGCGCTGGTGAAGGAGCACGCCCCCCACTTCTGGGTGGAACTGACCCACGACTCGCACAACACCTTCGGCGCCGCCGGCGGCGGCTTCCGCGATAACTGGGCCATCGACGATGTGTATCACTGGGGCGCGCCGTTCGACGCGGTGAACTACGACATCTACCCCTATCTCTCCACCGACTTCCGCACCGGCAAGTTCGGGCAGAACCGCCTGCCGCGCCTCGCCGGCGTGCACATGGCGTTTGCCCAGATGCGCAACCTGGCCTACAGCTACAACAAGAAGCTCGGCTTCTGGCTGGAGTCTGGCTGGGATGGGAAGCTCGCCGACCCGCAGCTAGCGCAGTACCACTGGTCGCCGCGTGAGCTCACCTACACGGCCCTCGCCGCCGGGTGCGACTACCTGAACACCTTCTGGGGCATCCCCGAGGATCCGCGCTGGTGGGAGACCTACCGCGGGGTGATGCGTGAGGTGAAGGCCATTGCTCCGCTGCTAACGCGCAGCCGGGTGCCCCGGGCAAAGGCGGCATTCCTCTTCCCGCGCACGCAGCATGTCCTCCTCCAGGAGGAGTACTGGAACGTGATGGTCGCCCTGGAGGCGTTCCGCCGCGCCTACGGCGAGCTGGATTGCCTCCACGAGGACCAGCTTGCCGAGGGAAAGCTGAGAGAGTACCCGGTGCTGGTCCTCTTTGATGTGCACCTGATGAAGCGCGCCTCCGCCGAGACGATTCGCGCCTGGTGCCAGGAGGGCGGCATTCTGGTGGCCGATGAGGTGCCCTCGCTGGACGAGCGGAAGCAGCCACTCGGCGTGTTCGAGGCACTGTTCGGGGTGACGGGCACGGCCGAGCCGCGTCCGGGGCCGTTCGCCGTGGCAGACACGCCACACCAACTGTGGGGCGTGCGCGGCTATCAGGCAAGCGGGGCGACCCCGCTGCCCACCACGGCAGGGGGCGTCGCGGTCGCCTTCCAGCACCGCGTCGGCCGTGGCAGCGCGCGCTTGCTGAACCTTCCCCTCAAAGACTGCTACCTGGACGCCCTCGTCCGGAAAAACGAGCACGGCGACGCCGACTGGCTTTTGGGCCTCCTCCGCGAAGCCCTGGCCGGCGCCCCCGCACCCAATGTCTCCTCCAGCAACCCGGAGATCGAGGCGGCGGTGCGCCGCACGACCGACGGCACCCTCCTGCTGCTGGTGATCAACCACGAGAGCCGCAACCCCAGGACACGAGTCACCGTGTCGTGCGCCCCGGCCGGCGCTATCGCCCGCGACCTGATCAGCGGCAAGCGCCTCTCGCTGGGAGCGGGCCGCACACTGGACCTGAACTGCCCCTGGGGCAAGACACGCCTGATCGGGCTCTACCCTGCCAATCCGCGCGGCCTGAGCCTCACCGGCCTGCCCAACAGCGCGAAAGCGGGCGACACCGTGAAGTACACGCTCAAGCTGGGTGGCCGGGCGATCCGGGGCAACTATCGGGTGGAGGTTACCGTCACCGGGCCAGACGGCAAGCGGCGAGAGGCGTTCTCCGGGCGCACCAGCACCCGCCACGCGGAGTGCACCCGCACGGTGCGGCTGCCGATCAACGTCCCCAAGGGCACCTGGCGAGTGCAGGCACGCAGCCTCTGGGACGGCGCCCGGGCCGAAGGGCGCTTCCAGGTGCGGTGAGCCGCTAGGTCGGATCGCCGGCGTCTCGCCGGCCCCCGCAGGAGGCGCCCCCGCCGCAGGAGGCGCCTCCGACACCAATGGGTCGGATCGCCGGCGTCTCGCCGGCCCCCGTAGGAAGGGTCTCCGCCGCCGACAGGTTGCCTGCATCGGGGTCGGAAACCCTCCTACGGGGCGCTCTCCTTACACCGTCACGTCCACCACCGTGGTCGTCTCGATGCCGAAGACATCCACCACCTTCACCCGGATCTGCTTGCAGCCGGGCGTGGCATAGACCCAACCACGGTCGCTCTCCGTCGGCAGCGAGCGGTCGCGTCGGGTGCGGTAGGCCTGCCAGTGGTGCTCGAAGCACTCCTTCCCCTCGTGGTGGGCGAAATCGACCGCCCAGAAGTCGATCAGATCGAAGGGCGAGCGGGCAGCGCGCTCCCGCAGCGGCGTCAACTCTTGCTCCGGCACCCCGGCCAGGGAAGGCACGAAGCCGGTGAGGCGCACATCCACCGGGGGCGTTGGCCCCCCCGGCCCCACGAGGCCCGGGGGGCTATCGCCCCCCCCTTCCCCCCCAATGCTGGGGGGAGCTGGCAAAGCGCACTCGCCTCTTCCCCCCGATCTCGGCAAGCCTTCCACTCCCATTCCCCCCGATCTCGGGGGGCCAGGGGGGCCTTCCTCTCCAATTCCCCCCGATCTCGGGGGGTCAGGGGGGCCTTCCCCCTCCCGCAGAAACGCTTCCGCCGCCACGGTGCCAACCTCGAAAAATGGCACCGTGCTCCGGTTGGGCTCCATGATCTCGCGAGGGATCTGCTTCAGCCGGATCTCCACGCCCAACTCGGCCGCCAGCGCCTGCGCCCGGGGGAGTAGGCCCGGCGCGAACTCCCACGCCAGGCAGTGGAGCTCCGGCGCTCCCACCCGCGCCGCCGCCTCGGCCACCGCGCGCAGCGCATCAACCGTCAGGACGCGGTCGATGTCGCCGACGTGCACGTAGGCCCGGCCCTGGGTGCCGTGCAGCAGCGGCGAGGGCGCTGGCGCCAGCGGTGCCGCCCGATAGCAGCGCAATACGGTCTCGCGGTACTGCGCGTTCGAGCCATCCAGGCGCTCCATCTGCCACCAACGGCGCTCACTCGTTCCGAGGGTGCAAAGGTCGAACGGCCGGAACGACTGGCCGGCCGCGTGCCGCTCGCGTTGGAGGGCGATCAGGCGCTTGCGCGTGGTGTGGATCGCGTGGCGCCCCAGGTCGCACCCGATCCAGCGCCGGCCCAGGGCCTCGGCCACCGCCAGGGTGGTACCGGAGCCGCAGAAGCAATCCAGCACCAGGTCTCCCGGGTCGCTGGCGCTTTCCAGGATGCGCTCCAGCAGCGGCCACGGCTTCTCGGTGGCGTAGCCGGTGCGCCGCACGCCATCTACCGGGTAGCGCGCCGCCACCGGCATCGGCCACCAATCTTCCGGGATCTTCCCCGCCGGCAGGTCGTACTGCGCGGCTGGGAAGCCAGAGCCACGCAGGCCGGCGCGGAAGTTGCCCCGCGTCTTCGCCTGGTGAGGCACGCGCACGGCGGCGGCACGGAACTTGTGGCCATCACGACGGCGGCTGAACCAGTAGAGGGTGTCGTGCTTGCGGTTGAACTGGCGAATGCGTGGCGACCCGGGGCCGGTGTAGCACCAGATGAGCTCGTTGCGCAGCGTGTTGCCAAACAGCTCCCCCAGCATTGCCCGCAGCAGGTGGCTGACGCGGTAGTCGCAGTGGACGAAGAGGCTGCCGGTCTCTGTCAGGAGCTCGCGCAGCAGCACCAGGCGCTCATACATCCAGTGCAGGTAGGAGTCGGGTCCGCGGCCCCAGCGGTCGCGATAGGCCAGGGCGGCCGGCGCGGCGTCCTCGTCTTCCCCGATTGCCAGGTCGAAGGTGCGGTCGACACCGGCAGCAAACGGCGGGTCGATATAGATCAGATCCACCCGGCCGCGGAACTGCTCGCGCAGCGCGGCCAGGGCCAGCTTGTTGTCACCCCAGATCAGCAGGTTGCGCTCGGTGGCGGCGCCCGTCGGACACGCCCCGTCGCCAATCGCCTCAACGCGCCGCAGCATCACCGGGAAGGGCGGCAGGCGCACCGGGCGGCGGCGCCCATAGGCATCGTACTTTCCCTCCCATACCAGCTCGTTGCGGCAGCGGGAGAGGGGATGCGGGTTGTCAGGTCCCCAGGGCTCAGACTCCTTCACAGGCACAGCGTTCGACCGGCCGGGGGCCGCGTCCTGCCACCGGGCGAGGTCAGGGCTTTCCCTGATAGACGCCTGCGGAGGCGGGGTGCTAGAATGAGGATGCCTGGATATGACAGGCCCTGGCTGCCTGGGCTCTCGCCAGTGGAAGGGAGCATCACTGCGTGCGTACGGAGCGCGAGAGCAACGCCCCCCGATCCGCCTCGCCCGCGGCGACAGCGGCCCCTGGCGAGGCGCTGTGGCCAGTGCCCTCTGGATCGGAGCCTCCGGCGACGTTCGAGACAGAGCTTCCCCTGCTGACCGCCCACGAAGAGCTGCTCCTTGCCCAGCAGGTGGAGGCGGGCGACCCGCACGCGCGCGAGGAGCTGATCACCCGCAACCTGCGCCTGGTGGCGCACATCGCCCGCGGTTATGCCGGCTACGCCCGCGGAGCCCTCGGGCTGGACGACCTGATCCAGGAAGGGCGCATCGGGCTGATCAAGGCGGTGGACCGGTTTGACCCGCGCCGCGGCTGCCGCTTCAGCACCTACGCCACCCACTGGATCAACCAGGCGATCACTCGCGCGGTGGAGACGCAGAGCCTCACGGTGCGGATTCCTGCCCACGCCGGGCAGATGGTGCGCCGTGCCACCCGCTGCTATCAGGAGTTGGTTCACGAGCTGGGCCGCGAGCCCAGTGACGCCGAGCTTGCCAGGGCGCTGGGCACCAGCACCGCGCCGATAGCCGCCATCGCCGCCATCGCCCGCCCGGCGCTTTCCCTCGACGCGCCGCTTTCCCCGGACGAAGACTCCGGCGTGCTGGGCGACCTGCTCGAGGACACCCGGGGCCCCTCCACCGACGAGGCCGCGCTGCTGCGGCTGCTGCGGCGACAGCTCGATGAGGCGCTGGCCGGCTTGACCGCCCGGGAGCGTGAGATCGTCTCCCGCCGCTATGGGCTGGAGGGAGGCATGGCGGAGACCCTCAGCGAGATCGGCACGGCGCTGTGCATGAGCCGCGAGCGCGTCCGCCAGATCGAGCAGCGCGCCCTCCGCAAGCTGCGCCTCGCCCTCGCCGCGTTGGTCCTCGATTAGGACCCGTCAACGAGCAAGCAGGAGGACGCCTCACCGACGCCGATAGGTCGGATCGCCGGCCTCTGGCCGGCCGCCGTAGGAGTTCCCCATGCCCGGCGGGCACCCAAGAGGATGAAAATGGGGCTTGGTCGCTAGTCCAAGCGTTAGGCGGGTGGCAAGAGACCATTTCCAAGCTAGAGCAGCGGGGGTGCCGCGGCGACGCGGCCGCCCGGCAGAGGCCCGATGGCTCGGGCACTCCGGCTATCTCCCGGGAGAATAGCGGAGCGCCGCAGCAATGCGGCTCCCCGGACCGCCGAAGCCCGATGGCTCGGGCACTCCG
>JAAZEB010000254.1 GCA_012512505.1 Armatimonadota bacterium | reverse complement strand
TGCCGGCCGAACGCGGTCGAACCGGTGGCATTCGGCGTCCTCGTCGCACGCGCCCATTATCGCACGTCGGCGTTCGCACGTCAAGGGTGCCTGCCACGCCCCGGTCCGTCCGTATCAGCTTGTTGGCCCCCCGAATCCAGGGGGCTTTGGAGGCTGGCCCCCCCATCCCCCCGAATCCGGAGGGCTTCCGAGGCTGGCCCCCCATCCCCCCCCCGAAATCGGGGGGGCTTAGCCAGTGGCTCCCCCAATCCTGGGGGCCAACCGCACCAGCTCCCCCCAACTTTGGGGGGTCGGGGGGCCGCCCGCACCAGCTCCCCCCAATCTTGGGGGGTCGGGGGGGCCGCCATTCGCCTGTTGGAACATTCCGCCAAACAGATTGTCTAATATCACAGCGACACTGGAGCGGCGCCTGACGGAAGACGCCGACATTTGGTCTCCCCCCTACCCGCTCCGCGTTCACCTGCCGGTGAGGGCCCGGGCGCTCCGGGCCGACAGCTCCCAGGCCAAACCCCCGTGCTGCCCCGTGAGAGGCAGGCTGGGTGGCGCCTGACCGCGAATCCTGATTAAAACGAGAGGACAAGCAGATCGTGCGTATCGCCACTTTGGCCCTGGCTTTGCTGACCGCCCTGCCGCTGGCAGCCCCCGGCCTGGCGCAAACCGCGCCGGGCGGTGGGCCAGACCTGCTGCAGCTCCCGCCGCCACAACCGCCGCCAGCCTACGTGCCGTTCCCGGCGCTCGGCCCGGTGGAACTGGACGAGGCCAGCAACGGCATCGGCGTGGCGCAGCAGATCGCCCGCGAGCGCGGAGTGCAGGGGCGCGTCCTCTGGATCGATGCCGTGGCCAACCTGGAGCGCATCAACACCCCGGAGAAGATCCAGGCACTGGTGAAACGGATCGCCGCCGCCGGCTTCAACACCATCGTCCTCGATGTCAAGCCGATCATCGGGCAGACGCTCTATCCCAGCAAGCACGCCGAGCGCCTGTCTAGCTGGGGCAAGGTGACGCTGCCGCCCACGCTCGACCCGGTAGCGGAGTTCGTCAAGGCGGCTCAGGCGGCCGGCATCGGTCTCCACGCCAGCCTGAACGCCTTTAGCGAGGGGCACCGCGGCATGGCGAAAGGGCCGGCGTATGCCCATCCGGAGTGGCAGACCACCGTCTGCGAGCCACAACTCGTGGCGGTAGACCCCACGACGAAGGCCACGCTGCTGATCAGCCAAGAGGTGAACACCCGCCCGGAGACGCTGGAGGAGCTGACCGCCTACTCCGAGACGGCGGCGCTGGCGCCCACGGCGACCGCCACGCTGGCCGTGCTGGATCGGTCGCGCCAGGTGACGCGGGTGGTGAGCGGCGCGGCGGCGGAGTTGGCGCCGCCGGCGATCCCCAAGGGCGGCGCGGTATTGGTGGGTGAGGGCCAGGCCGCCGAGTTCCTGCGCCGAGCCGCCACCGTTGGCGAAACGCTGCCGCTGCGCACGGTGACGCGCTTCGTGCCGGTGCTGCGCTCGCGCATCCCGGGCATTCCCGTTTGGGTGAACCCGCACCACCCCGAGGTGCAGCAGCGCCTGCTCGCGATGGTGACGGAGCTGCTCAGCAAGTACCCGCTGGATGGCATCCTCTTCGACGACCGGCTGCGCTACGCCGCGTTGAACGCCGACTTCTCCGAGAGCACGCGCCAGGCGTTCGAGGCGTGGGTGGGCAAGCCGCTCTCCTGGCCGGATGACGTGATGCGCGCCGATGTCAGCTTCCCGGGGATGGTGGTGCGCTGGCTGCCGGGGCCATACCTGGATGCCTGGCTGGTGTGGCGCGCGATGCACCTGCGCAACTGGGTGGCGCAGGCGGTGCACACGGCCAAGACGGCCCGCCCCACCGCCACGTTTGGCGTCTACGTCGGCTCCTGGTACGGCGAGTACCCGGCCCTGGGCGCCAACTGGGCCGCCCCCGATTTCCAGGCCGGCTTCCGCTTCCTCACCGACGCCTTCCGCCCCACCGGCTTTGCCAACCTGGTGGACTGGATCACCCCCGGGTGCTACTACGGCATGCCGACACTGGCCGACGCGACCCGCGGCGGCTACTCGCCGGGCACCACGGTGGAGGCAGCCGGCCAACTTGCCAACCGCGCGGCGAACAACCAGTCCTGGGTCTATGCTGGCATCGCCCTCTCGAAGTACGACCGCAACCCGCAGGGGCTGGCGCGGGCGCTGCAGGCCGCGTGCGCCTCCACCCAGGGGGTGATGGTGTTCGACCTCTCGCACAAGATCGACCAGTTCTGGCCGGTGTTCCAGAAGGCGTTCGCGAAGCCGGCGAAGGCGCCCCACGCGGTGCCGGGCCTGCTGGCCGAGGTGCGCCGACGCCATGAGGAGCGCAAAGCCGCCGGCCTCACCGACCCGCCGGTGATCATCCAGAACGGCCTCCCCGGCACCGGGCTGTAGCCCCACCGGGCGCTACGCAGGCACGGCATCCAGGCGGCGGGTGTCTTCGATGCTCAGGATGAAGTCGGCGCCCAAGGCCTGGGCTGGTGAGAGCGCGCCCACCGGCCGGTCGCGCAGGAGGTGCTCTACCGCGGTGACACCGGCGACGGCGGTGAAGCGGTAGGCTTCCAGGGTCTCCAGCCAGGCCTGCGCCTCACCCGCGGGGCCAGCGGCACGCGCCCAGAGGAAGGACCGCCCGTGCCGGCGGGTGGCTTCATTGGGGCCTTGGGCCAGGCGGCCGGCCAGCCAATGCGCGGCCCTGGCAAAGGCGCCCACCCGCAGCAGACGGCACGCCGGTCCGCCGAGCACGCGCAGCAGCGTCAGAATGCCCTTGTTGGCCGCCAGGCAGGCCGTGATGTTCGGAATGCCCGTGGTGCGGTAGGCCGTCTCCAGATCCCCCCACGGCACTGGCAAGCACCACCGTTCCCCGTCGGAGAAGCGCACCTTACGGGCTTCGGTGCCAAGCGGGATGGAGCAGAGCACGCCGTTCCGGCGCACCTGGCTGCCCTCCCCCAGCATCCCCAGCGCCGACCGCGTGGTGCCCACGCTCGTCCGGCTGTGGGTTGCCAGCGCCGTCTCCAGGGTGGTGGCGCCAGGCACCTGCGCGGCCACGTAAGCCGCCAGGCAGTCGCTGGGGATCACATCGAAGCCGGCACCGGAGACAAGGGCGATCCCCCGCGCGCGGGCAGCGGCATCCTGGGCGTAGGTGTGACGGAAGACCGCCAGCTCGCCGGTGATATCCACGTAGGAGGTGCCGGCCGCCAGGCACGCCGCCTGCATCGGCGGCGCGGTGACCACGAATGGGCCGGCGGCGCAGAAGACCAGATCCACCGCGGCCACCGCCCGGGCAAGCGCCTCGCTTTGATCGAGGCGAACGGCGACCATCTCCAGCCCCAGGCGCTCCGCCAGTGGCGCCAGCCGCGCGGGCGAGCGTCCGGCCAGCACCGGGCGGTGGCCGCGGCGCACTGCCTCTTCGGCGATCAGGGTGCCGGTAAAGCCGGTCGCACCATACAGCATCCAGCGGGCGTCTGCCATCCGCTCTACTCCTTATCCCCTCGCCGCCCTGCCGGTTCGCACCCCGCCGGTGGGCTCTCCTCGCGACGGCGGCCGGCCATACCCAGAAGGAGCCGGCATGCCAGGTGTAAGGAGCAGCGGGATGTGGTATAGTCAAACCATGGCGGGCGGTGTGCGCCGGCCATCACCACCAGGGGGAGATACGCTAGCGTTGCTCGACCAGGAAAGTAGCGGCGAGATCGTTTCACATGCCACCTACGCGCGGGAACTGAGACGGCGGCTGCCTGCCCGATGCTTCGGGCCGGTGCCCGCGCGGCTCTGGTGGCTGGTGCCCCACCTCGCGGTGATTGTGCTGGGCATCGCCTGGATCGGGATGGATAACCTGGGGTGGCTGCCCAGCCTGGGGCTGGCGCTGCTCCTCGGGACCAGCTTTGCCAGCCTGGGCTTCCTGGGCCACGAGGTGCTCCACGGCAGCGTGGTGCGAACCCCGTGGCTCAGCAGCCTGGTGGGCGGCATCTGTTTCGCCCCATTCAACATCGGGCCGCGGCTGTGGCGCAAGTGGCACAACGCCGAGCACCACGGGCACACCCAGCAGCCCAACCGAGACCCGGATACCGTCGAGATGGTGGCGATGCTGGAACAACGTCGGGCCCTGCGGGTGTTCTTCCGGGTGCCCCTGGGCGTGCGCAGCTTTCTCACCTTCGCCTCGTTCGCGGGGTGGTTCTCGTTCCACTCCTTCCAGATGCTGCGCCGCTACTACCGGGAGTTCGGACGCGGGCGGTTGGTGGTGCTCGGCCAGTTCCTAGCGCCATTGAGCGTGTGGCTGGCGCTGCTGGTCTGGCTCGGCCCCGCGAAGTTCCTGTTTGCCTATCTGCTGCCGGTGATGCTGGCAAACTTCCTGGTGATGAGCTACATCGCCACCAACCACCTGCTCAACCCGTTGGCGCAGGGCCACGACCCACTGGCCTACAGCCTGACCGTGACCGTGCCCCGTTGGGTGGATGTGCTGCACCTGAACTTCTCCCACCACACGGAGCACCACATCTTCCCCAAGATGAGCCTAAAGCATGCCCCGCTGCTGAAGCGGCACCTCCGCGAGCTGTGGCCCGACCGCTACCACGAGATGCCGCTCTGGCTGGCGCTGCGGGCCCTCTGGCGCACCCCGCGCCTCTACCTTGGCCACAACGCCCTGTTCGATCCGCCAGGCGCCCTCGCTTACCCGGTGCTGGGCCACGGCCTCGATCCAAAGCGGATCGCCGGCTACCCACCGCCATGAACGGCTACCTACCGTCCCTGGCCGCTGGCGCCAGGAGCATGGTAGCGGCAACGGCGCCGCGCAGAGTCGCCTGCCCCGGGCGTCCTGCTGGACAGCGTTCGACACGGGCGGGCCGTTCTCCCGCCCGTTCGGTAGTGTCAGCCTTTATGGGCACGGCTTCTTAGCTCGGTCAGGAGGGGCATGCTCACCCTCCAACCTATCGTCTCCTCAGCGGATCGCGCCCATACTCCCATACTCCACACGCTACTACGGTCACTCCCCGCGCCGAAACGCCCTGCCCGCGACCACGTCGACATTCGCCCGGGCCGGGATCTGCTCTTCCAGGCCGACGGCCCAGTAGCAGGCGTTCACCAGCAGCCGGCGGAAGCCCTCGCTGTCCCAGTCGCGCTTGCCGGCCATCGCGCCGCCCATCGTGGTGGTGAAGACGCGCCCCACCTTGCCTCCCCCGGCATGATAGGTGCGAGTCCACGCCACCGGCATCATCGGGTTGTTCTTATCCACGGCCTGCCCCGTCTGTGGGTCCACTGCCGGCTGGGCCGGCGGGTCGTCTGGGCTCATGCCGGCGACCACCTGGCCCAAGACGAGCGGCGTCGAGCCCTCCGGCAGGGGCAGCCGGACGGCATAGACGTCGGTCGGCCCCCAGATGTCGCCCTCGCTGATGCCCCGCAGGATCGGGTGGCCGGCAGCGCCGGGGGCAATGAGACCACGCGTGCTCTGCGCGCCGTGGTGGCCGTGGTGGGCAATCCACGTCTCCCCCAGGACCACGCGCCCGAAGCCTCCCTCGAAGCCAGGCTCCTTGCTGTCGAAGCTGTACTTCGCGTAAGGACTCGGGCCGGTGAAGCGGAAGGCGTGGGTGGCGGTGCGCAGCCCAACCACGGGCCGGCCCGACTCCAGGTAGGCGGCGATGTGCTTCATCTGGTCGTCGGGGAGCTGCCGGAAGCGAGTGAAGATCACCATCAGGTCGGCGCGCTCCAGCGCCTCCAGGCCGGGGATGTTGTCCTGGGTGCTCGGATCGATGGCGCCGGTCTCCCGGTTGATGGCGAAGAGCACGGTACACCGGAAGCCATGGCGCTCCGCGAGGATGCGCGCCAGCACCGGCATCCCCTCCTCGGAATAGTACTCGTCGTCGCCGGTGACGAAGACGATGTGCTTGCCGGCGCCGGGGCCCTCCCTGCCCTCGAAGACAACCCACGGCTGCCCCGGCTTGCCGGACTCCGACGCTCCAGCGGCCGGCAGCGCGCCGACGGCGACCACGGCCGCCATCGTGCTGAGGCTCCAAGGACGGTTCATGCTTCCTCCAGGCTGAGCGGAGGCGGCAAAGAGCCCGCCTTGGCGCCAACCGCTGGCACCGAGCCGATGACCATGCCGCCCCGCTCCAGTTCGCACCACAGCGCCCCGAACAGGCACGTGACGCTATTCGGTTGCCGAAGCCGTGGTATCCTCAGCACCGAGGAGTCGAGCCCTATCTCCCCAGCTTCAGCTCCGGGACCGGCCGCTTGAGGCGGATGACGGGATCGCCCCAGCAGGCCCAGTCGGCCTTCGTGTCGTCGCTCGCTCCACAGTCGGCGATCAACCGGAACGTCACCTTCCGGCCGGCGAAGGCAGACAGGTCGGCCGTCACCTCGCGCCAGCGGCCCTGGTCGCCGTGCTCAGTGAAGAGCTTCGTCTCGCGGCCGTCCTCGTCTCTCACGATCACCGTGTAGTCCACGCCATCGCTGGTGACCCCGCCATCTCCCAGGCCGAGGAAAACGGAGAGCTCCGTCGGCTCTGTCGGGAGCTGCAACGGCGTGAAGGTCGCGAAGGCGTAGCCGGCGCCCCCGTTGTAGGGCGGGTGGGCGAAGAGGCCGGGCTTCCTCACGCCGCCGACGGTGTAGTCCGCGCTGCGGTGGAAGGTGGCCCCCGTCTTCGTGTCGCCGGACTGCTCCGTGCCGCCGCGAAACGCCTGCCCCCAGTTGAAGGACCAGGCGGGGTCATCCAGGCGTCGCACCACGACGGACGAGGGCGCCAGCCAGATCGGCACAGAGACCTCCTGGGAGAGATCCCCCGCCTTGACCGTGAGCACCAACATACCCGCGGATTTCTCCGGGGCACCCTTTAGCGACAGCTTTACCGTCCGGGTGAAGTCTCGTTCGACCGCGAACGTCTCGGGCGTTGCCACCAGCCAGGGCGGCGTGCTCAGGCTGAGGGTCGCCCCCGTCACACCGGCCGCCGGCGGGTGGATCCTCCCGCGAAGCGTCACCTCCGCCTCGCTGGCAGGCAGCCTCACCACCGGCGGGTCGACCTTCACCTCGACCAGCGGAACGACCGGAAGCACCGTCCAACCGCTGCGGCCTGCCGCCTCGCCCTTCACCCAGAGGCTGCTGCCAACCGGGACGTCGGCAGGTACCTGCAGCGTGCCGCCCTCTACCCGGGCGTCCTCGCAGGTGAAGGTGGCCCCGGCGCCCTCGAGCGTCACCGTGCCCCCTGGCGGAACGACGGCCAGGTCGGCACGCACCCGCAGTGCGCCCCGGGCCGGCCCGAAGGTGACCACGTAGCGCATCGCCTTCTCGATGCCGACCACCCAGTCGAGATCGGCGGTATGGCGAACCTCCGCCTTCCCCAGGGAGTTCCCCTGCACGTCGAATGCCTCGGCCTCCAGCACGACGCCCGAGATGCCGAAGGGTCGGCGCAGCCCGAACTCACGGCTGTCCGCGCAATCGATCACTTCTACCCGGTTCGGTGCCAGCTTGCGGACGGCGATGCCGCCCTGGCAGGCCAGGCCGCCGTGCGCCAGGCTGGAGCCCCGTCCATCGAAGTACCAGTACTCGGGCGACTGCACGAAGTCAATCCGCCGCCCATCCTTCAGGCCGGAGTACTCCAGGAACCCGGGCGCCACGGCCACCCAGCCGAACGGCGGCAGGACACACTCGCCGAGGCGCCGCCGGAGCTGCGCGTCCTCCACTCGCCACTCCTTCGTCTCGTTGCCGTTCACCCACAGCGTGAGCCCGCCCGGGTAGCGGATGCGGATCTGGCTGTCGCGATACTTCCCGCTGGCAACCGCCTGAGAGGTGTTCACGTAGCGGCCGTCATCGTTGTAGTCGATGGCAGTAGGTGCCTTGAGGCCATAGCGGCTCTGGAGCTGCTGCATCAGGTAGTAGGAGCGGCACTGCAGGCCGGTGCCGAACTCGTCCTCCAGCAGCCAGCCGATGTGCCCGTAGACCATCTGCGCCGCGAGGAAGCGGTCGATGGAACGCTCCAGGTTCTCCGGCGCGCGCCAGTTGGGGATCGCCTCGCAGAAGAAGCTCGTCCACGAGACGCCGATGTCACACTCGAGCGGGTGGATCTTGTGGAGATCAAAGGCAGGGAGATAGGGCTGGGTGGCGAGGGGAATGCCGTTGTAGACCAGGCCGTAGTTGCCATCGGCCAGGCCGGCGTAGAGCATCTGGTAGGTGCCCTCGGAGAAGACCGGCCCGCCGTAGACCTTCGAGTCGTTGCGCAGCAGCTCGCCGTAGCAATAGAAGGTCTGGGCGAAAGTGCCGGCGCCGGGCACGCGAGCATCGTAATCGCAGTAGCCCCAGGGCGCCACGGCCGTGTGCACGTCGGTGTAGCTGGCGTTGACGCCATACTTCTCCTTGATGATCGGCGCCAGCTTGTGCTCGATTTCCACGGCGCGGCTCGGCTTGCAGTTGTAGTTGCGCGCCCACGCCGGCCGCCACTCGTTGCTGCTGTCGCGCGCCACCCAGTCCTCATCCCAGTGCGAGTTCACCGGGGCGTAGTCCGTATAGTTGGTGTAAAGGCCCGAGAACCATCCCAGCGCCTGCTGCGCCTTGACGTACCAGGCCTGCTTCTCGTCGCCGCCCTTCTTCGGGGCGGCGTGGATGCGCATGGTGAAGCTCTCGCCGCCGTCGCGCCAACTGATCTCGTGGTTGCACTGCGTCAGCTTCTCGATGCCGTACGCCCGGCGCTTCACCGAGAGTTCCTGCTCCTTCTCGAAATCGCCCGGGCCCCAGCTCTCCCGCCAGAGGCGCTCGGCCGCCTGCGGCGCGTGCAGCCCGCGCGGGTTGGCGATCGTCGGCAGCACCTCCTCGAAGGTTGGCGAGACCGTCAGGAAGATGCGTTCGAAGACATCGTTGCGGACGCCGTCGGTTCGGGGTCGGTAGCGGACGCCCCCGTTCACCTCCGCCGTGTCTCCGGCGACCGAGACGGCGACGTGGCACTCCGAGGCGTTGGAGCGGTACCAGTCGGCGTAGACAGTGGCGAAGACCGCCGGCCCCGTGTCGCTGCCGGCACGCGACATCAGCACCTGCGGCCCGTTCGTCCAGGCCATGAAGGGCACGTAGATCGTCTCCGGCGCGTGCAGCCCGGCGAAGCGCCCGAAGGAAACCTCCGTTGCCCGGCCACCCGGACAGAGCACGTCGATCACCAGCGACTTCTGCCACAGGCGGAAGCGGTAGGTCACCCCCGGCTCGTACTCGGCGGTGAGGACTCCATCCTGCAGCTTCGCGGAGCGGAGGGTCAGTTTGGCCTCCGGCTCAAACTTTATGCCCCCGTCGCGCATCGGCTGCGACACGCGCTTGCCGTCCACAAACGCCTCGATGCCGGAGAAGCCCTGCGCCGGGTCGATGCGGTAGGCAACCTGAGCATCGGAGCCCGCGTAGCGGAACTCGTACATCCCGGACGCCGGCAGCCTGCGCGCGGTGGTCTTGAACTTCCGGGTGAAGTTCGTGGGGAGGATCGTCTCCTCGCGCGTGGGGAAGTCGAGCTTGCCGGGGCCGGTGTTGAGACCTGGCGACTGCCCCTCAAAGAGCGTCAGGTTGCGGCGTGGGCGCGGCTCGAAGTGCAGCGGCTTGAGTTCTTCGGTGTAGAAGGAGAGCGAGTCGATGTAGAGCGCGCGCCAGGGCGTCTGCGAGCCGCCGCGGAACTCCAGCCCGGTGAAGCGGCAGGGGCACCGGATCGCCTTCAGCGTCTCCGCGTCGATCCGCCGGTGCACCAACCACCACTCTTCCCAACGCACCGTGGTGAGGCCGACGGCGAACTCCTTGCCGGCGTCATCGACAAAGAGCGCCGTGAGCGAGACGGGCGGCGTATCGGGTGGCGGCCCGTAGTCCATCCGGTTGCCATACATCCACAGGTTGATGCAGTCGAACGTGCCCTGGATTGGCAGCGGCTGGGGCGGCCGGATGGTGAAGCGACTGCCGGAGCCCGTGCCGCGGTACTTCACCTTCGCGACGTAGCGGCCCCACATCTGCTGCTCGCGCGAGCGCGAGAGCTCGCACTCGGCACCGTCGTACAGCTCGACCGTCCAGCCGGTCAGGTCCTCGAAGTCGACGAGCGGCGTGCGTTCCTCCACGCGCTTCGCCCATTCCATCTCGTAGGGCCGCTGCCCCACCGGCGCGTCGGCCGGCAGGTCGTTGATCGCCGGCGCCACCGTCGGGGGCTGCTCCTGCGCCGCCACCTCCGCGCACAGCACGCCGGCCGCAAAGATAGCCGCAGACAGGCCGAAGATGAACTTTTCCATGGGTGTGGTCCCCCTCGCGTAGGTTCTGCAAGGGGTTGGTTCGCCGCGGGCGCGCTGGATTCCCCGCTGCGGGCGGAGGCAACGTGGCAGGCTGGCGTCTTGGTCCGGTGCCGCCGGCAGAATGCCACGGAGGCCAGGGGTTCGGCCGGATCGCCGGCGTCCCGCCGGCCGCCGTAGGAGGTCTGGTGCCGCCGGCAGAATGCCACGGAGGCTGGAGGGTCTCCCGCCTGCTCCACCCAGGAGGGAAGCCCGGCTTCGCCCCGAACAACAGATCGGCGCCGGGGTGTGTCGGGCGTGCCGGCGCCACCGCACCAACCGGCGGCGCCCGGTGGGCGTCTTGGGGAGAAGCTCATGGATCAGGGTTACGTGCTGCACGTGGTCTCGCACACGCATTGGGACCGGGAGTGGTACCTGCCGTTCCAGCGCTTCCGGATGCGCCTGGTCGATCTGATCGACCACCTCCTGGCGCTCCTCGACCGCGACCCGGAGTTCCGCTTCTTCAATCTGGATGGGCAGACGATCGTCCTGGAGGATTACCTGCAGATCCGCCCGGAGAACGAGGAGCGCTTGCGACGCTACATCGGCGAGGGGCGCATTCTGGTGGGGCCGTGGTACCAGTTGAACGACGAGTTCCTGGTGAGTGGCGAGGCCACGATCCGCAGTCTGCTGGTGGGGCACCGCCTCGCGCAGGCGTTTGGCGGCACGATGAAGGTGGGCTACCTGCCCGATCAGTTCGGCAACATCTCCCAGATGCCCCAGATCCTGCGCGGCTTCGGCATCGACAACGCGATCTTCGGGCGCGGCTGGGCCCGCAACGGCAACCCGGTAGACTTCCTCTGGCAGAGCCCCGACGGCTCCCAGGTGCTCGCCAACTTCATGGCGTTCTGGTACAACAACCTCCAGCGTCTCCCGGAGGAGACTGATGCCGCCGTTGCCACCGTGAAGCGCGCCCGCGACCTGCTGGCGCCACTGGCAACCACCCGCCACCTGCTGCTGATGAACGGCGTCGACCACCTGGAGGCCCAGGAGAACCTCAGCCCGATCCTGAAGGCGGTGAGCGAGCGGCTGCGCGCCGAGGGCAGCCCGGACGAGGTGCGCCACTCCACCCTGCAGCAGTTCGTCGACGCGCTGCGGGCCGAGGCGCCGCGCGACCAACTGCCGGTGGTCCGCGGCGAGCTGCGCGATGACCCCGGCGGCATGGTGCTGGCCGGCACCCTTTCCAGCCGCATGTACCTGAAGCAGGCGAACTGGGCCAGCCAGGTGGGCCTGGAGAAGTGGGCGGAGCCACTTCAGGCGTGGGCCTGGATGGCCGGCGATTATTACGACCAGGGCGCCCTGCGCTACGCCTGGAAGCTGCTCATGCAGAACCACCCGCACGACTCGATCTGCGGCTGCAGCGTCGACGAGGTGCACGCGGAGATGATGCCGCGCTTCTGGCAGGTGCAGCAGCTTGCCGACGAGCTTTCCGAGCGCGCGCTCCATTTCCTGGGAGAGCGGATCCACGTCGGCGAGCCGCCGGCCGCCGGGCCGGCCGCCGCGGTGGTGGCGGTCAACCCGCTTGCCTTCGAGCACCCGGCATGCCTGGAAGCCGTGGTCGAGTTCCCACTCGGGCCGGCCCGGCGCAGCCCCGTCGCCCCGGAAGTGGACCTCGCCCAGGGCGCGCCAGACGTGCAAGACGTGCAAGTGGTAGACCCAACCGGCGCCATCGTACCGGTGCAGGTGTTGGAGAGCACGCTGGCGGTGCGCAAGGTCCTTTCCCCGGTGGAGCTGCCGCTGGGCCAGAGCGTGCGCCGCCTGCGCCTCCTGGTATCGGCGCAGTCGCTGCCGGCCTGCGGCTACGCCACCTTCCACGTGAACGCCGCCGCCGTGCAGCCACCGCCGCTGGAGACACTCTCCCCCTCACAGAACACGCTGGAGAACGCCTCGCTACGCGTCGACATCGGCTCCAACGGCTGCCTCACCATCACCGACAAGGACACCGGCCGTGAGTATGGCGGCCTGCTCGTCTTCGAGGATGGGGGCGACGACGGCGACGAGTATCGCTACCAGGCGCCGCGGACAGACCGGGTGTTCACCACTCTTGCTTCGGCGCCGCAGATCGCCCGGGTGGAGGATGGCCCGGTGCGCGCCACCTACCGCATCGAGCACCTGCTGCTCCTGCCGGAGGACCTGTCGGCGCGGCAAAACGAGGCCGGGCACACCGTTCCCTGCCGCATCACCGCCTGGGTATCCCTTTGCGCCGATTCCCAGCGGGTGGAGGTGACCACCGCCGTCGAGAACGCGGCGAAAGACCATCGGCTGCGCGTACTCTTCCCCACCGGCGCCCGCACCGAGGTGGCACACGCCGAGGGGCAGTTCGACGTGATCACCCGCCCGATCGCGCTCCCGCCGGAGTGGATTGGCGGCTCACCCTTCCGGCCCCAGCAGTCGTTCGTCGACGTGAACGACGGCCAGCGCGGCCTGGCGATCCTCAACCAGGGCCTCCCCGAGTACGAGGTGCAAACCGACACCGACCGCACCATCGCGCTGACGTTACTGCGCTGCGTGGGGCGGCTCAGCGGCGGCGGCGAGGCGCCAGCGGCCGACCTCACCCCGGGGGCGCAGTGCCTCGGCCGGCACCTGTTCCGCTTTGCCATCGTGCCGCACTCCGGATCGTGGGAGGAAGCGCGGATCTGGCAGCAGGCACACGCCTTCAACGTGCCGCCGCGCTGTGTGCAGGTGGAGCACCGCCCGGGAAGCCTGCCTGCCAGCGCCTCGTTCCTGCAACTGCAGCCCGCCAACCTGGTGCTCAGCGCCGTCAAACGCGCCGAAGACGAAGACGCGCTGGTGCTCCGGTTCTACAACACGACGGACACGCCGGTGGAAGCGCAACTGTCGCTCTTCTTCCCGGTGCGCGCGGCCTACCGCGCCAACCTGAACGAAGAGCGCGGCGAAGCCCTGGTGATGGATGACGACCACCGCGTTCGCCTGCCGGTCGGCCCCAAGGAGATCGTCACCCTGCTCCTGGAGCGGTAAGGCCCACCGACCATGACGGCCGGCCGCGCGCCGGGGGCGGTGAAGCGCGCGCCGCCGGCAACGGCAAGCTCCTTGCCAGGTCACGGTCCGGGAGGGACGACGGTTGACCAGGCTCGAGGGGCTGCGCCCGCGGCGCATTCGCGAGTGGCTTGAGGACGCCATCGAGCTGCCGATGGTGGCCCTCTCGCTTGTCTTCCTGGCGCTGGTCATCCTGGAGATCGCCGTCTCGCTATCTCCCAGCTGGAGCCGCCTGGTCTCCCTGGCCCAGTGGGGGATCTGGACCCTCTTCGCCTTCGAGTTCGTCATCAAGCTGGCGCTGGCGCCCGACAAGCGCACTTACTTGCGGCGCAACTGGCTGGCAGTACTCAGCGTGGGGCTGCCATTCCTCCGTGTGTTCCGGTCGCTGCGGGCGGTGCGCGCCTTGCGGGCGCTGAAGCTGGCCCGCCTCGCCGCGCTCACCGGCCGCTCGACGCGACAGGTGCTGGGGGTGCTGCAGCACCGCGGGGCGGGCTACGTTGCCCTCATCACGCTGCTGGTCACCTTTTTCGGGGCCGCCGGGATGTTCCTGGTGGAGCGCGGCCACCCGGGAAGCGAGATCCGCACCTTCGGCGACGCCTTGTGGTGGTCGGCCGCCTCGATCACCTCTGTGGGCAGCAACCTGGCCCCGGTGACGCCGGAGGGGCGCTTCCTGGCCGTGACGATCTTCCTGTTTGGGATGGTGGTGATCGGCTACATCACCGCCCTGCTGGCGTCGTACTTCGTGGGCAAGCAGATCGCCCCACCCCAACCCCCAAGCCCCGCCGACCACGCGATCAACCAGGCCAAGGAGGAAGCGGCACTCTCGCCGGCGGAGCTACAAGCCAAGGTGGACCAACTGATCGCCTTGCTCGACCAGCGGGCGGAAGAACAGCAACAGCACCACCCCACGTGAGTGCGGACGGCGAGTCAGGCCTCGGGCTGGATCTCAGAGCGGGGAACGGAGGGGGCATCCGCGGGGGGAAGCGGAACGGTGCGGGTGTGCGTAGCCCGGCGGGCGATGTCGGCGAACGCCTCATCCACCGTGCCGCACACGTTCAGCGCGCTCTGCAGGCGGGCCATGTAGATCACCCGCTTGGGGAGGGAGTCCTCGACGACGACGTACACCTCGCCGCCCAGGCTCACCATGCGACTCTTGGCGCTCAGCAGCACCTTCAGCGCGCCGGTGTCCATGTAGCTCACCTGGCGCAGGTCGAAGATGACCGAGCGGGCTCCCCGGGAGAGGGCGCGCTCGACGACCCGCCGCATTGCCCGCTCACCCTCGAAGTCGACCTCGCCACACGCCTCGACGTAGGCGATGTCGCCGTCGGTGTGCTCGGTGATCTGCAGGCCCGTCTCGTCGATCGGTGGCTGCAATGCCACGGCCATCCCCTCCTGGTCTCCTTGTTTCCCCGGGGCCCAGCACAATTCCTGCCAGCAGGGATGGCGATCAGTAGACGAACTCGCGCAGGCGGTAGACGGAGAGGCGAGGCGGGGGGCCGGGAAAGCGGAGCGAAGTGCGAATGGCCTCCGCCTGGGCGGCCAGGGCGTCGGCATCAAGCGGGAGCACCCCCTCCGCGCGCGCCTGCGCCGCGTAGTCGCTGTCGGGGTGCTCCACGAACTCCGAGAGGTAGACCAGGTCGTCGGCGCGCAGGGCCATGGCGTTCAGCGCCGCCACGGTGTCGCGCACGTGCCCGGCGGCGTAGCGCTGCCCACCCACTCCGACCATCACGATCACCCCGACGGAGAGGCCCGCCTGGTGTAGCGTTTGCACCAGCGCCACCGCGGCGCCCACCCGCTCCGGCTTGCGCAGAAACGCCAGCAGCGGCGCGTGTCCGCTCTCCAGGCCAAGGTAGACACGCCGCAGGCCCCGCTCCCGCAAAGCGGCATACTCCGCGGCCGACTTGCGGCACCCGGTGAAGACATCCAGGAACGAGTAGATCCCCTCGAAGCGGGGCGATCCAGCGCTCTGCCAGCGGCGGGCCTCGGCCAGGGAGAGGGCGCCGGGGGCCACCGCGAACGCCTCCTGCACGGCCTCAAAGATCGTCACCAGCGCCTCGGCGGGCAGCGTCAGCGCGTTGGCGTCCCCCAAAAAGAGCGAGCGGCGTCGGGCCAGCCCCCGGCCGAAGAAGGCGCGCACCGCCACCAGATGCCGGCGGAACTCCTCGGGGCTCTTGACGCGGAAGGGCCGGTCGCGGTAGAGAGTGCAGAAGGTGCAGCGGTTGTAGCGGCACCCCTCGGTCGGCTGCAGCACCACGGAGAGGTACTGATCCGGCGGCAGAATCGGCACGCGCCGGTAGATCTGCCGGAAGCGTGCCGCGTCGGCGTGGCAGCGGCGGCTGTTCCACGCCGCGGCGCGCGCCAAATAGGGCGTCACCGCCTCGGGCCCAGGCGATCCCGACGAGGCGTCCGCAGGCACGAAGCCACCAGCGCGAACCCGATCGTGCAGCGCCGCCAGCCGCGCCGCGACCCGGTCCAGCAGGGGATCCGCCTCATCGGGAGCCACCGGCTGCCAACCAGTAGTGAACGCTTGCGCCCGTTTCTCAACCAGGGTGTTGTCCAGGCCGCGCCGCAGCCAGCGGTCGCCGGTAAAGAGACCGACCGGCCGCCCCTCCCCATCGAACGAATAGACCTCCGCCTCGCCCACCTTCAGGGCGAACGCGCCAGGATAGCGGCTGAACGACAGCACCTCACCGCTGTCCGGCGCCACCAGGGTGCAGGTGACCGGGCGCGCTGCCGGCTCGCTCATTGGGCCCGGGGGTACTCCGTGCAAAGGTAGTGGGCGGGCGGCTCGTCCTCCACGATGGCGGGGAAGCGGCCCACCGGCTCGTGGAAGAGGTTGTCGCTGCGGTCGTCGTTGACGCGGGAGACCTCCCCCACGAGGACCCACCCCTGGCCCGGCTCGCCGTAGAAGCGATGGAACAGGCGCGGCGGCAGGGTGATGCTCTCGCCGGGGGTGAGGCGCAGCACCTCGCCAGGCCCCACGGTGCGGCGCAGGCCGTCCACCGAGACGGTGACCGGCGTCCGCGCCAAGTCGTTCTCCGGGGTGGCGTTGTGCAGCTCAATCAGGAGGTTGCCGCCGCCGCGGTTGATGATGTCTTCCATCTTCAGGTGGTGGAAGTGGCGCGGCGTCACCTGATTCTCGCGGACGACCATGATCTTCTCGGCGTACGGCTTGGGATAGCGCGGGTCGAGGTGGCTGCCGTTGCGCAGGGTAAAGAGGACCAGGCCGACGCGCGGGAAGTCGCCGGAGCCGAAGTCGGTGATATCCCACCCCAGCAGGTTATCGCGGATCTCATCCACCTCGGGGCCGCGGCCCTGCCAGTCGGCGGGAGTCCAGGTGGCGAACGGCGGCAGCACGAAGCGGTGCTCGGCCAGGAACGCCATTGTCTCTCGCAGGATGCGGTTGATCTCAGAGCGCTTCATCGGTTCCTCCCCCCAGCACAAGACGGCACTGATAGCGAACGTTGCCATACGCCCGGGTGTCAACGAGACGCCGGTGCGCCTGCCATCCTTTGCTTCGCTCCCAAGAACACGGGCCAGTACGCTCCCAGGCTGCCGGCAGAGATCCTTCGCTTCGCTCAGGATGACAAGCTGTGACAGCGTATGCACAGATCGAAGCCACCGACCTGCGTCCAGGCTACGCGGCGCTCCAGCAGGATGACAAGCTGTGACAGCGTATGCACAGGCCCCGGGCTGGCCCGCGTTCCTCCCCGGTTGTCCCGGGGTCTGCCCCAGGTCACTTGCCTAAGATGACCTGCGCCCGGCTGTATGCCAACGGAATAGGCCAGTGCAGCCTCTGCATTCAGTCCACGAAGCGGAATTTGATGATGGTCCACAGCGCCTGCAGACCATCACGCCAGCCGATCTTCTTCCCCTCGCGGTAGGTGCGGCCGTGGTAGGAGATCGGCACCTCGTAGACGCGGGCGCCGCGCCGGGCCACCTTCGCCGTCAGCTCCGGCTCCACGCCGAAGCGGTTGGAGCGGATGCGCAGGCTGCGGAGCAGGTCGGCACGGAACGCCTTGTAGCAGGTTTCCATATCAGTCAGGTTCAGGTTGGTCAGCATGTTGGAGAGCGTGGTCAGCCACCGGTTGCCCACGGCGTGCCAGAAGAAGAGCACCCGGTGCGGCCCGCCCAGGAAGCGCGAGCCGTAGACCACGTCGGCGTGCCCTTCCAGGATCGGGCGCAGCAGCGCCGGGTACTCCGACGGGTCGTACTCCAGGTCGGCATCCTGGATGATGGCCACGTCGCCGGTGATGTGGGGCAGCGCGGTGCGCAGGGCCGCCCCTTTCCCCTGGTTGCGCGCGTGGTACAGCACCCGCACCTGGGGCAGCCGTCCCTCCACCTGCGTTGCCAGCAGCTCGCGGGTGCCGTCGGTGGAGCCATCATCCACGATGAGGATCTCCATCTCCAGGTCCACCGCCAGCACGCGGCGCAGCAGTTCGAGGACCGTCGCCCGCTCGTTGTAGACCGGAATGAGCACGGAGAGCTTAAACGCCCGGGGAGCCGGGAGCGCGCGCGCCGCGTCGCTCTCGCTGCCCGGGTACCGCGTTAGTGTTGGCTGGGGGCCGCCCTCGTCCATAGGCTCAGTATAGCAAGCCGGCCGGAGGGAAGTCAACGCTGGGGGGCGTACAAAAAAATGGGGTGAGTGAGGGGATTCGAACCCCCGATCTCCAGATCCACAGTCTGGCGCCTTAGCCGCTAGGCGACACTCACCACGCGCGGTAATGTTAGCATACGACCGGCCCAGTTGTCAAGCACGCTTGACAGTCCTTCGCGCGAGAGGGTAGAATGGGGGCGACCCCGCTGCCCAGGCAAACGCCTGTGGGGTGTGACCAACAGGCGCGGAGAGGAAGCGTTGGCTGCCGCGAGGCCTCCGGCAAGGAGGCTGGCACGGTGCCGATGTCCGGCTACCCACGCCCGCGATCCGCCCCAGCACGAACGCCATCCCGAGTAGAGCGAACGCCTATGAAGATTCACGAGTACCAGGCGAAGCAGATCCTGGCACGCTATGGCGTCCCAATCCCGCGGGGCGAGGCTGTCACCGACGCGGATGCCGCCGCCGAGGTGGCGCGCCAGTTGGGCAGCCCGGTGGTAGTCAAAGCCCAGGTGCCGGTGGGCGGCCGGGGCAAAGCGGGCGGGGTGAAGCTGGCGCGCACGCCGGACGAGGCCCGCGCGGTGGCTGGCCAGATCCTCGGCATGTCCATCAAGGGGATCGTCGTCCGCAAGGTCCTGGTGGAGGAGGCCGCGCAGATCGCCGCCGAGTACTACCTCGGCATCACCGTGGACCGCGCGGCGCGCCGCAACGTGGTGATGGTCAGCGCCGCCGGCGGCATGGAGATCGAGGAGGTCGCCGCCACCACCCCAGAGAAGATCGCCCGCGTCTGGATCGACCCCGGCATTGGGCTGGCGGACTTCCAGATCCGCCAGGTATGCTATGCCGCCGGCCTCGAGCGAGAGGCCGTTGCCTCAGCCACACGGTTCCTCCGGGCCCTCTATGACGCTTACGTGGCGAACGACGCGGGCCTCGCCGAGATCAACCCCCTCGTGCTAACGACCAGCGGCAGCCTGATCGCCACCGACGCCAAGATCGACATCGACGACAACGCCCTCTATCGCCACCCGGAACTGGCAGCCTACAAGGAGGAGAGCGAGGACGACCCGGTGGAGGCCGAGGCCCACCGCCGCGGCCTGCAGTTCGTCCGCCTGGAAGGCGACGTCGGCATCATCGGCAACGGCGCCGGCCTGGTGATGAGCACCCTGGACGAAGTAAAGCGTGCCGGCGGCGCCCCCGCCAACTTCCTGGACATCGGTGGCGGCGCCAAGGCCGACCTGGTGGCGAACGCCCTGGAGGTGGTCCTTTCCAACGAGCGGGTGAAAGGAGTGCTGTTCAACATCTTCGGGGGCATCACCCGTTGTGATGAGGTGGCCAAGGGGATCCTGGAGGCTGCCAGGCGCCTCAGCATCCGCGTGCCGATTGTGGTGCGCCTGACCGGCACCAACGAGCAGGAAGGGCGCGCGTTGCTGCAGGGCACGAAGCTAATCCCCGCGGAGACGATGGAGCAGGCCGCGGCACGGATCGTGGCGCTGGTGAGAGGGGGAGCGGCGTGAGCATCCTCATCAACCGAGAGACGCGGGTGCTGGTGCAGGGGATCACCGGCCGCGAAGGCACCTTCCACACGCAGCAGATGCTCGCCTACGGCACCCGGGTGGTGGCCGGCGTCACCCCCGGGAAGGGCGGCACCACCACGCTGGACGTGCCGGTGTTCGACACCGTGGCCGAGGCGGTACGCCAGACGGGGGCGAACGCCTCGGTTATCTTCGTGCCGCAGCGCTTCGCTCCCGACGCCGTGCTGGAGGCGCTGGATGCCGGCCTCTCGCTGTGCGTCTGCATCACCGAGGGGATCCCGATCCAGGAGATGATCCGCGTGGTCCACTTCGTGCGCCAGTCGCAGGTGGGCGGCGGCGGCATGCGCCTGATCGGCCCGAACTGCCCCGGCCTGATCAGCGCCGGCGAGTGTAAGATCGGCATCATGCCCGGTAACATCGTGCAGCGAGGACGCGTCGGCGTCGTCTCCCGCAGCGGCACCCTCACCTACGAGATCGTCGACTCGCTTTCGCGCGCCGGCCTGGGAGAGACCACCTGCATCGGCATCGGTGGCGACCCGATCCTCGGCTCCACCTTTGCCGACATCCTGCCCCTGTTTGAAGCCGACCCGGAGACGGAGGCGGTGGTGCTGATCGGCGAGATTGGCGGCAGTGACGAGGAGGCCGCCGCCGAGTACATCCCACGAATGACCAAGCCGGTGATCGGTTTCATCTCTGGACGCACGGCGCCGCCCGGCAAGCGGATGGGACACGCAGGCGCCATCGTTTCCGGCGGGCGAGGCACCGCCCAAGCTAAGGTCGAGGCACTGACGAACGCCGGGGTCCCGGTGGCGGACACCACCAGCGAGATCCCGGGTCTGGTGCGGCAGGCACTCCGGTCGTAGGGGGGACAGCAGCATGAAGGTCAGTATCATCGGCGGCGCAGGCCGCGTTGGTTCAAACGCCGCCTACGCGCTCCAGTTGATCGGCAAGGTGAGCGAGATCGCCATCGTCGACGTGATGCAGGAGCAAGCAGAGGGGGAGGCGCTGGACCTGCGCCACGGCGCCTCGCTGGCGGCGCCGCAGAAGTTCACCTGGGGGGGCTACGATCAGGTGGCCGGCAGCCACTTCGTCGTGATCACCGCCGGCCTCCGCCGCAAGCCGGACGAGCCGCGCCTGGCGCTGATCAACCGCAACGTGGCACTCTTCCGCGACATCCTCCAGGAGGTGGGCAAGGTCCCGCTGGCGCCAGACGCCGTCCTGATCGTGGTGACCAACCCGGTGGACATCCTCACCCAGATCGCCGTCAAGGAAAGCGGCTTTCCCCGGGAGCGGGTGATCGGCACCGGCACCCTCCTCGATACCACCCGGTTCCGCTCCTTCCTGGGCGAGTACTTCGGCGTGGCGCAGACGCAGGTGAACGCCCTCATCCTGGGCGAGCACGGCGATTCGATGGTGCCGATCTGGTCGTCCGCCACGATCAACGGCACCCCGCTGACCAGCTTCCCCGGCTACAAGGAGGACGAGGTGCGGGCGATCTTCGACCGCACGAAGGCCAGCGGCGCCCGGGTCATCGCCCTAAAGGGCGGCGCCGGCTACTCGATTGGCCTGGTCACCGCCGCCCTGGTGAACGCCATTGCCCTCGACACGAAACAGGTGCTCCCGGTTTCCAGCTATCAGACCGGCCTGCTCGGGATTGAGGATGTGTGCCTGAGCGTGCCCACCCTGGTGGGCCGCAACGGCGTGGAAGGGCTGGTACCGATCCAACTCTGGGAAAAGGAGAAGGCCGCCCTGCTAAACAGCGCGCGCGTGCTGCGCGAGACGCTGGCGCAGGTGAACGCCTGAGCCAGCACTCCACCACATCCGGTCAGGAGGAGAATGCCATGCAGATCAAATACCTGGCCCACAGCAGCTTTCTGGTGACGACCGAAGCGGGCACTCGGATCCTGTTTGACCCCTATGAGCCGGGTGGCTACGACGGCGCCCTGAGGTACGGGGCGATCGCGGAGCCGGCGACGGTGGTGGTTACCTCCCACGACCATCCCGACCACGGGCACACCGCGGGGCTTCCCGGCAACCCGGACGTCATCAGCGGCCTGAAGCTGGCGCAAAGCGGGCCACGCACGGTGGCCGACGTTTCCCTGCGCGCCGTGCATACCTACCACGACCAGAGCCAGGGCAAGGAGCGCGGCGAAAACGCGATGGTGGTCCTGGAGGCAGACGGCCTGTGCCTCTGCCACGCCGGCGACCTGGGACACACGCTGACGCCGTTCCAGGGGCAGGAGGTTGGCCCCATCGACGTGCTACTGTTGCCAGTTGGTGGTTACTTCACCATCGACGCCGCCGAGGCGACGCAGGTGCGCGACCGTCTGGAGCCGCGCATCACCGTGCCGATGCACTACAAGACGCCGAAGGTCGATTTCCCGATCGCGTCGGTGGAGGGATTCCTCGCGGGCAAGGCGAACGTGCGTCGGCCCGGCACGAGCGAGCTGCGCCTCGCCTCGCCGGCCGACCTCCCGGCAACGCCCGAGATCGTCGTGCTCGAACCGGCGCTGTAGCGGCGCACGGCCTCCGCGCCCACCCAGAGGTGACGATATCGGGGTCGGAGCCGCCGACAGGTCGGATCGCCGGCGTCCTGCCAGCGGCCGTAGGAGGCGCGCCCCTCCGCGGCCATTCGCGGGTCTCCGGGCGGTGGTGGGTGGTAAGGGCGAAGCATTTGCGGGCCAAGCGTACTACGCCGCAATCGGTCTGAACCGCAAATGCTTCGCCCCTACGGTTCGTGGTACCCCAAACCGTTGCCGGTAGGATCCTCGGGGCTGGATACCCTTCCAACGCCATTCCCCGCGGGCGGCCACCCAGAAGGATGGAAACGGGACGGCGCCACTAATCCATGCGCCGCGGCCGTCCGGCAGAGGCCCGATGGCTCGGGCACTCCGGCCAGTTGCCTGGGAGAGTAGCGGAGCACCGCAGCAATGCGGCTTCCCACACCGCCGCAGCCCGATTGCTCGGGCACTCCAGCCATCTCCTGGAGGAGGAACACCCCCTTCGGCGTCGGCGTGATGGGGCGGCCCGCTACGCGAACGCGCCTTCGTCGCGCATCGCCCGGAGGGCCTCGCGTAGTTTCACCAGCGCCTCATCGACATCGGCGGCGGAGTGCGAGTAGTTCGGGTACATCACGCTGTAGAGGATCACGCCCCGCTTCAGGGCCTCGCCCTCAAAGCGGGTCTGCAGCGCCGCGTTGCGCGCCGCGTCATCGGTGGTGAAGACGAGCTGCCCACAGGGCGGCAGGCCGAGCACGGTGGCCGGCGCGCCGAACTCGGCGAAGGCGGCACGCAACCCCGCATGAAGCTGCTTCCCGCGCGCCCACAGGTGCCCGATGACATCCTCGTTCCGGTAGGTCTCAATCGCCGCCTGCGCCGCCGCCAGCGCCAGCGAATCGCCGCCAAAGGTGGAGGAGATGACCGCCTGGCGCACGCCCTCCATCACGTCGCGCCGCCCCAGGTAACAAGAGAGCGGCAGGCCGTTGGAGATCCCCTTGGCGAAGACGGCCAGATCCGGGGTGACGCCAAAGTACTCCTGCGCGCCCCCCACGGCGAGGCGGAAGCCCATCACGATCTCGTCAAAGATCAGCAGGGCGCCGTGCTTGCGGGTGAGCTCGCGCAGCGCCGGGTAGAAGGAGTGCCCTTGCTCCGCCTCGGCGTAGGCGCAGGCCACGCTCACCGCCGCGATGCGGTTGCCCTCGCGGGCGAAGGCCTCCTCGTAGGGACCGATGTCGCCCCAGGGCAACGAGCGATAGACCGACTGCACCGCCTCTGGTACCCCGAGGCCCATCGTCTGCAGCCAGCCATGGTAGCCGCACATCAGGACCAGGTCGCGCCCGGTGAAGGCGCGGGCCAGCTTGATCGCGGCGGCCATCGCCTCGCCGCCGGTCTTTAGGAAGCGCACGCTCTCGGCGCAGGGGATGATCTCCACCAGGTGGCGGGCCACCGCCACTTCCAGCGGCGAGGAATAGCCGAAGACGATCCCATTCTCAAGCTGCCGCCGCACGGCGTTGTCGACGGCGGGGAAGCGATAGCCGAGGGAGATCGGCCCCAGGGCGTTGCGGAAGTCGATATACTCGTTGCCATCCAGATCCCAGACGCGGCAGCCCTGCCCGCGCACCACGTAGCACGGCTCAACGCCGCGCAGCGCCTCGCGCGGGCTCTTGGAGTGCGTCTGCGTCGCCAGCGGGATGATCGCGCTCGCTTCCTCCCACAGCTTCCACGACTGCTCAACCGTGCGCTTCTGAGGCATGGTGCCCACTCCTCTCCCTGCCGCTCGCGACGGCCGCTCAAGCGGCCGGCCCCGGCCGTCACCGTGGTGCTTCCCCGCCCGCCGGAGGGTTTCCTGCCCGCACGCCGGCCAGGGATCGGCTCCCCGACTGCCATCACCGGAACACACGCCCGATTCCTGCACCCTTGCCGGGCGGGCGGCATCTTGCCCCCGGATGAGGAGGTGTGGTATGATGTGCTTGCTCGCTCCCACGCCTTGTACGGGTAAAGCCGCCGGAAAGAGTGTTCGCGGCGTGAGGCCGGGTAGAAGTCAGTGGGCAGCCGGGGAGCCTCCCCGGGGTGAGAGTTGCCGCGCCATTGGGATCCGACTGGCGGCAAGGGCGACGGCATTATTGGCGAGCACGGCGTGCGGAGGACGGGTTGGATATCCTACAGGCACTTTTTCTTGGGGCAGTTCAGGGCATCACTGAGTTCCTTCCGATCAGCAGCTCCGGCCACCTGCGCGTTCTGCCGCAGCTTTTCGGGTGGCAGTGGATGGGGCTGCAGTTCGATGTAGCTCTCCACGCCGGCACGGTACTCGCGCTCATCCTGCATTTTCGCAGCGATTGGTGCGCCCTGGCGCTGGCGATTCTTGGTCGGGGCGCGGGGAGCGCGGCAGAGCAGGCGGTGCGGCGCCGCCTGGGATGGTATCTGCTGGCGGCCTGCGTGCCTGCCGGCATCGCTGGCCTCCTCTTCGAGCAGGCGCTGCAGGCGCTAGAGTCGCCGCTGCTCGTCGCCGGCACCCTGGCGGGCGTAGGGGCGCTGATCCTGGTGGCCGACCGGGTGAGCCGCGGCACGCGCCGCCTGCAGGAGGCGGGTCTGCCAGACGCGCTGTTCGTCGGCCTGGCGCAGGCACTGGCGCTGATCCCGGGCGTCTCTCGCTCCGGCATCACGATCAGCGCCGGGCTGTTCCGCCACCTCTCGCGCGAGGAGGCCGCGCGCTTCTCCTTCCTGCTCTCGGTACCGATCACCCTGGGCGCCGCCCTCTTCGAACTGCGGCACCTGGCCGGCGGCACGGTCGCGGCAGCCCAACTGCCAGCCTTGATCGCCGGGGTAATCGCTGCCGCCGTTGTCGGCTACGCCACGATCGCCTTTCTGCTGGACTACCTGCGTCGCCACGACCTGCGCATTTTCGTCTACTATCGCTGGGCCCTTGCCGCGCTCATCGTCGCCGTCGTGTTCGCCCGGGGGCCGGCAGCCCCGCGAGCTGATACCGCCCCCCAGCCCACCGCGCCAGCGCAAACCGAGCCGTGGTCGCCGGACGCGGCGCGCGCCGGCCGGGTTGCCCCCGCCTCGTAGTTGGTAGCGCCGGGCGAGCGCCCTGGCTTAAGCACGCGGTAGACAGCCGGGCGGCGGCCGATGGCGCGCGGCAGGGTAACCGCGGCTCGGTGGCGAACCACGAGGTATGTCATTTGTTGAGAAAACGCGGTTCCACGCCGATTACCACACACACACCGAACACTCTTACTGCTGCGAAGACATCACCACCCAACGGCTGTCGCGCTCCCAGGGCGAGTGGTCACACCAGATCGCCATCACCGACCACAGTGCCCACCTCGTCTTCCCCACGGAAGCCAGGGGCCGCCTGGATAGCGACGAGGCGCCCGCCATCCTGGCCGCCAGCGCCACGGACGGCCGCGAGCGGGTGCTGCGCTACCTCGAACGGGTGCGCGCCCTGGGAGGGGGGTTCCTCGCCGGCACCGAGCTGGACATTCTGCCGGACGGGCGTCCGGTCTTCCCGGAGGATCTGCTCCCCGAGCTGGATGTAGTCGTGGGGGCGATCCACGCGCTACCGGCGGTGCGCAGGGGGCAACCAGTCGAGGTGGCCCTGGCCGAGTGGCGCAGCCAAACCGAGGCGCTGATGGCGCTGGGGGTCCCGATCCTGGGGCATCCGTTCCGCTACCTGGTGCAGCATCGGCTGCCGGTACGCCCCGCCGACGTGGCGTGGCTGGTCGATCAGGCCGCGGCGCGCGGGGTGGCGCTGGAGATCAACTCGCACTACCTGTGTGCCGAGCCCGACCGCTGGATGGTGGAAGCCTGCCTACAGCGCGGCGTGCGCCTGGCAATCGGCACCGATGCCCACCGCTGGAGCGAGCATGGTGACTTCCACTATCACCGGAAGCTCCTCGCCGACTACGGCATCACCACCCAGGCCGCGCTCGATGCCGTCCTGTTCGACCACCGGCAGGCGTAAGGTGCGTGGCCCTCAGGAGGCGCTTCGGGGCCGCAAGTTCCACAGGAAGCTGCAGAGAACCGCCGCTAGCGCG
>JAAZEB010000253.1 GCA_012512505.1 Armatimonadota bacterium | reverse complement strand
GGTCATGCCGACTCCTTTCCGGCCGCGGCGCCCGCCGGCGCCTGCCCCAGTGCCAGCGCCAGCACCTTCTCCGGCGTGGCCTCGGCGCGGCCTAGCTCGCCGGCCAACCGACCCGCGCGCATCACCAGAATCCGGTCGCTCATCGCCAGCAGCTCCGGCAGATCCGAGGAGATCAACAGTGTGGCCATGCCCTGCTGCGCCAACGAGCGGATCAGGCGGTGGACCTCCGCTTTGGCGCCCACGTCGACACCGCGCGTTGGCTCGTCCAGGATGAGCACCCGGGGCGACGCGGCCAGCCACTTGCCGAGCACCACCTTCTGCTGGTTCCCTCCCGAAAGCGTCTCGGCTGGCACGGCGGCGCTGGCCGCCCGGATGTCCAGCTCCTTCATCAGCCGCGCGATCAGCGGCGCCTCCTGCCGCTTCGAGGGGAAGCCGAACCGCGACAGGCCGCGCAGCACTGCCAGCGTCAGGTTGGTGCCGACCGGCAGTGGCAACACCAGCCCCAGGTGCTGCCGGTCCTCGGGCACCAGTGCCACGCCTTGCCGAATGGCCGCCGGCACGGAGCCGGGTGGCAGGCGCTGGCCGCCAACCTTCACCGTGCCGCTATCCGGCCGGTCGATGCCAAACAGTGCCCGCGCCACCTCCGAGCGGCCCGCGCCCACCAGCCCGCCCAGGCCCACCACCTCCCCGGCGCGCACCTGGAAGGAAACCCCCGCGAAGGCGCCGTCACGGGTCAATCCCTCCACCGCCAGGAGCACCTCTCCCGGGGTTGTCGAGTCCGCCCCCGGCTCTGCCGCGGCGAGCTCCCGCCCGACCATCAAGCGGATCAGCTCCTCCCGGTCGATGGTTGGGGTGGCGCGTGTATCCACCCAGCGGCCGTCGCGCAGGACCGTCACCCGGTCGGCAAGCGCGAACACCTCCTCCAGACGGTGGCTTACATAGAGGACGCTCACGCCCTCCGCGCGGAGCTGGCGGATCACCTGGAAGAGCACCTCGGTTTCCCGCGCGGAGAGAGAGGAGGTCGGCTCGTCCATGATCAGCAGGCGGCAGGAGCGAGAGAGGGCGCGGGCGATGGCGATCATCTGCCGCTGCGCTACCGGCAGCTCGCCCACCGGGCGCTGCAGGTCCACCGTTTCCCCCAGGCGGCGCAGCAGCGCTTCGGCGTCGCGGCGCATGCGCGCGCGGTCCAGCAGCAGGCCCCCCCGGCGCCGCGGCTCGGCACCGACGAAGAGGTTGTCCGCGGCGTTCAGGTGGGGAAAGACGACCGGCTCCTGGTGGATCACGGCGATCCCGGCCGCCTCCGCGGCGGCGACGCCCCCTTGGGGAAGCCGGGTTCCCCGCACCCAAACCTCCCCCGTGTCTGGCAGGAGGGAGCCAGACAACACTTTGATGAGGGTCGACTTGCCGGCGCCGTTCTCGCCACAGAGGGCGTGTACCTCGCCGGGGGCAATCTCCAGGCTCACGTCCGCCAGCGCCTGCACGCCGCCAAACGCCTTGCCGATGCCGCGGATCTGTATCAAAGGGGCGCTCATGGGTTGGCCGACACGCTAGAGCTCGTAGAGGTCCACACGGTAGCCCAGCGCCTCCAGCGCCTCGATCACCTGGTCGCGGCTGCCGGTGCCGACCCACACCTCCAGCGCCTCCGGTTGGTCAACGAAATCGATCTCCCGCTCGCGGAGGAGCGTCTTGATACGCTCCAGCTTGGCCGCGCGCTCCGAGTCGCTGCCGCTCAGGCTGTCGCCGTGGAGGATCACCACCTCGGTCAGCTCGATAGTTTCGCCCTTCTTTGCTGCCATGCCGTCTCCTCGCGTGCCACTCTGCCATTCGCCCTCCGGGGGGTGGCATCCTGCGCGGTTCGGCACGGCTGCGCGTCTGGGGAGACGGCCGGTCAGCGGAAGCGGCGGATCTCGCCCCAAAGGCGCTCCGCGGCGTGGAGGATTCCGAAGGAGAACTCAGGCTGGAAGCGGCGGTCGGTGGGGGAACCGGGGTTGAAGAGCAGGACGCCGTCGCGCTCCTCGCACAGCGGCTCGTGGCTGTGCCCGAAGACGACGGCGTCGAGCGGAACGAACTCGAAGGTGGTGAGGGCGCGCTCCGGCGTGTTGCGGCCCACGCCGCGGTGCCCGTGCGTCAGCCCAACGCGGTAGGGGCCGATCTGCACCACGCGGCGGTCCGGCAAGGCAGCCCGCACCGCCATCTCATCCACGTTGCCGGCGACGGCCACCACCGGGGCAATCAACCACAGCGGCTCCAGCGCGGCCAGGGTCACCAGGTCGCCGGCGTGCAGGATCAGGTCCACCCCTTGCAGGCCGCGCAAGAGGACCTCAGGATAGGCACGGCCGCCCCCGCGCCAGTGAGTGTCGGAGACCACCCCCACGCGACGGGCTTGCGGCCAGGAGTCTTCAATCAACCGCCGCCCACCATCCGAACGATCTCGATCACATCGCCCTGCTGCACGACGACCGCGGGGTACTGGTCGCGGTGAACGATCTCCTGATTGCGCGAGACCGCCACCATGCCGCGGGTGATCTTTAGCGACTCAAGCAGGCTGGCGAGGGTGGTCCCTTCCTCAACCTCGCGCGGCTCGCCGTTCACAGTCAACGTTATCATCTTCTCTTCCTCCACATCCGTACGGGCGCCTGACACTGGTCCGCGCCCTGCAGGGTGCGCCGGGGTCGACCTCCCCCGGTGATCTCTCTATTCCCGTTGCCGCGGTCGGCTACCTGCCTCGCGTCCGCATGGCATCGGCATAGAAGGGCGACATGGCGCGCAGGCGGGCGACGGTGTCAGCAAAGGCGTCTGCCGCCTGGTCCACCTCGGCGGCGGTGGTGCTGCGCCCTAGCGTGAAGCGGATAGAGCCTACCGCCACCTCGCGTGGCAGGCCAATCGCCTGGAGCACGTGCGAAGGCTCCTGCGCGCCGGACATGCACGCCGACCCGCTGGATGCGGCAATCCCGAGCAGATCGAGGTTGAGCAGCAGCGCCTCTCCCTCTACGAACTCCACGCTGAAGTGGGCGTTGTTGGGCAGCCGCTGCGTCGGGTGTCCGTTCAGGCGGCAGTGTTCCACCCGTGCCAGCACGCTCTCGATGAAGCGGTCGCGCAACGCAGTGAGCTGCGCCACCGCGGCATCGCGCCCGGAAACGGCCAGCGCCAGCGCCTTTGCCAGGCCGACGATCCCCGCCACGTTCTCCGTGCCGGCGCGCAGGCCGCGCTCCTGTCCGCCGCCATACAGCAGCGGCGCAAACCGCGTGCCGGTGCGGGCGTAGAGCACCCCCACCCCCTTGGGGCCATAGAACTTGTGTGCCGAGATCGAGAGGAAGTCTACCCCCAGGTCGTCCACCCGCAGGGGCAGCATCCCGGGCGCCTGCACCGCGTCGGTGTGGAAGGGAACCCCCGCCTCGCGACAGATGCGCCCGATCTCGGCCAGCGGTTGGATGGTGCCGATCTCGTTGTTGGCGTACATGACCGAGACCAGCACCGTCTCCCGGTCGATGGCCCGGCGCACGTCGTCTGGATCGACCAGGCCGTGTTGATCCACCGGCAGGTAGGTGGTGCGCAGCCCGAGCGGGGCCAGGTGTTGGCAGGTGGTGAGGATGGCGTGGTGCTCGATGGCGCTGGTCACCACGTGCCCGCGCCCCAGGTTCGTCGCGAACACCCCTTGCAGCACGGTGTTGTTGGCCTCCGTGCCGCTGCTGGTAAAGAGGATCTCCTCCGGGCGCGCGCCCAGGCAGCGGGCTACTGTGTCGCGCGCCGTGTCGATGGCGGCCCGCGCCTCCCGCCCAAAGGCGTGGATGCTGGACGGGTTGCCGAACGTCTCGTGCCAGTACGGCTGCATCGCTGCTACCACCGCCGGGTCCACCGGAGTGGTGGCGGCGTGGTCCAAGTAGACTCTTCCCATCAGCACTCCAAGTGTTGCCGCAACACATCAACACGTCGGCGTGGGGCGAGGCCCGGCAGTGCCGCCGGACCTCGCCCCGCTCCCGCTTTCTATTATTCCCAGTTTTCTAGGTATCTAAAGGTAACTCCTGTCGGGCATCTCCTGGAAGACGGGGGTGCTCAGGTAGCGCTCGCCGGTGTCCGGCAGGATCACCACGATCAGTTTGCCGGCGTTCTCCGGCCGTTTGGCGACCTGCACGGCGGCCCAGGCGGCGGCACCGGAGGAGATACCGACGAAGAGGCCCTCCTCGCGCGCCAGGCGCCGGGTGGTCTCGATGGCCGCTTCGTTCGGCACCTGGATCACCTCGTCCAGCAGGTCCCGCCGTAGCACCGGCGGCACGAAGCCGGCGCCGATGCCCTGGATCGGGTGCGGGCCTTTGCGCCCCTCAGAGATCGCCGGTGATGCCGCCGGTTCGACTGCAATCGCCTGGAAGGAGGGCTTGCGCGGCTTGATCGCCTCGGCCACGCCGGTGACCGTGCCCCCGGTGCCGACGCCGGCGACCACGATGTCCACCTGGCCGTCCGTATCGCGCCAGATCTCCTCGGCGGGGGTGCGCCGATGGATCTCCGGGTTGGCCGGGTTCTCGAACTGCTGCGGCATGAAGCTATCCGGGTGGGCGCTGAGCAGCTCCGCGGCGCGTGCGATCGCCCCTGGCATCCCCTCGGCGCCCGGGGTGAGGACGATCTGGGCGCCCAGCGCGCGCAGGAGGTTGCGCCGCTCCAGGCTCATCGTCTCTGGCATCACCAGCACCAGCCGGTAGCCGCGGGCCGCGCAGACGAACGCCAGGCCGATGCCGGTGTTGCCGGAAGTCGGCTCGATGATCAGCGTGCCCGGCCGCAGCTTCCCGGCCGCCTCCGCCGCGTTCAGCATCGCCACGCCAATGCGGTCCTTCACGCTGGAGCAGGGGTTGAACATCTCGAGCTTGGCAGCCACTGTGGCCGCGGCGCCCTCCGTCACTCGGTTCAGGCGTACCAGCGGTGTGTTGCCGATCAGTTGGGTGACTTCGTCAGCGATTCTCATCGGTTGCGGTCCCTTCCACCGGGCGGGGCGCCGGCAGGATAGACAAACCCACCATACCACGCGCCGGCTTTCCCTGTCAACGGAGCAGCGCCTCTTGGTTTGGGGCCGCGGGCCGCGGCCCTTACTTGGATTCGTGAGTCGCTGAGTCGTATATCTCAGGTATCTTCATTATATTCCCGGTGCGGCCGGGTGTCAAGCGGGTTGCGGGGCGGCTTTGGACGGCGGCACAGCGACCCACCCCGGAGCAAACGGGGCGCCTGGTGGGGCAGCGCGGGGTGCCCCGCTTGTTCCGGGACGGGGGTGGGAGAAGCCGGCGGGTGATGGAGGTGCGCCCGTGACTTGACAAACCCCGCACGCGGAATCTATAATGGCAGCGTGGGGAAAGAGATCCTCACGCGTAGATGTGCATGAAAGGGCCCTACCGCGCTTTGATATTGCGCCGTGCTATTTCGCCCGGGCCGCAGGTGGCTGACGGGGGCACAGAATGGCCCACCACCCGGTGGGCCGTGCCCACGAGAGTGCCGGTGCCCGAGGGAGCCGGAGGTCCAGGTTGCAGGCCGCGCGCCGGTGATCTGGGCCTTTTGCTTTTCTGCGCTCGGCTCGCCGGCCCGAAGCGGCCTTGAGGGGGGGAGGGCGCCGATGAGCATCGAGAGGGAGTATACGCTCACCTGTTCCTGCGGGCGGATGTTCCATGCCGATCTCTACGATTCGGTGAACGTCACCGCCGAGCCGGAGCTGCGTGCCAGCATCCTGGCGCGCAATCTGAATGTCGTCGAGTGCCCGCGCTGCCACCGCCAGGCCTATGTGGACAAGCCGTTCCTTTATCACGACATGGAACGCGAGCTGCTGCTCTACATCTACCCGGCCGCGTGTGCCCCGCAGGAGGCTGGCCTTCGGGCGGAGATCAGCCGGTGCGTGCGGCGGATCCCTCACCAGGCGGCACTGCAGCGCAAGAAGATCGACGTGGTGTTCGGGATGGACCGCCTGGTGGCGCTCCTCTCGGCGCAGGACGCCGGGACGCCGCGCGCTGAGCGGAACTGAGCGCGGGGTGCGCGAACGGGCGGATCGGTGCCCCCGGCTCGCCCCTCCTGGCGGGTAGCCGTGGCAGGCTGCCCCCTGCTTGTCCTGAAACTGCCTGTCTGCCACGGTGCCCCCTGTTGGGGCCCTGCTGCCGACAGTGCGCTCGGCTCTTTGCTTGAGGAGATGAACTCACTATGAAACCTTATGAACCTGGCATGATCAGGAATGTGGCGCTGATCTCTCATGGGGGAGCGGGCAAGACCTCCCTCGCCGAGGCGATGCTCTTCGACAGCGGGGCCATCACCCGCATGGGCAGCACGGAAGAGGGCAATACCGTCACCGACTACGAAGAGGATGAGATCCGTCGGCAGATCTCCGTGGGCGCCGCCCTGGCTCCCCTGGAGTGGAAGGAGCATAAGCTCAACATCATTGATACCCCGGGCTATGCCGACTTCCAGGCCGACGTGCGCAGCGCCTTGCGCGTCGTCGAAGGGGCGGTGGTCCTGGTGGATGCCGTGGCCGGCGTCGAGGTGGGCACCGAACTGTATTGGCGCCTGGCCGACCAGAACGGAGTCTCCCGCATCTTCTTCATCAACAAGATGCGCCGCGAGAACGCCAACTTCGCGAACGTGGTCGAGGGGATCCGCAGCCGCTTCGGCAAGAGCGCCGTTGCCCTCCAGGTGCCGGTGGGCTCCGAGTTGGGCTTCCGCGGCGTGGTGGATATCGTGCGCAAACAGGCCTACACCTGGGCCGATGGCAAGGAGCCGCAGGTGGGTCCGGTGCCGGCGGAGCTGACCGAAGCCGTGGAGACCTACCGCACCGCCCTGGTCGAGGCGCTGGCCGACGTGGATGAGGAACTGGGCGACAAGTTCCTGATGGAAGAGGAGATCACCGACGACGAGGTGGTGCGTGCCCTGCGCAACGGCATGCGCCAGCACCAGATCTTCCCGATCCTGTGCGGCGCCGCCACCGACAACATCGGCGTGCAGCCGCTGCTGGATCTGATCGTCGAAGGAGTCCCCAGCCCGGCCGACCGCCCCGCCGTCGAGGGCAAGCACCCCGACTCTGGCGCCCCTGAGAAGCGCGAGCCGAAGATGGACGCCCCCTTCTCGGCCTACGTCTTCAAGTCGACCGCCGACCCCTACGTGGGTAAGCTCAACTTCTTCCGCGTGTGGTCTGGCATGCTGCGGGCCGACTCGACCATCTATGACGCCACCCAGAAGCACGAGGAGCGCGTCGGCCAGATTCTGGTGATGCGCGGGAAGCACCAGGAGCCGGTTCCCCAGGTGAACGCCGGCGACATCGCCGCCGTGGCCAAGCTCCAGAACGTGCGCACCGGCGATACCCTCTGCGATAAGGCCAAGCCGCTCCTCTTCGAGCCGGTGCAGTATCCCGAGCCGGTGATGTTCTACGCCATCGAGCCGAAGACGAAGGGCGACGAAGACAAGATGGGCGCTGGCCTCGCCCGGCTTGCCGATGCCGACCCCGCCTTCCGCTCTTATCGCGACCCGATCACCAAGGAGACGATCATCGCCGGCATGGGTGACCAGCACCTGGCCGTGGTGGTCGACCGGCTGCAGCGCATGGGTGTGGCCGTGGAAACGCGCGAGCCGCGAGTGGCCTACCAGGAGATCATCAAGAAGCAGGTGGAGTCGGAGTACAAGCACAAGAAGCAGACCGGTGGCCGCGGTCAGTACGGTCACGTGGTGCTGCGCATCTCTCCGGCCCCCGGCGAAGGCTTCAAGTTCGGCGACGAGATCGTCGGCGGCGTGGTGCCGAAGCAGTACATCCCCGCTGTCCAGAAGGGCGTTGAGGAAGCGCTGCAGGAGGGCGTCCTCGCCGGCTACCCGGTCACCGACGTTGAAGTGGTGCTCACCTTCGGCTCGTACCACACGGTCGACTCCTCGGAACTTGCCTTCAAGATCGCTGCCTCGCAGGCGTTCAAAGAGGGGGTGCAGAAGGCGAACCCGAGCATCCAGGAGCCGATCTACGACGTGGAGATCACCGTGCCTGAGGAGAACATGGGCGACGTGATCTCCGACCTGAACGGCAAGCGCGGCCGCGTGCAGGGGATGGACCAGCTCGCGCCCGGCACCCAGGTGATCCGCGCCCAGGTGCCGCTCGGCGAGCTGCACCGCTACAGCATCGACCTGCGCTCGATCACCCGCGGTCGGGCTACCTACACGATGAAGTTCTCGCACTACGAGGAGGCGCCAGCCAACGTGGTGCAGCAGATCGTGGAGGAGGCCAAGCGGGCCAAGGAAGAAGAAGCGAAGAAGTAACCGCTTCGCCGCCTGGAGGGGCGCGCGCATCGACGAACGCGCGCGCCCCCTCATCTCCTCCATCCCCACTCCTCACCCATCGCCACCTCCCCCAGGGCGCTTCTCCCCGGACCGTGAACCGCAGCGGCGCTCCGCCGTGTCCCCGGTGCTCCAGCAGCGCGAGGGTAACCGGCGCTATGGCCACGGCAACTTTCGGAGAGTACTCACGATTCCTAAACTCCCACCATCAGGGGATGCCTGTAGTCAATCGGGCCATGATCTGGTATAATGAGCAAGAGCGCTCAGGGTTTACCCTGTTTCCCCTGACAGGGATTTCAGGGAGAATCTGTATTGACCGGAAGACGGCCGTTGCGGCGGCCTGAAGGAGGCCCGGAGATGATGCCCGCCGAGGATACGGCAGTGAAGCAGGAACACGGCGAGCCTGCCGCTGCGCTGGCGACCGAGCTGGCCGCGCACGCGGAGCGGCTGGAGCACGCCTGGTGCGCGGAGGTGCGCGCGCGTGGGCTGCTGACGCGCCTCTCGCCGGCCGAGCTGCTGCGCGAGGCGGCGATCCTCCTGCGTGTCTGGACCGGTTTCCTCACCAGCGGGGAGGAAGCGGCGGCGAAGGTGCAGGTTCACTGGCTGGCGGAGCGCAGCGTGTTGGTGGGCCGCAGCGTTCAGGAGGTTCTGGGCGCGCTCTTCGCGTTCAGCGATGTTATCCGCCAGCACCTCCGGCGGCAGGCCCCCGCCGGCACCGGCGAGAATGCTGACCCGCTGCCGTTCTTCGAGCGCGCGGCCCAGCAACTGGTGATGCAGGCAGCGGCGAGCTGCGCGGCGGCCCACGAGGAGCTGGTGCGCCGGCGGATGGATGCCCTGGTGGAAGCGGGGGTGGCGCTCGCCGGTGAGGCCGGGCTCGACCGCGTTCTGCAGAAGATCGTGGACCTGGCGCGCGAGATCCTCGGCGCGCGCTATGCGGCGCTGGGGGTCCTCGACGATGCCGGGAAGCTGGTTCG
>JAAZEB010000252.1 GCA_012512505.1 Armatimonadota bacterium | reverse complement strand
TACTCCTCCAGGAGGGATGGCCGGAGTGCCCGAGCCATCGGGCTTCACACTGTTAGGAAGCCGCATGGCTGCGGCACTCCGTTACTCCTCCAGGAGGGATGGCCGGAGTGCCCGAGCCATCGGGCTTCTGCCGGGCGGCCGCGTCGCCACGGCACCCCCGCTGCTACCCTGGAATGGTCTCTTGTCACCCGCCTAACGCTTGGATTGGCGACAGAACCCCATTTTCATCTTCCTGGGTGCCCGCCCGCCGGGCATGGGAGGCTCTTACGACGCGGACGGAAGGCCTACACCCATCAGGGATAGGGCCGGTGCCCCGCTCGTTACTGGCCGCGTGCCTGGAGAATGAGCGTGGCGGCCCCCAGCGGCGGCAGCGACACGGCCCGCCAGCGGGCGTGCGGTGCGCCGGGCAACGGCTGCACGCGCCCGTAGCTCAGCACGCGGGCCTCGGTTCCGGGCGCAACGGCTACGCGCACCGTGGCGCTGGCTTTCGCGTCTGGATTGGCCATCAAGACGTAGGTGTTCCCCTCGTCATCGGCGCGCAGCGAGTATTGCACCCCCTCGCGATCCGACCGAACGACCCGCTTCGGCGCCGGTGCCGCGGAAAGGAGCGCCGGGAACAGCGCCTTCACCTCGTTGCCCACCACGAGCATGTCGGCCCAGCGGCGGTCGAAGCCGAGGCGATCGCGCTGCAGGTCAAAGTAGCTGTAGTAGATGAGACCGTTGGCGCCGTGGATCAGGCACAGGTAGGTCATCACCCGCACCTCGTCCAGCGTCGGCGCGCGGTACTCGTCCGGTCGGTCCTGGTTGTAACACTGCCAGTCGAACGCCTGGGGCACCTGCCACGCCGGCCGCAGCCCGGCGGCCACGCCGACTGTCTCCCGCGTCCAGTCGCCCGCCATGGTGACCGGACGCTGCGGGATCGGGTAGGGATCGGTGCCGAGCACGTCGGCCGTGCCGAGATAGCCGAACAGCTCGCCCACCTGGTAAAGCACCGCCCAGGTGGGGTGGTTCGGGTCGAGTTGCTGCACCAGGGTGTTGCGGGCCTCCAGGCGGTCGCGCATCTCCAGGGGAAGCTCGTCGTTGAGGTACCAGCCGAGGATGGCCGGGTGGTCGCGGAACGCGGTCACGATGCCCCGCACCATCGCTTCCTCGCCCCGGAAGCCCAGGACCGACTCCTGGTAGTATCCGATGCCCTCGTAGATATCCTTGATGGAGTAGAGGATCTTCAGGTTGCGGCGGTCAAGGTCGTCGAGGTAGGCGCGCACGCCCTCCACGCTGCCGGTGTTGATGCCGTAAGGCATCACCGTGTTGAACGGGCTGGCAGCGATGCGATCGAGGTGCTCGCGGTAGTTGGCATCACCCGGGTGTGGCCCGAAGTACCAGCCGAGGGGGAAGAACGGCTTGCCGTTCACCAGGGTGCGGTTGTGTCGGTCAATCGTTACCGTGGGCTGCGGCGCGTCGGCCGGCAGGCGAGTGACGGTGAACTGGCGCTCGCCGAGGGAGCTGCCGTCCGGGGCGAGCAGCCGGACGCGCGCGGTGTACTCGCCGGCGGCCAGCCCTCGGGCAGGCAAGGTGAGGTCTACCCGGCCCGGCTTCAGGCCGCGCAGGCGCCGCTGGGCGAAGGTCTTTTCGCCCCGGCGGAGGTCGCCCACCAGCGTGGTCTGCTCAAGGCGAAGCTTGTCCTTCAGGTAGGTGCCCAACTGGGCGCGGATCACCACCCGGGGGTTCGGCTCGTCCGCGGCAAGGCGGCCGCGGTAGTTCGGGTAGAGGAGCTGCGCGTCCAGCGCCGGCGGGTAGTACTCCTCGAGGGTCACGTCATCGAACCACGCCGTGCCGGTCATCCCCCGGCGCAGGTAAAGGCAGAGGGTCACCTCCGTTGCCTCTGCCGGGATTGGCGGGGTGCGCCCCTCGACGTAGAACCAGTCGTTGTCGCCCTTGCGGCCTTCCGGGTAGGAGCCGCCCAGGTAGCCTTGGGCGCCATTCCACTCCACACAGAGGGTGGCGCCGCTCTCTCTGCCTTGCACCCCCTCGGTCTTCACCCAGGCACCGAAGCGGTACATCATCCCCGGCTTGAGCGAGAGGCGCTGTCCGGCCAGCAGATACTGGTTTGGATCCCGGTTGACGAGGCGGAGGCTGCGCCGGCCGGTGCGCGCCACGTCGTCAACCACCTGGTAGGTTGGCGGCAGGCTCCAACCTTCGGCGCCTTCCTCGAAGCCGGGGTTATTCAGCAGCGGGCTGGTTTCCTCCGCCCGCGCGCCAGACAGGCAGCCTAGCGCCAGAATGAGACACAGGAGGCTCCCCATCCGGGAGCAGTTCCACCACCACGGTCGCTGTGAGTGCGGCATTGGCTCCACCTCCGGGATCTCTCTTCGCTGCCCGCGCGGTGCCTCCTGGCGGGTGGCGGCGCCGACGGCCCTGCCAGGCCCGGCTGAAGTTCCTCCGCTCTGGTGCCGAACTAGCGTTCGGGGGTGGGGTTGGGGTGAACAAACCCGGGCATGGCGGCGACCAATAGGGTATGAGGATCGCGCGAGCGCGGTGCGGTTGGGTGGCCGTTGGTAAGGCGGATCCAATTCACCCGCTCTGATCCCGACGAACCGTCGTCTAAAGGAATGAGGTTCACCCAAAGGAGGATGACAGCCGGGCTCCTGGCCGGACGTGCTGCTCAGCGCGCAAGGGGCATCAAGGAGCGCGGCGGAGATCGGCAGAGAGGGCCGTTGCCGAATCCGCAGGCGGTTCCACGCGGTGGGTGGCCGGAGGCCTCGGCTTTGGCCGGGGCGTTGCTGGCCGCCAGCGCCGCCGGGCGGGCCGGAAGGCACGCCGCTGGCGAGGGATGCTCCCTCACGCGATGGGCGTCGCGGCCAGTCCCCGGAAGAGGGGAGGACGAGATGCCCGCCGCAAGGCACGGCACCGGAGCACCGTGTCCCTGGTGTCGCGATGGCCGGATCGTGGTCCACGATCCGCAGGAGGAGTGGTGGGTGACCGAGGAGGGCGATGCCGCGTCTGATTCTTACAGCGGCAAGTTCCCCGCAGGCATCCGGCGGAAGCGGTTCAAAACGCCGCCCGTCGAGTGGTTTTCGTGCACGAGCTGCGCGATGACCGGCACGATGGGCTACCTGGCAGTGGTGGCGGAGCGGATGGCCGGCCACCGCGGTCCTGACATTCACCGTGCTTCGGGCAGCGCGGTGAAGCGCGGCAGGTTTGCCGGCGCGCTCTCATCCGTATCCTAGAACGGAGGTCGTTGATCGTTAGCCAGCTCTTGGGGGCGCTGGCATGGCAGCGCGGCGCCGCGTAACGCGCGAACGGCCCTCACGCCGCAGCTACCGACCACGCCTGCGCCCCCGCTTCCTCTCTCGAGGTGTCCCGCCCCCACCGTTTCCCCACGCCGATGCCGCGTTCACGGAACCCCCAGCCTGCCCGCTGTGTCTTGGGCAGGACGAGACGCGCGTGCCCCCGCGCTCCGCTTTTGACGCTGTGAAACGTTCGTGCTATAATGCGCCCGTCATGCCGCGAGCGGAGGGAGGTGCGGGCGTGCTGGAGACGGACGCCGGATCGGGGCCGGCGGGTGTCGGGGAGGCGCTGCCACCGGTGACGCTGGCGGTGCACGACCTGGCGAAACGCTACGGCCAGCGTGGCATCTTCCGCGGCGTCAGCTTCACGCTGCAGCCGGGGCAGTCGCTGGCGATCACCGGGCGCAACGGCTCCGGCAAGTCAACCCTGGTGCGCATCCTGTGTGGGCTGCTGCGCCCTTCCGCCGGCACGGTGGCCTACCACCTGGGCGAGCGGCCGGCCACACCGCGCGAGCGCCGCGGGCTGATCGGCCTGGTGGCGCCAGACCTGATCTTGTATGAGGAGCTGAGCGCGCTGGAGAACCTGCGCTTCTTCGCGCGCGTGCGCGGGCTGCAGCGGAGCGCCGCGGCGCTGGAGGCCCTCTTGGCGGAAGTCGGCCTGGAAGGGCGCGGCGCCGACCTGGTGGGCACCTTCTCTTCGGGGATGCGCCAGCGCCTGAAGTACGCCTACGCGCTGTTGCACCGGCCGCCGGTCCTCTTCCTGGACGAGCCGACGGCCAACCTGGACGAGGCCGGCGTGGCGATGGCGCGTGCTTGCATCGCCCGCCAGCGCGCCACCGGCATCCTGGTGATCGCGACGAATGACCACGAAGAGCTGCAGTTCGGCGACCGCATCCTCCGGCTGGGTGGGTGAGGCCGGCGCCGTCTTTTGGAAGGACCTGCGCGCGGAGCTGCGCAGCCGCTACGCCCTGAACGCCATGGCGATCTTCGCCGTGACGACGCTGGTGGTGGTGAGCTTCTCGTTGGGTCCGCAGGCGCTGCCGCCCCCGGCGGTGGCGGCGCTGCTGTGGGTGGTGCTCTTCTTCGCGGCGATCGCCAGCCTGTCGCGGGTCTTCCTGCGGGAGGAGGAGGCGCACACGGCGGCCGCGCTGCGCCTGGCGGCCGAGCCGGTGCACGTTTACCTGGGGAAGCTGCTGTTCAACCTGGTGCTGCTGCTGGCGCTGGACGTGCTGCTGGTGCCACTGTTCCTGGCGCTGATGCAAGCCCGGTCCGGGAACTTGTGGCTGCTTGCTCTCGTTCTTCTTCTCGGGAGTGTGGGTCTGGCCGGCGCGACGACGATCGTGGCGGCGCTGATCGCCAAGGCGGCGGCGCGCGGGGCGTTGTTCGGCGGCTTGGCGTTCCCGCTGCTGCTGCCGCTGCTGCTGGCGGCGGTGAGCGGCACCCGGCGCGCTCTGGAAGGGGCGTCCTGCGCCGCCGCCGGAGCCGAGCTGCGCTTGCTCGTCTCCTTTGCCGTGGTGATGATCACCGCCTCGATCCTGCTCTTCGAGTACGTCTGGAGCGAGTGATGCCCCTGTTCTGGAAGCTGCTGTGCGGTGTCTGGGTCGCCGGCGTGATCGTGGCGGCATTCCTCGGCGTGGGGCCGGCCGTGGGCTTCCGCGCGCCGGAGGCCGCGCGCATCCTCTTCTTTCACGTGCCAACCGCCTGGCTGGCGGTGCTTGGCTTCGTGCTGTCAATGCTCCACGGCATCCACTACCTGCACCGGCGCCAACTGGAACACGACCGCTGCTCCGCCGTTGCCGCCGAGCTGGGCTTCCTCTTCTGCCTCCTGGCTACCGTCACCGGCGCCATCTTCGCCCATGTGCAGTGGGGTGCCGCCTGGAACTGGGACCCGCGCGAGACCTCCATCGTGGCGCTGCTGCTGATCTATGGGGCCTACTTCGCGCTGCGCTCCGCCATCGACGACGAGGAGCGCCGCGCCGCGCTCAGCGCCAGCTACGCCATCCTCGCCGTGCTGCCGATGCTCTTCCTGATCTTCGTGCTCCCCCGCGTCGTCGACTCGCTGCACCCCAGCGACACGGTGCAGTCTGGAGGCATGAGCCCGAGCTACCGGCTGGTCTTCTTCGCGGCGCTGTTCGGGTTCACCCTGTTGTTTGTCTGGATCTACCGGCTGCGGGTTGGCGTGGAGCGGCTGGCCCTGCGGCGGGAGGGATAGATGTCGTCGTTGACTGCGGTGATGGTGGTGGTGCTGGTGATCTGGGTGGGGCTGTTCCTTTACCTGTGGCGCCTGGATGCCCGGATCCGGGAGTTGGCCGAGCGCGCGCCCCGAGCGCCCGGCGAGGAGGCGCACGAGGCCCCGGCGGCGGTGATCGAGCCCCGGCCGGCGGCGCCGGAGAGGTGAGGCGGTGAAGAAGTCCTACATCATTGGGCTACTGGTGATCGGGGCGTTCGTTGCCTTCGGGGCAAGCGCCTTCAAGAACGCCGCGGCGCGCTACGTCACCTTTGCCGAGGCGAAGGCGGCCACCGTCACCGTGCAGGTAAAGGGGAAGCTGGACCCCGACTCGCTGCGGCTGGACCGGCAGAGCCACGCGCTGCACTTCGACCTGGTGAACGCGCAGGGCGAGCGCCTGCCGGTGGTGTATGCCGGGCCGGAGCCGGCCAACTTGCGGCAGGCGCCGGAGGTGGTGGCGGTGGGCCGCTATGCTGGCAGCGCCCTGGAGGCCGAGCGGCTGCTGGTGAAGTGCCCCAGCAAGTACGAGGGCCAGGGAGAGCACCCCGGCAACGTGCCGGTGGGGGAGTAGCGCCCTCACCCTCCTTTTCCCATCGCCGGGCGCTGGCGATGGGGTCGCGGCCGGCGATGGAGACGCGGGGGATCGGGCCTCCCCGGCGGCCGCCACCTGGAGAGAGCGATTGGCGCGGCATTACCCGATTGGCTTGAATGTGGAGGGACGCTCTGCCGTGGTGGTGGGCGGCGGCAGGGTGGCGCGGCGCAAGGTGGAGACGCTGCTGGAGTGCGGCGCCGCCGTGCGCGTGGTGGCCCCAACGCTGGAGCCCGGCCTGCGCGCGCTGCTGCAGCAGGGCCGCATCACGGTGCGCCAAGGCCCCTACGCACCGGCCGACCTGGAGGGTGCCTTTTTGGTCATCGCCGCCACCAACGCCCCGGAAGTGAACGCGCGGGTGGCCGCCGACGCCCGCGCCCGCGGCGTGCTGGTGAACAGCGCCGACCCGCCGGAGGTCTCCGACTTCATTGTCGGTGCCGGCGTGCGGCGCGGCGACCTGGTGATCTCGATCCTGACGGGGGGAAGCAGTCCGGCGCTCTCTCGCCACCTGCGCGAGCGCCTGGAGACGGCGATCGGGCCCGAGTATGGGGAGCTGGCCTCGCTGTTGGGGCGGCTGCGGGCGGAGGTGCTGGCCGGCCACGCCAGCGAGCAAGCGCGCGCCATGGTGTGGCAGCGGATCCTTCAGTCGGAGGTGCTGGATCTGCTGCGGGCCGGGCGCGCCGCCGATGCCGAGCGCCGTGCCCGGGAGATCGCCGTCGAGGTAATGGAGTGATGCACGTAGTGCTGGTGGGAGTGAACCACCGAACGGCACCCGTGGCCGTGCGCGAGCGGCTGGCCTTCGGCAAGGCGGGCGTGGGCCTGGCTGCCCGCCGCCTGCTGGAGAACCACGGCGCGCGCGAGGCGGTGCTTCTCTCCACCTGCAACCGCACCGAGGTCTACGCCGCGGCCGAGCACGCCGACCCCAAACCGCTGGTGCGCCTGCTCCTCGACTGCGGCGTGCCGGAGAAGGAGCTGGCCGCCTGTGTCTTCGCGCACCACGACCGGGAGGCGGCGCATCATCTGCATCGCGTGGCGGCCGGCCTCGATTCGATGGTCTTGGGCGAGGCGCAGATCCTGGGCCAGGTGAAGGAAGCGCTGGCATTGGCCACCGCCGCCGGCACTGCCGGCGCCACGCTCGACCGTCTCTTCTGCAGCGCCGTCACCGCCGGGAAGCGGGTGCGCACCGAAACGGCGTTGGCGCGCGGCGCGGTCTCCATCAGCCACGCGGCGGTGGAGCTGGCCCGCAAGGTGTTTGGCAGCTTGCGCGGCCTGCACGCGATGATCCTCGGCGCCGGCGAGATGAGCAAGGTGACGGCGCGCCTGCTGGCCAACGACGGGGTGGCTTCGATCTTTGTTGCCAACCGCACCTTCGAGCGCGCCCAGCAGCTCGCGCAGCTCCTGGGCGGCAAGGCGGTGCGTTTCGATGAGTTCCCCAAGCAGATGCTGCAGGCCGACATGGTGGTCTGCTCGACGGCGGCGCCCCACCCGGTGGTGCGCCTGGCCGAGCTGCGCCGCCTGGTGCCCGCTCGGCGCGGGCGCCCCCTCCTCCTGATCGACATTGCCGTGCCGCGCGACGTGGAGCCGGCCGTCGGCGAGCTGGACGGCGTGTTCCTCTTCTGCATCGATGACCTGCAGAGCGTGGTGCAAGAGAACCTGGAGGAGCGCAAGGCGGAGATCGGCGCCGCCGAGGCGATCGTCTGCGAGGAGACGGAGCGCTTTGTGGCGTGGCTGAAGTCGGCCGCCGCCGGCCCCCTCCTGGCGGCGCTGCAGCGCAAGAGCGAGGCGGTGGTGCGCGGCGAACTCGACAAGATGGGTGGGCGCCTGCAGCACCTTTCGGAGCGCGACCGGGAGCTGGTGGAAGTGCTGGCGCGGGGCGTGGCCAAGCGCCTCCTGCGCGAACCGATCCTGGCGGTGAAGCGCTTCGCCGCCGCCGGCGAACCCCGCCACCCGCTGGACACGGTGCAGGACCTGTTCGGCCTGGCCGAATCCCAGTCCGCGGAGGCCTCCACCGGCGAGGAGTAGGGAAGTCGGGCAGACCGGGGCGTCCTGCGCGGCGCGAGGTGGGGCGGCCCAAGCCACGGAGAACCGTTGTGTTCGAGACATCGGCGATACTAATGTTAGTGCTGACGGCCTACCTGGGCGCCGCGGTGCTGTACGTGGCGAGCCTGGTGGCGCGCGATAGCGAGCGCGCCCGGCCGACGGCGCGGCTGGCCACGGCGCTGGCGGGGGTCGGCGTGCTGGCGCACACGCTGGGGCTTTTCGCCCTCGTGGCGGAGACAGGCCGCAGCCCGTACAGCACCGTCTATGGGGCGCTGGCGTTCATGGCGTGGCTGGTCGTCTTGATGCAGCTCGGGATGGTGGGGTGGGCGCGGCTGTACGCGCTGGGGGCGATCAGCCTGCCGGTGGCGTTTCTAATGCTGCTGTGCGCGCTGGCGCTGCCCCCGGAGCTGCGGCAGCTCCTGCCGCTCCTGCGGCAGCACACGATGGCCGCCCACATTTCCATAGCGATCCTCGGCTATGGCGCCTTCGCCGTGGCGTTCGGGCTGGCGGTCCTTTACCTGCTGGAGAACCGCCTGCTGAAGGCGCGGAAGCTACGGGGCCTCCTGGAGCGGCTGCCCCCCCTGCGCACCACCGAGGAGCTGGCCAGCCGCTTCGCCGCCTTCGGGCACGCCATGCTTTCCCTGGGGCTGATCATTGGCACCGTCGCCGGGCTGCGCGAGGCTCGCTTCCACTTCTGGAGCGACCCGAAGGTGCTGCCGGCGCTGATCACCTGGGGGATCTACACCGCCTACCTGGTGCTGCGCTGGGGCATCGGCTGGCGCGGCCGCACCGCCTCCTACCTGCTCGTGGCCGGCTTTGTCGCCGTCCTCGTGACCTTCGTGGGCATCAACCTCCTCTTCCCCGGCATGCACGGCGCGGTGCGGTAACGATCGGTCAACCAGCAAACTTGTCGTGTAACGCCCGGGCGTATCTCCTATGCCGTTGGCACATGACGCCGGGAGAGGGGGCGATCCCATGAAGTTGGCGGAGGCACTCATTCTGAGGGCCGACTTGCAGAACAGGATCCAGTTGCTGCGTACGCGCCTGATGCAGAGCGCGACGGTACAGGAGGGCGATGCGCCCCCGGAGGACCCGGCGACACTCCTGGCGGACGTGGACTCGTCGATCACGGAGCTGCAGTCGCTCGTCGCCCGGATCAACGCCACGAACGCGACGGCGCTGCTCCCCGACGGACGCTCGCTGACTCAGGCGCTCGCCGCGCGCGATGCCCTGAAGCTGCGCCGGAGCGTCCTCCAGTCGGTAGTGGAGGCCACGTCACTCACCGGCCCGCGCTACAGCAAGTCGGAGGTCCGTTTCCTGCGCACGGTGGACGTCCCCGCGCTGCAGCGGCAGCTCGACGCGTTGGCGCGGGAGCTGCGAGAGCTCGATACGGCGATCCAGGCGACTAACTGGAGCATCGATCTGGTCTGAGCCGGGGCCAGGATGGTAGCCTCCCGGCGGGTGTGATGCACGACCCCGCCCACGGGGCACGTGGGCACTTCTGGTTGCTCACCAGGCAATGGAGGCGCTGGGGCGCGCCGGCGGGTTCGACTCCCGCTTTACTGTGCAGCCCGAGCACTCAGATAAGCGCACCTTGCAATGGGCACAGTTACTACCACGTGCAAGCCCGACGGAAGGTGAGGGTGGGACTGGGGACCAGGCCCCGGCAGATACTGACAAGACCGAAACCCTGACGACCCGCGAGGAGACAATGCGCTTGCCGCCGCTGCCGCTCCTGACGCTGGCGTTCGCGGCCGGGATCGCCTGGTCTGGCACCCGGCTGACGGCGCTGCTGCCGCTGGCGGGGGTGGCGGTGGGCGCGGCGGTGGCGGCGGTGTGGTTCCTGCGCGCGGCGCCGCGGTGGGCGCTGCCGGCCCTCTGCATCCTGGCGCTTGCCACCGGCGCCGCCTGGGAAGCCTACGACCGCGCGCAGCACCCAGACGTGCTGGCGCCCTGGATTGAACAGCGGGTGGAGGTCGAAGGGCGCGTGCTGGACGAGCCGCGCCGCACCGCCACCGGGCGTTGGGCACATCGCATCGAGACGGAGAGGCTGCGCCGGCCGGAGGGGGAGTGGCCGCTGCGGGCACGCCTGCTGCTGAACGCGGACTACCGCCTCGCTCCCGGGGAGCAGGTGCGGGCGGCCGGCTTCCTGCGCCGCATTGTCGGCACTGCCAACTTCGGCACCTTCGATGCCGGACGCTACTACGCCCGCCAGCACTGCTACGCCGCGCTGCACTGCCAGGCTCCGTTCGTAGCGCGCATCGGACCCGCGCGCCTGCGCCTGGATCGACAGCTCGCCCTCGGCCTGCGCGACCGGATGATGGCGGTTCACCAGCGCTCGCTGCCGCCGGAGCACGCGGCGCTGCTGAACAGCCTCGTCTTCGGCTCACGCGCGGTGCCGGTAGACGCCACGGTGGAGCGCGACTTCCGCCGCGCCGGCGTCATTCATGTGCTGGTCGCCTCCGGCGCGCAGGTGATGCTGCTGGTCGGGCTGGTCGTCTTCCTCCGGCGCTGGCTGCCGTTCCCGGCGTGGGTGGGGGTCTGTTTTGCCCTGGCGAGTGCCTGGGGCTACGGGCTGATGGCGGGGGGCGGACCATCCATCGTGCGCGCAGGGGTGATGGCGGTCGCGCTGGCCGTGGCCCATGCCCTGGGGCGGGAGCCGCATCCCCTCTCGCTCCTCGCGCTGGCGGCGCTGGCCCTCCTCTGCCTCGATCCTGGCCTTCTCTTTGATCTCGGGTTCCAGCTTTCGGTTGCCGCCGTGTGGGGGTTGCTCGTTTTGGCTCCCTGGTTGAGCAAGGTGCTGCCGGCCCGTCCGCGCTGGCTCTGGCTGCTCGTCTCCGCCTCGCTCGCGGCCCAGATCGCCACCGCGCCGCTGGTCGCCTATCACTTCTGCCAGGTGGCGCCGGCCGGAGTCGTGGCCAACCTGCTGGCTGTGCCGTTGGCCGGCCTCCTCCTGGTGGGTGGCCTGGCTACCTCGCTGTTGGGGCTGGCGTGGCCGTACGGAGCCTACCTGGCCGACTCAGCCAACCTGGTGCTGCTGGTGCTGCTGCGGTGGGGCGTGCGGGGGTGCGCTCAGCTCCCAGGCGGGCATTGGTGGGTGGTGCCGCCGTCGGCAGTGGGAGTGACGCTTGGCTACCTGCTGCTGGCGCTGCTGCCCCGCCTGCGCCGCGATCATCTTACTCTGCTGGCCCAGAGCCGCGCGCTGCCGGGCGTGGTGGCCGGCACGCTGGTGCTGTTGCTTGGCTGGCGGCTGATCCCCCGGCCGGCGGTGCTGCGGGTCACCTTCCTCGACGTAGGCCAGGGCGACTCCATCCTGGTACAGGCGCCCTCCGGGCGGGCGCTGCTGGTGGATGGCGGCGGCGCGGCCAGTGCCGGCTTTGACTTTGGCGAGCGCGTGCTGCTCCCCGCCCTGCTGAAGCGCGGCGCCCGCCGCCTCGCGTGCGTGCTGCTGACCCATCCCCAGGCCGACCACTGTGGCGGTCTCCCCGCCGTCTGCCGCGAGCTGCCGGTTGGCGCGTTGATCGATCCGGCGCTGCCCGCCACGTGCCCGGAGGCCCACGCGCTGCACGATTGGGTGGTGCGCCGGCGCATTCCTCATCTCCGGGCGCGGGCCGGCACCTCCTGGCTGCTGGACTCCTCCACCCGCCTGACGCTGCTGCACCCACCGGAGCCGCGCCTGGCCGGCACGGGTGACGACGACAACAACAACGCCGTGGTGCTGCGGGTGGACTTCGGGCGTACCGCCTTCCTGCTGACCGGCGACATCGAGGCGGAAGCGGAGGAGCACCTGCGGCAATCCGGCCTGCTGGCCCCGGTCACGGTGCTGAAGGTGGCGCACCATGGCAGCCGCTCCTCCACCGGCGCGGGCTTCCTCGGCCAGGTGAGGCCGCAAGTAGCCGTGATCAGCGTGGGCCGGGCGAACCCGTATGGGCATCCCACTCCCGTGGTGCTCCGCCGCCTCGCCGCCCAGGGTATTGCTGTCTACCGCACCGATGAGGTGGGCGCCGTTGAGGTGGTGTCTGATGGCGCGACGATCACCCTCCGCACCGCCAGGGGCCAATCCGGGCTCCCCCGGCCCGGTGCCGGCCCGTGAACGCCCCTGTGCGGGCACCGCGCGAACATTTCGCGCTCGCAACTTAGGATGCGTCTCCGACGCCGACCGGCCGGATCGCCGGCGTTCCGCCGGCCTTTCCCGGAAGCGCCAAAGTTACCAGCGGCTCGGTGTCGCCGGCCAGCGGCCGGCGCTCCGCCCACGGCCACCACGAGGTATCGGGGGCGGAGATCCCTCCTCGGGGGACCGAGGGGTGACTGGCGAACAGCCTGCCTTGACACCGATCCCGGGAAACGGTATACTCTACAAGGCGAGAAAGCGGCCGCGCAGCAGCAAGGCGCTGTGCCGGGGAACACAGGAATGGAAGCTGGAAGAAAAGGCTGGACGGCTTCGCTCGTCGGTCTTTTCGAGTTTATAGGGGAGAATGGCATCCTCTTTGGGCAGACGGCGCGCTTCCTGGCCTCCGGTGCCTTGGAGGGGCGGGAGACGGTCCGGCAGATGAGCCTGATCGGCGTGAACTCGCTGCCAATTGCGCTGATCACCACGGCGTTCTCCGCGGCGGTGCTCTCGCTGCAGTCGGCGGTTCAGCTCGTGCGCTTCGGGCAGGGTGTCTACGTGGGCGGGCTGGTGGCTGCCTCGGTGGCGCGGGAAGTGGCGCCGGTACTGACCGGCGTGGTGGTGGCGGCGCGCGCGGGCGCGGCGATTGCCGCCGAGGTGGGCACCATGAAGGTGACCGAGCAGGTGGATGCCCTGCGCGCGCTGGCGGTGCATCCGGTGGAATACCTGGTGGTGCCGCGCTTCCTGGCTCTGGTGCTGATGCTGCCGGTGCTCACCCTGTACGCCGACGTGGTGGGCAACATCGCCGGCTATCTGGTGGCGGTGGGGATGGGGGTGCCCAGCGGCGGCTACTTGCAGGCGGCGCAGAGCCCGGCGTTCGTGCGCTACGAGCACGTGCTGTTGGGGTTGGCGAAAACGCTGGTGTTTGGTGCCATCATTGCCCTGGTGGCCTGCCAGCAGGGGCTGCGTGCCCGCGGCGGCGCCGCTGGCGTCGGCCGCGCCACCACCAACGCCGTTGTGCTCTCGGTGATGCTGATCTACATCAGCAACTACTTTTTGTCGGAGCTGATGTTCACGTAGCAGGGGACCCTAGCATGGCGGGTACGCTCGCCCCGATGATCGTCATTCAGGACCTGCATTACGTGGTGGGCGGGCGGCACATTCTCAAGAACGTCAACCTGACGGTCCATGTTGGCGAGACGCTGGCGGTGATGGGCGCCTCCGGATCGGGGAAGACCTCGCTGCTGAAGATCATCGGCGGCCTGGTGCGGCCCACCGCCGGGCGCGTTTACGTTGGCGAGAGCGACCTGGCCCGGATGAGCGAAGAGCGCCTGAACCGGGTGCGCCTGGTGATGGGCTTTGTGTTCCAGTACGCGGCGCTGTTCGACTCAATGACCGTGGCGGAGAATGTGGCGTTTGGGCTGCGCCGCCACTTCAACTACCCGCGCGAGACGGTGGCGCGCCTGGTGGAGGAGAAGCTGCGGATCGTCGGCATGGAAGGCACCGGCCACCTGTTGCCCGAACAGCTCAGCGGCGGCATGCAGAAGCGCGTGGGCCTGGCCCGCGCCCTGGCGATGGACCCGCTGATCCTGCTCTACGATGAGCCGACGAGTGGGCTGGACCCGGTGACCACCTCCGGCATTGACGAGCTGATGATGCACCTGCGCGACCACTACGGGGTCACCTCGGTGATGGTGTCGCACCATATTCCGAGCATCTTTCGGGTGGCCGACCGCATCGCCATGATTTACAATGGTGAGATCCTGGCGGTGGGAACTCCCGAGGAGATCCGGCAGTCCGATAACGAGGTAGTGCAGCAGTTTATCCACGGGAGCACGCAGGGCCCGATCTCGGGCCTGGGGTAGGAGCCGTTGAGGGGCGATGAGCCACGTTGCCAGAGTTGGCCTGATCCTGACCATCGCGGCGGTGCTGTTGGGCGGCGGGTTCTACGTGCTGGCCGGTGGCTACGCGCGGATGAACTCCTACACGCTCTCGGTGGTCTTTGAGAACGCCCTGGGGCTGCAGCGGGGCTCTAAGGTGCGCATGGCCGGGGTGGATATCGGCATGGTAGACGACATCAGCCTCGACCCGGAGAACCGGGCTCGCCTCAAGCTGGTGATCGACCGGCGCTACCGCATCCCCGAAGGCTCAAAATTCACCATTGCCACCGGGGCGCTCATCGGCGAGAAATACCTGGAGATTCTGCCGGCGCGCAGCAGCCGCCACCTGGAGTCTGGCTCGGTGATCGAGGGTCCCAGTCAGGTGCAAAAGCCGTTCCAGGTGGAGGAGGTGGGACGGCAGGTGGAACGGCTGCTGGGCGACATCCAGGGGATCACCCAGAGCCTCGACACGATGCTGGGCAACCCGGCGCTGCAGCAAGGGGTGCTGCAGTCGGTGGAGAACCTGGCCCGCACCACGGCGCGCACCGAGCAGCTCATCCAGGGAGCGCAGCAGACGCTGCTGCGCAACCAGGCGCATGTGGATAAGACGATGGCCAACCTGGCGCTGGCTTCCTCCGAGCTGCGCGGCGCCATCGCCGAAGTGCGCACCGCGGTGAAGAACCCGGAGCTGCAGGGGAACGTGCTGGAGACCACGGCCTCCCTGCGCACCGCGGCCGAGCGCCTCGACGCCGCCGTACAAGACGTGCGCGAGGTGACCAGCGACCCCGACGTGGCGCGCAATTTGAAGGAGACGGCACAGAACTTAAGTGAGACCACGGCCAACGCCCGCGACGTGACCGAGCGGATGAGCCGTATCCTGGGCAGCGGTGTGCCGCGCGTCACCGTAAACCTGCCGCGCCCGAAGTTCCAAAGCGGCACGCGCGTTTGGGTGGAGACGGCCGGCTCCGGCGCCGGCAACATCCGCACCGACCTGATGGTCAATGTGCCCACCGGCGCTACCTCCGGGCTGCGCCTGGGCTTGTATGACTTTACCGAAGGCAATAAGCTGGTTGCCCAGCGCCTCCACTGGCTGGATCCGAAGACGGCGATGCGATACGGCATCTATGGCGGCCATCCCGGGATCGGGGTGGATTACGATGCCAGCACGCGCCTATCGCTGGCTGCCGATCTGTACCACCCGAAGTTCCCGCGGCTGGACTTGCGGGGGCGCTACTTCTACTCGAACGACTTCGGGTTGGTCTTCGGGGTGGACGGGGTTTTGCGCAAGCCTCGTGCCATCGTAGGCCTCCAGTGGCGCCAGTGATAGGGAAAGGAGTTCATGAGCGGGTGAGAGTCTTGTTGTTGCACGATGTACCGGGAGTGGGGAAGGCCGGCGAGATCGCGAACGTCGCCGATGGCTACGGCCGCAACTACTTGGTCCCACGCAAACTGGCAATGTTGGCGAGCGCGGGGGTGTCGCGCAATCTGGAGCTGCAACAGAAATCGATCCAGCGGCGCGCGGAGCGCGAGCGGGCCGATGCCGAGTCGGTGGCGGCGCGGGTGCAGGCGGAGCCGATCACCATCGAGGCCAACACCGGCGTGGGCGGCAAGCTGTACGGTTCGATCACCTCGCAGGATATCGCCGCGGCGCTGCAGGAGAAGCATGGCCTGGAGATCGACCGGCGCAAGATCGAGCTGGCCGAGCCGATCAAGCTGGTGGGCACCTACACCGTGCCGATCCGCTTTATGCGTGACGTGGTTGCCCAGGTGACGCTGAACGTCACCGGGCCGGGTGGCGTGGTGCCGGCCGAAGAGGCCGCCGCCGCGCCGGCAGCCGAGGCTGAGGCCGAGACCGAGGCCCCGGCCGCCGAGGAGCCCGCGCCCGCGGCGTAGCACCTAACTTGCCGGTTGCCGCCGGGGAGGGCGGGGTGTGGCCGCCCCTCCCGGCCGGCAGCCGGCTGCCTGTGTTCGGAGATCCCCGGAGACGTCGTTGCAGAGAGCCGCCCGAGTTCCCCCGCAGTCGTTGGAAGCCGAGCAGGCAACGCTGGGCGCCATGCTGCTGGAGCGCACCGCCATCGAGAAGGCGTGCGAGCTGCTGCGCCCGGAGGACTTCTACCGCGAGGCCCACAAGCTGATCTTCCAGGCGGCCAGCGACCTTGCCGACCGCAACGAGCCGGTGGACCTGACCACCCTGGCGGCGGAGCTGGAGAGCCGCGGTCAACTGGAGCAGGCCGGGGGGCGCCCGTACCTGGCGTCGCTCCTCGATGCCGTGCCCACCGCCGCGCACGTTGAGTACTACGCCCGGATCATCGAGGAGAAGGCGATCCTGCGCCGGCTGATCGGCGCCGGCACCGAGATCGTCGAGGAGTGCTTCGGCGAGGTGGAGTCGGCCGAGGAGGTGGTGGACCGCGCCGAGGCAGCGGTGCTCTCCGTGGCCCAGCGACGCAGCACCCGCTACTTCACCCCGATCCGGCCATTGCTCGACGAGGCGATGGACCGGATCGACTACCTCCACTACCACCAGCGCGATGCCACCGGCCTCACCACCGGCCTGAAATCGCTGGACGAGATCACCACCGGCCTGCAAAAGTCCGACCTGATCATCGTCGCGGCGCGTCCCAGCATGGGGAAGACCAGCTTGTGCGTCAATATCGCCGTTCACGTGGCGATGCACGAGAAGGTGCCGGTGGCGGTCTTCAGCCTGGAGATGTCGAAGGAGCAGCTCGCGCTGCGTATCATCCAGTCGGAGGCGCGCATCGACAGCCGCCGGCTGCGCTCCGGGCACTTGAGCGAAGAGCAGTGGCGGCGGATGACCGAGGGGATCAACCGCGTCTGGGACGCGCCGATCTTCATTGACGACACCCCGGGCATCTCGGCGATGGAGATGCGCGGCAAGGCCCGCCGCCTCAAGGCCGAGCAGAACGGGCTGGGGCTGGTGGTGGTCGATTACCTGCAGCTCATGCGCTGGCATGGCCGGGTGGAGAACCGCAACCAGGAGATCTCGGAGATTGCCCGCTCGCTGAAGAACCTGGCGCGCGAGCTGGAGGTGCCGGTGATGGCCCTCTCGCAGCTCTCCCGCGCCGTGGAGCGCCGCGAGGACAAACGCCCGATCCTCTCTGACCTGCGGGAGAGCGGCTCGATTGAGGCGGAAGCCGACCTGGTGATGATGCTCTACCGCCCCAGCTACTATAAGTACGAGAAAGCGGGCGAAGAGCCGGAAGAGCAGGAGGAAGGCGGGGAG
>JAAZEB010000251.1 GCA_012512505.1 Armatimonadota bacterium | reverse complement strand
TCTTGGTGTTGCCCCAACCGCCGATGATGAAGGAGTAGCCGCTGTTGAGGCGCTTGCCGTCGCCGCAGATCGTCGCGTTCAGGTCGCGGAAGCGGAGCTCGTAGGCCTCGGGCACCGCGTCCATCTTCGGGGCGGCGTAATACTCCAGCACCAGGTCGCCGGTGAAACGGCGCTTGTTCCAGATCACCGCCAGCCGCTCGCTTCGGCCGCCAAACCACGACCAGCCGGGGCTGCACGACCAGCGGTTGGTCACCTCCCACACCCCGTACTGAGGCTGCCAGTCGGTGGGGGCGTCGTGGAAGGTGTAGTCGTAAACGTTGCGCGACTTCACCTGCACCGTCCGCAGGTCGAGGTTCACCCCGTCGCCCGTCGTCTCGATCCCGAGGCGGCTGCCGTCGAGGGGGGTTGCGTCGCGGAACTTCAGGATGCGCTTGCCCTCTAAATCGGCCACCAGGTAGCTGCCTTGCCGCGCCAGGGTCAGGGAGACGGGCTTGTCGGCCGGCACCGCCGTCGCTGCCGCCGCGACCGGTTTGGTGGCGGCCGGCCGCAGAAGCTGCAGCGCCAGCTTGTCCGGCGCGGGGCGGCGCACCTGGAAGGTGTAGCCGGTGCCGGGGTTCTCGCCGCTGGCCGCCAGGATAGCGTTCAGGCGCGCGTTCGGGTTGAGCACCGGAACGGGGATCTGCACGCTCACGTCGCCGTAGTAATCGCCCTTGCGCCAGTGAACGCGCTCGCCCGTCGCGGCCTGGCGGGCAATCCACGCCTTGGCGGGGTTGGCCCACTCCGCCATGTCCGGGTGAGCGTCGGAGTTGGTGAACTCCTTGGTGCTCTCCTCCTCGGGCGGCGTCGGCTCCTCATAGAGGGCAACGGTGACCTCGCGCACCGCCCGGCTGAGCGGCTTGAACCCGATCGCCCCGTGCGTGAGGCCCGGGTCGGCCGTCTCCAGCGCCCGCTTCCCGTTGATGCTCACGGCGGCATAACCCGGGCGGAAGGTGGTTTCGATGGTGTAGGTCTGGCCGGGGCGATAGCCACCCGCCGCGTCGGCCACCACGACCGACTTCGCGCCGTTCACCCGCAGGATCTGCTTGCGGCCGGCGCTCGCTCCCTCCGCGCCCCAGCGCAGCAGGTAGTAGTCTCGGGGGCCGCGCCACCCGAAGACGATGCCCAGGCCGCTCCGGTCGGCGGGGGTGGCGCGCACACGGAGGGTGTAGTCCTGCCAGGCGGTGGAGCCGGCCAGTTGCACGCCACCAACGTTGGCCCACCGGACACGGTGGGTGAAGGGCGCCGGGTCGTGGAAGTAGGTGGCGGGCTTGACGACCACGTCGTCAAAGTAGAACTCCTTGCCGTCCACCAGCAGCGCCACCTTGCCGCGTCCGAAGGAGGCATCGGTCGCCTGCAGGCAAACGCGGCCGTCCACCATGGCGGTGAGGGAGCCATCGAGCACCTGCACGCTAAGCCGGTACCACTGGTTGGGCACCCAGGCGGCCGGCTTGGTGGCCAGCACGTGAGGGGAGCCATGGCGCACGCGCACCAACTGCATCCCGCGCAGGCTGCTCCAGGTGAGGGCAAGGTAGTTCTTCGGGTCTTGGAAATAGAGGCCGATTCCGACGGTGCCCTCCTCCTGGGCGGCCTTGAAGGAGGCGTGGACCACGTAGTCGTCCCAGAACTCGAAGCCGGTAACGGCGCGGCCGGGGTTGCCCGTGCCGCGGTAGAAGAAGCCGTTGGCGCTCTTGCTGGTATCGCCGACGGTGGTGGTCGTCCAGCCGACGGTAGCTTCCCACGGACCGGTTTCGTTCGGCTCGCGCATGAAGTCGTCGGCGAACGCGGGCGGCTCGACCGGCTGCAGGCGGGGCGCCTCCAGTTGGAGGCCTCCGGAGGTGGCCACCCCCACCTTCCCCGCACCCGGATCCAGATCGCCGACCACCTGCAGCAGCAAGCCACGGCAAAGGAGCGAGAGCTTCTCCGCCCGCCGCTTTAGCACCAGCTCCGTCGGGGTCCGCCCCAGCGGAGCGGAGAGCTTACTGGGGGGAGCCAGCTCTCTCGCCTTGCCGTTTTCCACCCGTACCAGCGCCAGTTCCCTGGGCCTCACCCGCAGGTAGTAGTGGTCTTTGGGGCTGCGGTAGCCAAAGCAGAGGCGCGCCTCCCCTTCGCCGGTGGCGCGCACCGCGGCGCTCAGGTCGAACGCGCCTTCCGCGTCCTCTTCCAGGAACCGGTAAGTGGAGGGCGCGGCCGCCGCGCTGCTAGGCGGCGCCGCCAGGCAAGCCCAAAGGCCCGCCAGCACTGCTATGGTCCATCGCGTTACTCTCATGCGCATTATCCCCCGGTTGTACCGCGTCTTCTTCGGGAGAACCCCCGCCTGCCCCTGCCGGCGGGTCACCACTCGCTTAGGCGCCGCAAACGACATCCACACGGAGCACCAGGTGTCAGGCACCAGGTGTCAGGTGTCAGTTGCCGGGGCACCGAATGCGGGGCGCCGTAAACGACGCCCCGCACCCATAGGACAAGCACCCTGAAGGGTGCCCCAGAACCGGTTTTAGCCGGCTGTCCCTTAGGCAGGGTAGTCCTTTAGGCTACCCGTTGGCCGACCCGTCACTACCCGTCGGCGTCCCGTCCAGGACGCCGCCCAACACCCGACTTCTACCCATAGAGGCCGGTGCCCCAAACGGGCGCAACACCAGGCCCTCCCCCGCGGCGTCGGAGACGCCCCCCGGGAGGGGCCGCTACTTCTTCGGCTTGACCAGGTAGGCCGGCGTCACCTTCTCCTTGCCCACCGGAATGCGCCCCGAGTCGCTGGTCAGGAACACCTGGTCGAGGCGGGCCCCATCCTCCGTGTTGTAGATCTTCAACTCGTGGGTGCCGGCGGTGAGCCGGACCACCGGGCCACGAACCCAGTGCCAGCGCTTATAGTTGCCACTGACCAACGTTGCCCGGCGCCCCCCGTCCAACGAGATCGCGAAGGAGTTGCCGCAGCCGTCGGTCCACCAGCAGCGGCCCCACAGCGTGTAGGTGCCCTCCTTGGGAACCGTGAACTTGATCGTGCACTCGCCAGAAAGCTCGGGCGGCTCCTCACCCTCCTTCACCTCGGGATTGACGCCCTCCGGCACCTCGATGGCCGCTCCCCCGGAGAGGTCCCGCGCCTTGTAGAGCGTCATCGGCTTGGTGAACTCGCCCGATTCGGCCTCCAGGCAGATCCGCACCCCGGCCGCCAGCGCCGGCCCCACGCTCGTTACGGCACCCACCAACAGCAAGGCGCACGCGCCGTTCAGCACCACTCGCGCCGTGCCGCTCACAGAACGCATCATCATCCCTCCTTCACCCCGGATCGATCCCCCGGGCAAGGCCATCCACTTGCCCGGCCGGGCGCCCGATGCCCGCCGCACAGCGGGCGCGGTTGTCTGCCAGAACTCCTAGATGACGTGCAGCGCGTTCGCGTTTGGCTCCACCGGCCACTCCCGGAAGCACAGCACCGCCGCCAGCGCCATCAACAAGCCCAGCACCACGCCGGTGCCCCGCACCATCAGCGAGCTGAAGATGCTGGTCACCGCGAAGCCGATAATCCCGCCCCAAAGGCCAGCGGCCAACACCCCAATGGCCCGGCCCTCGAGCCGGCGTGCCGCCGCTGAAGCGACCTTCCCAAAGTAGAGCAGCACCCACAGCAGCGCCGCCAAGCCCAGCAGCCCCATGGAAGAGGCCGTCACCACGTAGAGGCTGTTGGTGTCCGGCTCCATGAGACCGGCCGCCAGGTCGGCGCCGGGCCGGGCCTTCCCCGGATACTCCTGTCCGATCTGGCCGTAGGCGGTGCCGATGTTCTGCTGGAAGTTGCCCGGCCCCACCCCCAGCAGCGGATGCTCGCGCACGAGCTGCGCGCCGGCCAGCCACTCGCGCCACTGCGCCCGCAGCGCCTGCCCATCCGCCGTGCGGAAGTGGGCAAACTGATACACGTTGTGCTCGTAGTTACGCGGCAGCGCAACGGCCGTCAGCGCGCCGAAAGCCAGCACCGCCGCCAGGGTCGCCTGCAGCGCCCGACCGGAGACGCGCGCGGCCACCAGGAGCAGCGCCACCCCCAGGCCGATCAACGCCCCCGGGGAGAGGATTGTCACCGCCCCCACCACGATCACCGCCAGCAGCCCCACCCGGGCGGGCCAGCCCCGCGCCGTCAGGGCCAGGGAGAAGACCACCGGCAGTGCCATCGCCAGGTAACCGCCGTAGATGTGTCGGCTGCCAAAGGTGCTGGCCACCTGGAACGCGTCGCTCCCGGAACGGGTGAGGTAGTGAACCAGGCCCAGCAGCACCACCCCCACCGTGATCGCCGCCAGCACCTGCGCCGCGGCAAACACCTGCCGCTCGCTTCGCACCGCCGCCCACACCAGCACGTAGACGACCAGCAGGTACTCGATCAACTGGGCCAGCTCGGCGACCGCCTTCATGGGCGTGCCCCAGAACTCGTAGCCCGGGGCCATGTAGGCAAAGCCCTGACCAGTGAGCGCCACTTTGGTGGCGTTGGCGGCACTCACCAGCGCCACCGCCACCAGCGCCCAGAGGCAGGCCGGCGGCAGGCCCAACGCCGCCCGTCGCCGCGCGGCCAGCACCACCCAGCCCAAGAAGGCCACGGCCAACACCAGGTCTGCCGGCGTGGCCGGGATGCCCTTGACCTCGATTCCCCACTGCGTGGGCGCCACCACGATCAGCAGCAGCAACGCCCAATAGAGCCCGCTCCCCTGCTTATCTTTCACCGACATGCGCCTGCGCTTTCCAGGGCCGCCCGGGTGTCTGCCCAGGCCGTGCTTTCTGTTTAGACTACCCCGGGCGCCGTTTCGTTTCCTCCCGGTGCCCGGCAGCCGGCCGCCAGCCGCCGGTACAGCGCGGCAAGCTGCCGCACCTGCCGCTGCACCGTGTAGTGCTCCCGCACGCAGGCGCGGCCAGCGGCGCCGAGGCGAGCCGCGCCCGCCGGGTCATCCAGCAACCTTGCCATGGCGGCGGCGAGCGCGGGGGGATCGTCCGGCGGCACGAGGAGGCCGGCATCGGCGTGGACCACCACCTCGCGCAGGGCGGGGATCTCGCTGGCGACGACCGGGAGGCCGGCCCGCAGGGCATCGAGGAGGGCGTAGGGGAGACCTTCCCAGCGCGCCGGCAACACAAAAAGTTGCGCCGTGGCGTAGAGGCGTGCCATATCGCTCCGGTGGCCAAGGAGGCGAATGCTGGCCGTGCGGCCGGCGCGGGCGATCTCGGCTCCGAGCCGGGGGCGCAGTGGGCCCTCTCCCGCCAGCAGGAAGACCGCGTTCGGGTGGCGGTCCAGCACCGCCACCGCGGCCGCCACCAGCACCTCCGGGGCCTTCTGCTCCACCAGCCGGCCGGCGAAAAGGACCACCGGCGCGGCGGGCGCAATGCCAAGCTCACGGCGCAGAGCGGCCCCCTCCTCAGGCGGCGCGGCGCCCTCGGGGTCTACCCCGTTCTCGATGATGGCGACACGCTCCTTGGGGTAGCCGGCCCGCGAGCAAGCCAGCGCCGCCTCCGCGGCGGAGACCGCCACCAGGCAGTGGGTGCGCCGGGCAAGCGCGCGCTCGATGGCCAGGTAGAGCCCGCGGCGCGCGGTGCCGACGCGCATCTGGAAGGCAAAGGCGTGCGGCGAGTGAACCACGACCGGCACCCGCGCCAGCGTCGCCGCCAGCCGGCCCAGCGCCCCCGCCTTAGAGGAGTGTGTGTGAACGAGGTCGGGCCGGGAGTGGCGCAGGTGCGCCGCCAGCAGGCGGGCGGCGCGTGCATCATCCCGGGGCGAGAGCTCGCGCACCATCGGCACCCAGGTCACCGCGACCCCAGCCGCCGCCAGCCGGCGCGCGCCCTCCGCGAAGCTCTCCTCCGGCCGGGCGGAAAGGAGCGCCTCCACCTGGAAGCCTTCCCCCGCCAGCCCGCACCCTACGTCCAACAGGTGCCGCGCCGTTCCCCCAACGGTTGCCTCCAGGATGTGCGTGACGCGGAGCATGGTTCATCCTCATCGTGGCGGTGGCGCGACGCCCCCCACCCCCTGGCCGGCGGCCGGAGCGCCGGCGTCCCGCCGGCCCCTCTTACATCGGAGCGCCGGCCACGCGGCTAGAGGCTGCTACCGTCTGCGGCGGAGGCGCTTGGTCACCGCCCCGAAGAGGATGGCGGCCTCATCCACCCGCAGCGCAAGGCACAGGATCACGAACACCAACAGGCCGGCGGCGCTGGGCACGGAGAGGCGGACGAAATCAACCGCCTTGCTGGGCGGGGCGATCTCGTCGCGGTAAGCCTCCTCCAAAAGCAGGCGGTTGAGCCAGAGGCCGATGGTGCCCTCCGGGCGGCGCTCCACCAGCTTCGCGGTCTCGCGCGAGATGGGGATGGCGGCGAAACGCTCCCGGTCGTAGAGGCACTCCCCTTGCAGCAGCCGGTTCAGGTCATCCACCACCGCCTGGCGCAGGGCCCGGTCCGGCTCATAGGAGGCCTGGTAACGCTCGATCTGGGCGCGCGTTTCCGGCGAGAGGCGCGCCTTCAGGTAGGCCGACACCGGGTCTTTGGCCTCGCGCAGCGTCATCACGAAGCGAGCGCCGTAGTCGAAGTCTTCCGGGCGCAACTGGTAGGCGGCCACGGTAGACGCGTTGACCTCACGCACTGGCGGGATGCGATGGGGGTAGGCCTGCTCCAAAAGCGAGCGATTGAGGCGCGCCAGGGCGACGCCGGCCGGTCGACTGGCGACCAGCTTCCACGTCGCGTCGTCCAACTCCACGTTGGCGAAGCGCTCGTCGTCGTAGAGTGGCGCGGCGGCGAGGGTGCGGTTCAGGTCGTCGGCCAGGGCGCGTTTCAGCGCCGCCGGCGGGTCGATGGCGCGATGGAACTCGCCCAGCGCCTGCCGCGTCTCCGGCGAGAAGTGCGCCACCAGGTAGGCCGACAGCGGCGCGCGCGGGTCGGCCGGGTTTGCCAGGGTGGTGAGCAGGCGCGACTTGTCCTTGAGCTGCTGGCGCTGCAGCAGCAGCGCCGCGCGTGGCAGCACCGGCCGGGCCAGCACCAGCCACATGACGCCGGCCATCGCCGCCACGGCAAGGCTCAGCCGCACAGCGAAGACGCCAATCGGGCGGAAGTCGACCCGGGCCAGCCGGTCGCGCAGGCCCCAGCCTAGCAGCAGCACCTTCGTGGTGCGCGCCACCGTGTAGCCAAGGGCAATCCCACCCACGCCCCAGCCAAGCGCGAGCACCGCGGCGGCGGTGAAGCCGATGTGGATTACAAAGGTGACCACGGCGATCTTCGTCGGCGTCAGCGTGTCCGACATGGCGAAGTATGGCTCCAGGAGGATCATCTCCGCGCCCATCGCCAAAAGCCCCAGCGCCAGGCAGGTGACCACCGGCACCACCAACTCGGTCGACTCCTTGCCGAACTTACCCCACTGGTAGACCGCCTCCACGATCGGATAGCGCAGCAGCAGCATGGCGACAGTCATCGGCACGAACACGAAGGCAACGACGCGCAGGGAGCGGACGACCATCTCGGTCATGCGCTCGCGCTCGTTGCGAGCGGCCATCTCGCTCATGAAGGGGAACAGGGCGCGCCGCAGCGCCAGCGGAAAGATCTGGGCCGGCGTATCGACGAGGGCGCGGCCGTAGCGGAGGGCGGCCACCGCGCCGCCAGCGGCCAACCCCGAGGCCAGCCAGTTGTCCCACAGCGGCCGGAACAGCGCCAGCACGCTGCCGAAGAGGAGCGGCACCGCCAGCACGCCCACGGTGCGCACGTCCTTGCGGCTGAGATCGACCACCGGCCGATAGAGAGGGAGCCGGGCGCGCAGGCCGAGCAGATGCAGCGCCAGCTTCACCACGGCGCCGAGCACCACCCCGAGCGCCATCGCCGGAATCCCCATCTGCGCCGCCATGAAGAGAAGCGCCACCACGGTGCCGCCCTTAAACGCCACGTCGGCGGCAGCAGGCAGCCCAAACAGCTTGTAAGAGTTGAGGATGACGTAGGTCAGCGACGAGACCGGCAGGATGATCAGCGCCGGCACCATCACCCGCAGCAGGTGGACGGTGATACTGGTGGCCTGCTGGTTGGGGAAGTTGGTGGTCAGGCGCACCACCTGGGGCGCGAAGAAGAAGACCAGCACCCCGATGGCGGCAAAGGCGAGGAGGACGAGGTTGGCGACGACGCTGACCAGCCGCCACCCTTGCTTCTCGCCCTCGCGGGTGCGCGTCTGGATGAAGGTGGGCATGAAGGAGTGCTGCGCGAGCTGCTCGACGAACAGCGACACGCTGAGCACCAGCCCCACCGCGGCGCCAAAGGCGTCGGCAGCCGCCCCCGTGCCGAAGCGGGCCGCCATCAGCGGCTTCTCGATCGCTCCCAGGAACTTGGCGGCCATCTGGCCGAAGGCAATCGCCCCGGTGGCCTTGGCCACCCGCTTGCCGACCTCCGCCGAGCCTTCCTTCACGGGCATCACCGCGCCGGTGCCATCCAGACCTTCGCTCAATGCAACCTCCCTACTGCGGGGCACCGGTGGCCGGGCCAGCCGGCGCCGCTTCAATGCCGGTCTCACGCGCGAAGAGCGCCGCCAGCGGGCTCTTGCGGATGTCGAAATCGCGGCAGACGCGCGCGCAGCCCGCCTCCCCCAGCCGGCGGCGCAGCTCCGGGTCGGTGATCAGGCGCTCCAGCGCCGCGGCAAGCGCGCCCGCATCCTCCGGCGGCACCAGCAGGCCGGTGACGCCGTCTTCCACCACCTCCGGGATCCCCGAGAGCGGGGTGCTGACCACGGCCAGCCGGGCGGCGAGCGCCTCCAAAATCACGTTTGGGAGGCCGTCGCGGTCGCCCCCGCGCCCCATCACGCAGGGCAGCGCCAGGATGTGCGACTGCGCGTAGAGCGGCAGCAGCTCTTCCTGGGTGAGGGCGCCGAGGAAAAGCGCCCGATCTACCAGTTGGCACCCCACCGCCAACTCGGTCAGGTGCCGCTTCTCCGGGCCATCCCCCACCAGCACCAGGGCGAACTCGTAGCCCCGCTGCTTTAGTAGGCCGCAGGCCTCCACCAGCACGTGGAGTCCCTTCTTGCGCAGCAGGCGGCCCACAGCCAGGATCTGCACGCTCTGCCCTCGGGTGCCCACGGCGTTCTCCAGGCGAGCGGGCACCTGGAGGGTGCCCTGGCCCTCCCCCGCGCGCCCGTTCGCCGCGGCGGCAAAACGGCGAGGATCGATGCCGTGGTAGACGCGGTGGATCTTGGCGGGGGGCACGTCCGGGAAGTTTGCCAGCAGGTGGCGCCGGTTGTACTCGGTGCAGGTGATCACGAAGGCGGCATCACGCAGGTTGGCGCCGAGGCCACCCGGGTCTTGCCGGCCGGCCACGTAGATGTCGCGCGCGTGGGCAGCAAAGGAGAAGGGAATGCCCAGGAGCTGCGAGGCATAGCGGGCCACCGTCGTCGGCACGCTGGCAAAGTGCGCGTGGAGGTGGGCGGTGGCGTGGGCACGCAGCGGCCCGGCGAAGCCCACCGCGGCATCGAGCGCCACCAGGCGGTCACGCAGGCGGTGGGGGCAACCGCGGCTCTCGATCAAGGCACGCAGCAGCAGGTTCAGGTAGCGCGCCGGGGAGTGACGCAGCACGCGCGCGTGCGCGCACAGGCACCTCAGGCCTCCCGGGCGAGGACGATAGGTGACGCGCTCCAGCAGGGCGGCGCTATCAGCGTGGACGCGGTCACTGCGCGGCGCGCGCAAGGCGTAGATCCGCAGCGGCAGGCCCCGGGCGACCAGGTCGCCCATCTCTCGCAGGATGAACGTCTCCGAAAGCGACGGGAACTCGGCCAGCAGGTAAGCCAGGGAAGGGGGTTGGGGATTTGGGATTTCGGATTTGGGATTTCGGATTTGGGATTTCGGGCTTCGGGTTTTGGATGGGGGGGTGCTGGGGGCAGGCCCAGCGGGGATGGCCTCTGCCGGGCGCGCGGCGGGGGCCGGGCGCTCGCCCGACACCGGCACGGCACTCCCCGGGTGTCTCATCTCACCTGACATGGCGGTAATCAGATTCGCCATTGCGGGCCCCTTCTCCCACAGGGAGCCAAGGGGCTTCCGCTGCTTATCCCGCCGCACCCGCGGCAATCTCTTTCAGCAGCACCGCCAGTTGGCGGGCGGCGCCCTCCCAGGTGTAGCGCGCGGCGCACTCGCGGCCGGCGCGTTGCAGGCGCGCGCGGCAGTCGGCGTCGGTCACCCCGCGCCAGATGCCGGCGGCAATCGCCTCCGGGTCCTCGGGGTTCACCCGCAGGGCAGCAGTGGCGACCGTCTCGGTAAACGGCGGCGCATCGGCCACCAGGGCGGGCGTGCCGCAGGCCATCGCCTCCAGCGGCGGCAACCCGAACCCCTCCACCAGGGAGGGAAAAACAAACAGCTCGGCCAGCGTGTAGAGCGCCGGCAGGTCGGCATCGGCAACGTAGCCGGGCAGGTGAACGGCCGCCGCCACGCCAGCGCGCGCCAGTGCCGCCTGCACCGCCGTCTGCCCCCAGGCCGGGGCGCCGGCCAGCACCAGGTGGTGCGGCAGGCCCGAGCGCCGCGCGCGGGCGAACGCTTCCAGCAGTCGCGGCAGATTTTTCTTCGGTTCCAGGTTCCCCACGTAAAGGAGAAACCGCTCCGGCAGGCGGTAGCGTTTCCGCACCGCCGCCAGCCGGGCCGCGTCCGTCACCGGCTGGAAGCGCGCCTCGACCCCCAACGGCACCACCGCCAGCTTGCCGGGCGACACCTGGCAGCACTCCGCCACCTGGTCGGCCACATGCCGGGTGGGCACCGCCACGCGGGTGGCCCGCCGCACCGAGCGGGGCAGCACCCCGCGATAGTGCCACACGTTGGCGCGCTGCGCCAGCTCCGAGTGCCGCAAGGCGATCACGTCGTAGACGTACAGCAGGCTCGGCCCACTCCAGCGCAGCGGCAGCACGTAGCCGGGCGCGAAAAGGACCTCGACGCCCGCCCGCCGCAGCACGCCGGCAAACAACGCCTGCTGCCACACAATGCGCGTCAGCTTGCGTCGCCCCGGAAACGGCGCGCGCCGCACCTGCAGGCCGGCCGCCTCCAGCCCCTTGGCCTGGCAATCCGCCGGCACATAGAGGAGGTACTCGTTCGCCGGATCCACCGCCGGCAGTGCCGCCGCCAGGCGCGCGATCGCCCGCTCGACGCCTGAGTAGCGCCCCCACAGCAGCAGGCCATCGATGGCGACGCGCATCGGCATCCCATCCTGTCCGGCAGCGGCACGGCCGCCACCACCTCCCCGATCCCCTCACCCCAATGGCATTGGAGACACCCGCGGCGCCAACGGGCGCCCCTCACTTGGGCGTGGGGAGAACCTCCCGGTAGACGGCGGCCGTGCGGGCCACCGTGAGCGCCTCCGGGTAGTCGGCCAGAACGCGGCGGCGCCCGGCCTCGCCCAAACGGCCGGCCAGTTCCGGGTCGTGATGAATCCGGGAGATGGCGGCGGCTAGCGCTTCCGGGTCGGCCGGGGGCAGCAGCAGCCCCTCCACCCCCTCGGTGATGATCTCGGCCGGCCCACCCTCGCGGCTGGCAATCACCGGCTTCGCGCAGGCCATTGCCTCGACCAGCGCCCGCCCGAACGGCTCACGCCGAGAGGCCAGCACGAACAGATCCGCGGCGTTGTAGACCGCCGCCACGTCTGTCCGGTGCCCCAAGAAGCAAACTGCCCCGGCCAGGTCCGGGGCCTGTGCCCGGGCGCGCAGCAGCGCCTCGTAATCCGGGTGGTCGCCAAACAGGTCGGCCCCGGCGATCAAGGCGCGCAGGTCGCCCGCGCTGCCGGCGCGGCGGAGGCGGCCCAGGGCATCGAGCAGGACGTGGTGTCCCTTCCAGGGCACGATCTGCCCGACGCTGGCGACCACAAACGCCTCCGGCGGGAGGCCCAGCTCGCGGCGGAGGCGCGCGCCGGCCTCCGGATCTGGCCGGAACGCCTCCGGATCGATCCCGTTGGGCACCACCCGAATGCGGGCCGGGTCCACCCCGCACTGCCGTAGCGAGTCGGCCACGGCACCGGAGATGGCGATTACCCGGGCAGCTAGCCGGCCCAGGCGCGGCCCAAAGCCGGCCAGGGAGACGAGGTCGCGCACGTGCCAGATGCCCGGCACGCCGGCCCAGCGGGCGGCCAGCAGCGCGGCCAGCGCCGCGGTGGTGCTGTTGGCATCGATCAACGCCACGCCGCGCCGCCTGGCCACGCCGGCCAGCAGGCGCGCGCTCATCCCCAGGCGCACCGCCGCCCCAAGCTGCCGCAGCGGCGAGGCCCGCCGCTTGAGGCGCGCCAGCCCCACCGGATGCAGCGGCACCGCCAGGCCAGCCAGCCGCTCGGCCAGCGGCCCCCCCGGCGGCAGCGCCACCTCCACCTCAAACCCCTGTCCCGGCAGGCCCCGCGCCAGCCCCAGCAGGCTCGCCTCCGCCCCGCTCATCCGCGCGACGTGGTTGACGAGGAGCACTTTCATGGGAACTGCTCGCGCAGCCAGGCCAGCGTGTGCGCCAAAACCTCCTCGCGCCAGGCGGTGCCGTAGTAAGAGTGGTTCGCGCCCGCGATCTGGTGGACGGTCACCTGCGACTGCCGCCGCGCTAGGAGGCGGCGGTAGTAGGGCAGCGCCACTGGCGTCACCGGGTCGTGCGTGCCATAGACGAAGAGGAGCGGCCCCTCGAAGTCAGCCAGTTTTGCCGCGGCCTTCAGGTCCACCTGCCGGTCGTCTTCCGCGGCGCGGCCTTGCTGGCCGGAGACCACTCGGGCGATCTGGCGCGGCTGCAGCTTACCGGTGACCAGCTTGCGCCAAGTTTGCGCCCGGAACAGCTTGCGAGCATACTCTCCCAGGAAGTGGCGCCGCTTGGCGATAACCGCTTTCTCCTCCGCGGCCACCTCGGAGACCGGGGCCGACCAGAGTATCAGCCCGTCGGCGTTGGCGCCGGCGGCCACGGCCCCGATGGCCACCTGGGCGCCGGCGCAGAGGCCAACGAAGATCACCCGTCGGCAGCCAGTCTGCTCGCGCAGGAAGCGGGCAGCGCCAACGGCATCGGCGATCATCGTCGCCCGGGTGGCGGCCTCCAACTCGCCCTCGCTGTCGCCGCGCCCGCCGAAGTCAAAGCGCAGCGTGGCACAGCCGGCCGCGGCCGCCCGGCGCGCCAGCGAGACGAAGAGAGCGTGCGGCCCAATGCGCGTGCCGGCCCACCCCCCGAGCGTCACCAACCCGGTCGCCGGGGGCCCGTCCGCCGCCGGGCGGGTGAGCACCCCCCACAACCGGTGCTGGCCGCCCGTAAAGACGACCGGCTCCTCGACACCCTCCGGGAGGGCAATGCGGGCTTCGGTCTCCCGAGGTTCCTCCAAGGCGGGAGGGGCCAGAGGAGGCCGGGCCTCTTGCGCCAGCCAGTCGGCGGTGAGGCGCACCAGTTCCGGCACCGGCACCGGGTCTTGCAGGCTCCAGAACGGCTCGGCGACCACACCGGCCAGTTCCACCGCGGCGCCGGCCTCGCGGTAGGCGGTACCAAGCCCCTCCAACTCGCGGGAGACGCGCCCGGCCGCGTTGACGCTGAGGCCCAGCAGGCGGCCAGGCACCAGGCCGGCGACCGGCTCGGGGAAGACAAGCGCCTCCAGTTCCTCCTGCAGCCGCGTGGTGACCCAGTAGCCGTCGCAGTCGATTCCGGGCGGGAGGTCCGGGGCGGCGACGGGGG
>JAAZEB010000250.1 GCA_012512505.1 Armatimonadota bacterium | reverse complement strand
CGATGCCCGGGGGTACCACGCCCACCTGCTCTTCCGACAGGCCCAGGAACGCTGCCATTTGCGCGGCGTAGGCTGCCGAGGGCGCCACAAAGCGGTCGATGGCGCGCGCGTTCTCTCGCACCAACCGCTCTGCTTGCGAGCGGTGCGGCTCCGGAAGCGCCCCGAGGAACGACTCTTCCCCCTGGAGGCTGCACACCACCGGCACCCCCAGGCGCGCCTTCACCGCCGGCGCGATCCCGGACAATAGCGAGTTGGTGAGGCTCACCACGTCCGGGCGTTCCTCGGTCTCCAGGTAGCGCAGCAGCTTCTCCAGCTCCCACGCCTGGCGCCCGGCGCCACCGGCAAGGACCGACACCGTCAGCGGCCCCAACCGCTCCGCCCGCACCTCGACGGCGTGGCCCGCCAGCGCCCGCAGAACACGCGGGCTACTCAGGAGCCGGTCGAGCCAGGCAGGCGGACGCTGCCAGCCGCGCCAGACCTGCTCCAGGAAGACGGACACGCCGGAATAGAAGACGCGCCCGGGTGCCGCCTCGGCGCCGTCGCCGCGCAGAGGCGTGTAGAGCGGCAGCACCAGCACGTCGTGCCCGAGTGCCCGCAGGCCGCGCACCAGCGCCAGGTCGCGCGCGCAGGCACCGCAGTGCATCCCTCCCGCTCCTGCCGCCACGTGTACGATACGCACCGGAACCCCCGCTCAGCGCCCGGGCGGGCGCCGCTGCCCTTCGGCGAGCACCCGCAACAGCGCCATGGTTCCCAACCCGTAGTAGGTGTACTCCAGGTCCGGCTCGCTCTCCACCGCGCTGGCGGCAAACCCGCCCGTGGCGCAGGCAGCCGAGCGAACGAAGCGCGCCACCGCGGTGAGGTCCACCGCCCTCGCGGCCCCCAGGCCGTGGAGCGTGAGCAAGCCGGTGATGGTAGAGAGCAGAGCGCCCCCCACCGCCGCGGCATGCGCGCGCAGGCCGCCATCCGGCGCCTGCAGAGAGGCCAGGAAGCGCGCCGCCGCCCGGGCCGCGCCCCGACGCAGGCAGCGGCCGATCAGCAGCAGCGCCACCGCCGCCGCCGTCGCGTTCGTCTGCGCCTCTCCGTCGCCCGGCCGCGCGGCGAAGCCTCCTTCTGGTGCTTGCCCCTCGGCAACCACGCGCGCCGCCCGGGCCACCGGTCCTCCGCCGGCACCGGGCCATAGCGCCCGGATGATCCGCGCCGGCAGGGTGCCACGGCCGCGCGGGGTCTCCACCATCTCCAGGCACAGCGCCGCCAGAAACGCCTCGTAGGCTCCCGGGGGGCGCGTTTCCAGCGCGGCCAGCGCGCACTCACGGGCGCCTGGCACCGGGGCGCTCACCGCGATCCCGCAGCCACGCAGCAGGCGCGCGGCGTTCAAGCGGCTGAAGCACTCCACCACGCCCGCCGGTGTATCCTCCAGGTCCTCCAGGTAGGCGGCCGCCCGGGCGAGGGCCGGGTGCGTCGGCGCGAGGAGCGCCAGCACGCGGATGGCAAAGTCGGTATAATAGGGATCCGAGGGCCCCCAGCGCCCCGGAAAGCCGCCATCCGGCTGCTGCCGCGCCGTCACGAACGCCACCTGGCGGGCCACGAAGCCACTTCCCAGGCCGCGAGTGCCGCGTGCCAGGAGCGCGTCGAGGGCTGCCAGGTAGCCACCCCTCATCGGTGGGGTGGCCTCTGCCGGTCGAGGATCACCCGCGCCAGGAAGCGCATCAGCGACGCCAGCGCCTCCGGCTGCACCTCGTCGGCCTGCGCCAGGGCGCGCGCACGCAGCCGCTCCAGCAGCCGTTCCGCCTTGTCGAAGACGCCCAGCTCCTGGTAGGTGGCGCGCACCGCTGCCACCATCCGCTCCGGGCAGCACGCCTCGGTCGCCGCCGCCAGCCGTGCCGCCGCCTCGGCTCCGCCCGCCTCCAGGGAGAACGCCCGCAGCAGCGTTGGCCGCGCCGAGAGCGCGTCCTGGCCGGCCGTGACCTTGTTGTCGGCGTCTTCTTCCCAGTCCTCCAGGTCGTTTAGCACCTGGTAACCCTGCCCCACATAGGTGCAGAAGCGCCGCAGCACCTTCTCATCCACCGTGAGACCGGCCGCCAGCAAGCCGGCGGCCAGCGCCACCTCGAAGGCGGGCGCCGTCTTCAAGGCGTAAATCGCCAGCACGTCGCGCGGGGAAGGACCCGGCCCGGGGCGGCTCTTCCACAGCAGCTCCGCCCCCTGGCCCCGGCACAGCTCCAGGTGGGCGGCGGCAAGGCGGCTCAGAATCGCCGCCACGCACTCGGCCCCCAACTCGCCGCTCTGGCCGGCCAGGAGTCGGTAGCCCAGGCCGACCAGGAAGTCCCCCACGTTCAGCGCCGGCCCCACCCCCAGGCGCCGGTGCAGCGCCGGCTCGCCATAGCGGAACAGATCCTCATCCTCGATGTCGTCGTGTACCAGGGAGGCCTTGTGCAGCACCTCGATCGCCAGTGCCAGGCAGCGCACCGCCGGCGGCAGCAGCCCGGCCACGTCGGCATCCGGCTCCAGCGCCGCCACGCCGTGGCGTGCCGCCGCGTAGGCCGCCAGGGTGACAAACGGGCGCAGCCGTTCGCCGCCCTGCCGCAGCCAGTCGAGCGCGAAGGCGTCGGTTGCCGCCAGCGGGTCTTCCTCGCTGCCGGAGGCCGCCGGCTGGTAGGGGCCAACCAGCTTCGCCAGCGACTCCGCGTCAAAGAGACGCACGCTCTCGCGCAAAAGCGGCAGGTAAGATTGCGGCCGGGCCTCCGGCGCAGCTCCCTGGGCCAGCAGCAGCGCCAGCACCACGTCCATCTCGGCCTCTGTGTCGCGGCAGCCATCGCCGAGCAGCGGCACGGCAGCGTGCGGGATCGCCAGGTCGGCGATGCGGGCAAACGACTTCTCCAGCGAGTCGAGGCAGGCGACGCCGAGGATCGCATCGGCATCCCCTTCGAGAACGCGCATGAGGACCGAGGTGGTGCCCTCGGCGATGATCACCTGGTAGCCGAGCGCCTCGGCCCGGGGCTTCAGCGAGTCGATGACGCACGCCCCGCAGGCCGCGCAGTGGAGGCCGACGGAATCGTAGCGGCCGGCACACGCCCGGGAGTGGCTGAGGCACTTCGGCAAAAGCAGCAGACGGCGGTGGTACGGCACCGCGCGATAGGCGGCGTTCCAGTAGACGTTGTCCACCGCCACCATCGCGAAGCCGAGGTAGTCGGTCGGCAAGTCCAGGCGCCTCAGCACTTCCCGGCCCAGGCGTTCCAGCGTCTCCCGCGTGGGTGCCTGGCGCGAGTCGGCCATGGCGGCGGCGGCCACGGCCGCGCGGCGGATCGTCTCGCGCATCTCGGGCGCGGCCGGGATGCGCTTGATCCCTTCCGGCTCCACCCGCTCCCGCATCTCGCTATCAACTACCATGAGGGATCGTCTCCGCCTGACCGGGCAGGGCAGTAAGGCGCCGGCCTATCGGCAGCAAAGATGGGTCCTTCATCGAAACGAGGCGCATCACGCGCCGCGGTTGCCCCAGGCGGCCAGTACGCGGCCCAGGGCCTCCACCGTCCAGATGACCGGGTACAGCTCCTCCGAGTACCACAGGCTGGCGAAGTAGAGCCCGATCGGCGCCGGCCGGGTCCAGTCGCCCCGCTCCACGCGCTCCGCCAGCACCGCGGCGCCCCGCTCCATCGCCGCGCGGGCCTCCGGGAGGTGCGCCCACTCTGCCAGGGCTCCCGTGGCCAGCGCCGTCTCCTCCACCGAGGCGCCGACGCTCCGGTCGCCGCCCCAGCCCCCGTCCGCGTGCTGGGCGCCCAGCAAGTAGCGGATACCCCGCCGCGCCAGCTCCTCGCCGCCCGGCTGTCCGGCCAGCGCCAGCAGCACTCGCGCCGTACCATAGACCGGGTTGGCCTGTTCGGGGGCCACCTGGTTGCCGAACCACAGCGGCACCCAGGCTCCGTCGGCGCGCTGCGCCTGCTCCAGGAAGCGCATCCCCCGCGCCAGTGCCTCGGCGCCACGCCGGCCGATGGCGGCCGCCCGCAGCGCCCGGATCGCGTGCGCGGTGATGTCTGGCGAGCTGCGGTCAAACGGGAGCTGCCCCCAGCCGCGGCAGAAGGTTGGCCACCCGCCATCCTTGTTCTGCAAACCCAGCAACCATTCCGCCCCGGCCCGCAGCGCCCCCGTCACTTCGTCTTTATCGCCCGCGGCCGCCGCCAGCGCTAGCATCGCCCCGGAGGTGTCGTCGCCATCCGGCACGCCCCCGGGCAGGTGCGTCCAGCTCCAGCCGCCCGGCGCCGCCCCGGTGTAGGGATGCACCACGCGAAGCTGCTGCCCCTGAATCCATCGCCGCGTCCGCCCGGCGTCGAAACCGGTAGGGCTCCCCCCCGCGCACAGCGCCGTCGTCGCGCTGGTGGTCAGCCACACCGACAGGTTGGTGTCAATCGGCCAGCTTCCGTCGGCGCGCACCGAGGCTCGCAGAAACTCCAGGCAGCGTCGGGCCACCGGGCTGGCCTCGCCAGGGAGGGAAAGGAGGCTCATCGCCACGAAGGCGGTGAGCGGCGTGGCTTCCAGGAAGCCGCCGTGCCTCGGCTGCAGCGTTTCCAGCTTCCGCAGCGCCATTGGCTCCAGCGCCCGCCGCAGCGCGCGGGCCAGTGGGTTGGGCGCCGGGTTGCGCCGCGCCAGCAGCACCCCGATGGCGATCAGCGCCGGCAGCGCGTAGCTGACCACGTGCAAACGCAGCGCCGGGTAGAGACCACGCGGAAGCGCCGCCAGCTCAAACGGCAGGCCCGGGATCGCCGGCCACGGCACCAGGCCGGCCAGCGCGCCGTTCATCAGGATCGGCACGGCGAAGGTGCGGTCGGCCCCATAGCGCCGCCGGATCGCCGCCACGCGCGCTTCCGGCTTGGCCCCCGCGTGGCAGGCCACGTACTCCTCGGCGGCACGCCGGGCCGGCCCCGCCGCCGCCGGCAGGCCCCCCGACGCTCTTTCGGTCAAAACCAGTGCGGAGAGGCTGAGCAGCGTGGTGGCCAGGTTGCTGGGGCTATCGGTCGTGTCGCCCCAGCCGCCGTCGCTGTTCTGCGTGTGCGCCAGCCAGGCGGCACCCCCGGCCAGCAGCGGCACATCTTCCAGGCAGCCGGCCACCGCCAGCGCGCTCATCGCCGTCGCCGTCGAGAGCGCCGAGGAGGAAAGCTGCCCCTCCCAATATCCCTCTGGTTTCAACCGCGCCAGCAGGTGCGCCGCCGCCGCGTGATGGGCCGCGGCGATCCGCGAGTGGGAGGCCGTGGCGGTGGTCACGCGGCGGCCCTCCAGGCGTGCCAGGCAAACAGCGATTGCCACTGTACCACCTGCCCGCGCCCCAGCACCTGCACCAGCAGCCGGCGCCCCACCGGCACGCCCGCGGCAGCCTGGTTATCCCAGTACATCCGGGGCACCCAGCGGAAGTTGAGGCGGTAACAGCTCCGAATCAGCTCCCAATGGGCGCGCGTCAGGTCGCTCGCTCGCGGCCCGGCGCTCCCGTCGATGGGCGCGTAAAGCACCGGGAAGATGGCAATCCGCTCGCCGCTCAAGGCGCGCACCCATGCCAGCGTGGCGCGCACGTCCTCCTCACGCTCCCCCGGCAGACCGAGGAGTAGGCTGAGCAGCGGGAAGAAGCCCGCCCGGCAGAGGCGCCGCACCTGCGCCGCGCAGAACTCGCCCCAATCGCCCTCGCTGGCGGTACCCATCTTAGCGCGCCCCCCGTTGGCCCGCAGTAAGGTACCAGACGCCGTCTCGATGCCTACGTTCACCCAAAGGTACTGGCAGCGCGTGGGACCGACCAGGAGCGCGTGGACCGCCGCCAGCTCCTCATCGCTAAACTGCGCCAGGCTGCAGAGGTTGGCGTGGTCGATCTGAATGGCGCCCAGGCCCGGGATCTGCCGCAGGCGGCGCAGCAGCTCCAGCAGCGCCGGCGGGTTGGCGCGCGCCCCCTGCCCGCCGTAGCGGAAGAGATCCTCGCTCAACAGGGCGATGCTGCGCGCGCCGGCCGCCACGTTCGTGGCCGCGTCGGCCAGGATCGTCTCCGCCGGCAGGTGGCTCATCGGCACGCGCGCGAGGGTGCAGAAGCGACAGCCAAGGCCGCACCCCCGGCTGCTCTCCACCACCCCCATCGTGCTGGCGCCGCGAATCGGCGGGATTGCCGCCGGATCGGCACCCTCCCCCACGATCACTTCCGGCACCGGCCGGCCGGCAAGAAGGTCACCGAACGCCGCCGCCACGTTCCCCTCCGCGTAGCCGGCTACCACAAAGTCGATCCCCAGCGACCGGCGGACCTGCGGGTCACCGGCGAGCTGCCAGGCGCCCGGGCCACCGAGGACCAGCTTCGCGGCGGGAGCGACACGGGCCAGGCGCTGCCGCACCCGGCACAGCAGGCGCTGGAAGAGCGCCTGCGGGTAGATGCGGCCGCCGGCCACGGCGGTCATGGTGGAGGAGTTCATCCCCAGGCCGGCCGGCTCGCCGGAGCTGATGCCGACAAGGCGCGTCTCCGGGCCGATGGCCGCGTCCAGCCCCCACTCGTCCACCACCGCCACCGTGTCTGGCGAGAAGCCGCCAGCGCACAGCGCCGCCTCGATGCGCCGTAGGCCGAGGGGAGCAACGCGCGCGCGGCCGTTGCCGCTCCGTGCCCGAGGCATCAACAGCGGCGCCAACAGCGGCAGCGGCGCCGTGGTTGTCTGGCTGGCAGCCAACATGCCATCGAACAGCAGGCGGTAGTCGGCCATCAGCGAGCGATCGGCCGTGAGGACCACCGGGTAGCCGCGGGAGGTCGCCACTCAGCTCCTCCGCTCCGTCAACGCATCCAGGTCGTCAATCAGGGCGTCGATCTCGTCAAACACCTCCCCTGCTGCCGGCTCCGGCTCCGGCGCGCTGGCAAGCGCCCGCCCACACTCCGGGCAGATTGGCGCGTCGGAGCCGGGCGCCGGGGTCGCGGCCGGGCCAGCCTGCCGGCACGCGGGGCACGGGATGCCGCAGTGCCTGGCGAGCATCCGCCTCGCCGCCGGGTCTGGCGTCATCAGCCGGCCAGGCGCCCCGGCGATGGCGTCGTCCTGCGTGTAAAGGGGGAAGAGGATCGCCCCCTCGGGGCAGACTCGACTGCAGGCAGGGCAGCCGGGCTTGCAGCGGTCGGGGTTCGCCACGACCAACTGCCCGTCTGGCCCGGCCGCGTAGACCCCGAAGAGGCAGAACTGCCGGCAGTGGCCACACTCGCGGCAGCGGTCGCGGTCGACCACCGGGTACCAGCGCGGGGTGGCTGCCTCCGAGAGTTCCTCCACCGTGCCCGCGCCGCCGGCCTCGCCCAGCAGCGCGCGCAGGGCCGCGAAGCAGTCGTCGGCCAGCAGGGAGAGCACCGTCAGGCCGGAGGCGCCGACGCCGTGCCGGCGCAGCAGCCACTCTGCCGGCCGGGGATGCAGCCAGGTTGCGGCGAGCACCGGCCCGTCCAGCGCCGCCAACCGGGCCCAGATCGAGCTCGTTTCCGGAAGGTGATAGAGGTGCGGCACCACCAGCACCCTGGCGGCGCCAGCGCTCAGCGCCACCAGCCGGTCCTCACGCGCCCGGGCCGCCGCGTCGTCGCTGCCCAGCCTGGAGATCAGCACCTGCACGCCGTCACCTGCTCCCGCGCCAACCTCCCGGGCGCAGACTGCCCCTTGACAGGTTGCCCCCGGGATCCTATAGTAAGGGTAAGGTGGCACTGACGCCACCCCGTGGTTCCCATTATACCATCTACCTGCCGCGGTTGACTAGGGGTCTGGTTGGCCATGCCCCTCACCATTGCCGGGCCCGGCCGGCGGGCCGGCACGGAAGCTGGCTCTCAGGGGTGATATGGCCTCGGCCCGGGGCGACTTCGCGAGCGCCCCGCTGCCCGACACCGCAGGAACCTGCCGATGAAGCGGATGATTGATGGCCGGCAACAGGGTGACCGCGACCGCCATGCCCGGGGGTGCGTCCAGCGGCGCACCGGAAGGTGGGGCGCGCGGCAGTGATCAGCGTGCGAAGTGAGACCGCTTTCCGCCTGCTGCCGGGAGCCGTAGCCCTTCTTGGGCTGTGCCTTCTCGCCGGGTGGCTGCTGGGCAACCGGCGGCCGTTGGCCCTCCCGGAGCGGGTGCCCGAACCAGAACCGCGCCGTTCCCCCGGTCGAGTGCCTACCGTGAACCTGGCCGGCGTCTTCACCCGGGGCGAGGGGGTGCCCTCCAGCCTGCCCGGCATCTGGCCCGGCTTCCGCGGGCCGGAGCTGGATGGCCTGGCGCCCGAAACCTCCCTGGCGCGCACCTGGCCGCCCTCCGGCCCGACGGTTTTGTGGAGCCGCGAACTGGGCGAGGGCCATGCCGGCGCCGCCGTCTTCGGTGGGTGTGTCTACCTCCTCGACTACGACCAGGCAGCCCAGCGAGACGTGATCCGCTGCCTCTCGCTCGATGATGGCCGCGAGATCTGGAGCCGTGCCTACCGCGTGAAGATCAAGCGCAACCACGGCATGTCGCGCACCGTCCCCGCCGTCTCGGCCAAGCACGTCATCACCCTCGGCCCCAAGTGCCACGTGGTCTGTTGCGACCGCGTCACGGGTGAGTACCGCTGGGGGATGGATCTGGTGCGCCAGTTTGGCACGAAGGTGCCTCCCTGGTATGCCGGCCAGTGCCCGCTGCTCGATGGGGATCGCCTGATCCTGGCGCCGGGTGGCAGCGCGCTGATGATCGCCGTCGATGCCGCCACCGGCAAGGTTCTCTGGAAAACGCCTAACCCGCGCCGGTGGGAGATGACACACTCCTCGATCCTGCCGCTCACCTTCGCCGGCCGGCGCATGTACGTCTACTGCGCCAGCGGCGGCGTGGTGGGAGTCGACGCGGACTGCGGCGCCCTCCTCTGGGAGACCGACGCCTGGAAGATCAGCATCGCCACGGTGCCCACGCCGGTGGAGATCGGCAAGGGACGCCTGCTGTTGACGGGCGGCTACGAGGCCGGCGCGGCAATCTTGCAGTTGACGCAGCAGCAGGGGCGGATCGTGCCCCGGCTAGAGCGGCGCTTCCCAGCCAACGAGTTTGGCTCCGACCAGCAGACCCCGATCTTCTATCAGGGCTACATCTACGGCGTCATCCCCGGCGGCCAGTTGGTCTGCCTCGATCCGAGCGGCCGGCGGCTGTGGGCCAGCGGCAGCACCCACCGGTTCGGCCTTGGCCCCTACCTGATCGCCGACGGCTTGATCTACCTGATGAACGACAGCGGCACGCTGACCCTGGTGGAGGCCACCCCGGCGGGCTACCATCAACGAGCGCAGGCACGCATCCTGGAGGGCCACGATTCCTGGGGCCCGCTGGCCCTCGTCGGCGGACGCTTGCTGGCGCGCGACCTGACGCGCATGGTCTGCGTGGACGTAAGCGATGGGGGATGAGCGCCCAGTAGGTAGCCCGATGGCTCGTGGCCGTGCCGGCGCCGGTGTGGCGACGAAGCGCCGCGCGCCGCGCCAAGCTCCCGTGCGTTGGCTCGCGGGGGCGCTGGCGGGCATCGTCGCGTGGGCGCTGGCCGGACCAGGCCACGCCGGGGCAGCCCAATCCGGCTACCGGCAAGTGCGGCAGTTCCGCGCCGGGTTGGCACACGCCCGTGGAGTGGCCGTCGGCGCCGATGGCGCGATCTACCTGGCCGGGGATCGGGCAGTGATCCGCTGCGGCGAGGAGGGGCGGCTCCAGCGCCGGATCGCGCTGAGCGAGGCGCCTGTGGCCCTGGCCGTGGCCGCCGACGGCACGCTTTACCTGGCCATGCAGCACCACCTGGAGGTCTACTCGCCCCAGGGAAAGCGGCTGGCCCGCTGGCAGCGCCCGCCGGGGCGGCCCTGGTTCACCTCGGTGGCGCTGGCGCCCGGGCGCGTTTGGGTGGGAGACGCCGGCAACCGCCAGGTGTTGGGCTACGATCGTCAGGGGCGTCTGGTGGCGCGCCTTGGCCGGCGCGACCCTGGCCGGGGCGTGCCTGGCATCCTGGCGCCAAGCCCACACCTGGACGTGGCTGTTGGGGCCGGCGGGCAGCTTTGGGTCGCCAACCCGGGGCGCCACCGGGTGGAGGCCTACACCGCGAAAGGGACGGTGGCGCGCTGGTGGGGGAAGCCCTCCCAGGCGGCCGATGGCTTCTGCGGCTGCTGCAACCCAACCGACCTGGCGCTGCTGCCGGATGGGCGCTTCGTCACCGCCGAGAAGGGGCTGCCCCGGGTGAAGCTCTACACGCGCGCCGGGCGGCTGCAAGGCGTGCTCGCCGGGCCGGAACGCTTCGTGAAAGAGCGCGCCAGCTTTGATCTGGCCGTCGACCACCGGGGCCGGATCGTGGTGCTGGAGCGAGCCACCGGCCTAGTGCGGGTGTTCGCAACGAAGAAGGAGCAGACGAATGAGTGATGAGCGCGCGCGCGGCCGGCGCCGCTTCCTGGCCGGGCTGGTCCGCGCCGGCCTGGGCGGCCTGTTGGTAGCCGGCACCGGCGCCCTGGCATGGAGGGAGCGCGACCCGCGCTGCCCGCGGAACGCCCTGTGTGACGGCTGCCCCGCGCGCGGGGGCTGCGCCCTGCCGGAAGCACAAGGTCGGGAGAACGATGGCAGATAACAGCGAACGGATGTCGCGGCGCGAGTTCCTCGCCGGCAAGGTGCGCCTGGCGGGCGCCCTCGCGGTGTGTGGCGGCGTGGCCCTGCTGCGCCCGCGCGGGGCCATCGCCGGCACCGTGTGGCAGATCGACCCGAACAAGTGCACCCAGTGCGGGAAGTGCGCCACAGAGTGCGTGCTGGGCCCGTCGGCGGTAAAGTGCGTGCACGTCCACGCCATGTGCGGCCACTGCGAGCTCTGCTTCGGCTTCTTCGAGGCGCAGCCGAATGCCCTCACCACTGCCGCCGAGAACCAGCGCTGCCCCACGGGCGCCATCAAGCGGAGGTTCATCGAGGATCCCTACTTCGAGTACGTGATCGACGAGCCGCTCTGCATCGGCTGCGGCAAGTGCGTGGAGGGCTGCGGCACCTTCGGCAACGGCTCGCTCCAACTGCAGGTGCGGCACGACCGCTGCGAAAACTGCAACCAATGCGCCATCGCCGATGCGTGCCCCTCGGACGCCTTCGTGCGCGTGCCGGCTACCCGGCCGTATCTGCTGAAGAGTGCGGAGGGGGAGCAGTGATGCGGCGATCCCTCGGGCCGGCCCTGGCCCTGCTGGCGCTGCCGGCGGCGGCCCTGGGCGAGGAACGCTTCCCGCCCCCGGAGTTCTCCACCGGCTACCAGATGCCAGCGCCCACCACCCCGCCGCCCCGGGCCGGCACGCTGGCGGTGCTGGACGTGGTCTTGCTGGCGGTGGCGCTCTCGCTGGCCGCCTACCTGGTGCTGAAGCGCCGCTCCCGCAACGGCGTCTTCGCGCTGATGCTCTTCTCGTTGGCCTACTTCGGCTTCTACCGCAACGGATGCGTCTGCCCGATCGGGGCGATCCAGAACGTGGTGGTCGCGGCGACCGACCGCAGCTACGCCCTGCCTGCCGTCGTGGCCGCCTTCTTCGCGCTGCCGCTCCTTTTCGCGCTCTTCTTCGGGCGCGTCTTCTGCGCCGCCGTCTGCCCGATGGGCGCCGTGCAAGACGTGGTGCTCGCCCGCCCGGCGCGCATCCCGCCCTGGCTCGAACATGCCCTGGGGCTGCTTCCCTACCTCTACCTGGGAGCCGCCGTCCTCTTCGCCGCCACCGGCAGCGCCTTCGTCATCTGCAACTACGACCCGTTCGTCTCCTTCTTCCGCATGAGCGGCACGGTCAAGCTCCTCTCGCTGGGAGCCGCCTTCCTGCTCCTCTCGATGTTCGTGGGTCGGCCCTACTGCCGCTTCGTCTGCCCTTACGGCGTCCTGCTGCGCTGGGTGGCGCCCTGGGCGCGGTGGCCGGTGACGATCACTCCCGACACCTGCACCCAGTGCCGCCTCTGCGAGGAGTCATGCCCCTTCGGCGCGATCCGCGTGCCGACGCCCGAGCCAGACCCGGCGCTGCGCCATGAGGGCCGCGGCCGCCTGGCGGTGCTCCTTCTCCTGCTGCCCGTGCTCGTGGCCGCGGGCGGGTGGCTGGGGGCCCACGGCAGCGGCCGGCTTGCGCGCGCGCATGCCCGCGTGCAATTGGCCGACCGCGTCTGGATTGAGGAACAGGGGAAGGTGCGCGGCACCACCGACGCCAGCGAGGCGTTCCGCAAACACGGGCACCCCACCGAGGAGCTGTACCGAGAGGCCGCCGAGCTCCGCTTCCGCTTCCGCGACGCCGGCCGCCTCTTCGGCGCCTGGGTGGGCCTCGTCTTTGGGCTGAAGCTGATCCTCCTCTCCATCCGCCGCCGCCGCGACAACTATGAGGCCGACCGCGCCGCATGCCTGGCCTGCGCCCGCTGCTATCGCTCCTGCCCGCAAGAGCACGCGCGCCTGGGCCTGGTCATCGACGAAACGGAGGTGCCGGATGCCGTCGACCAACGGTAGCGGCCGGCCCCCGGTGGGCGGCAGCGAGGCAGCCTACCGCGCCTGCGTGCACATTGCTGTGTTCGCGGCGCTCTTCTCGCTGGTTGTCTGCGGGCTGCTCGTCGCCAACTGGCTGCAGGGCCGCGCCCGCTTCCCGGTGGATCCACCGGCGATGGTGGCGCTGAAGGCACAGCTCGCCAAGCGCCCGGCGGACGAGGCGCTGAAGGCTCGCATCCGCAGGCTCGACCGGGAGATCCGGGAGGAGTACTTCGGGCGCAAGGCGTTCGCCGAAGGCGGGAGCCTCCTGCTGCTGGCAGGGGTGGTGGTCTTTGTCGCGGCGCTGAAGGGCGCCAAGCGCCTGCGGCGCCGGCTGCCAAAGCCCGGCGACCCGCCGGAGGATCCCCGCCGGATCGCCGCCCGCGCCCGCGTGGTCGTGGCCACCCTGGGGGTGGTCGCGCTTGCCGGGCTCTTCTCGCTGGGCGCTGGCGCCGGGCGCGACCCCGCCCGGGAGTATGCCCGCGCCGTCGGCCTGGAGGAGCGCGCTGGACGCCCGCGACGGCGTGCCGCCTCGGCGCGAGAGTTGGCGCGCAACTGGCCTCAGTTCCGGGGCCCTGGTGGCAGCGGCCTTGCCGCGCCTTCGGCACGCCCGCCCGAGCACTGGGACGGCACCAAAGGCACGAACATCCGCTGGAAAGTGCCCGTGCCCCTCCCGGGGGAGAACTCGCCGGTGGTCTGGAACGACCGGGTCTTCCTCTCCGGGGCGGATGAGAAGCAGCGCGAGGTCTACTGCTTCGCCGCGGCGGATGGGAAGCTGCTGTGGCGCCAGCCGGTGGGCACGGGTGGCGCCGGGGCCACACCCCCCAACGTCTCATCCGACACCGGCTATGCCGCGCCAACGTTGGCCACCGACGGAGAGCGCGTCTTTGCCCTGTTCGCCACCGGGCACCTGGCGTGCTTCACCCTGGATGGGAAGCTCGGCTGGCTGCGAAACCTGGGGGTTCCCGACAACATGTACGGGCACGCCTCCTCGCCGGTCCTCCACGAGAACCGCCTGATCATCCAGTACGACCAGGGTCTCAGTGCCGAAGACGGCAAGTCGGCCCTGCTGGCGCTCGACACGGCCACCGGGCAAACCATCTGGGAGACGAAGCGGCCCGTGCCCAACTCCTGGAGCACGCCGCTGGTGGTCTCCTCCGGCGGTACGGCGGAGATCATCACCTGCGCCAACCCGTGGGTAATCGCCTATGACCCGAAGACAGGCGCCGAGAAGTGGCGGGTGGAGTGCCTCAGCGGCGATGTGGCACCAACGCCGATCGCGGCCGGCGGCCTGGTGCTGGCCTGCAACATCGGCGCGCCACTCACCGCGATTCGCCCCGGCGGCCAGGGCGACGTCACCCAAAGCGCCATCGCCTGGAGCGCGACCGATGGCATTCCCGACGTCACCAGCCCCGCCAGCAACGGCGAGCTGGTCTGGCTGGTCACCACCGACGGGCTGGTCACCTGCTACGACCTGAAGAGCGGCGCCAAGGTGTGGGAGCACTCGCTGGAGCGGATGTTCTGGGCCTCGCCCACGGTGGTGGGAGACCGGCTTTACCTCCTCGACAACGAGGGGATGATGCACATCCTGGCGACGGGGCGCACGTTCCGGCAGCTAGGCACCGCGCCTCTCGGCGAGAGCGTCAACGCGTCGCCCGCGTTCGTCGGTGACCGCGTTTACATCCGGGGCAAGGAGAACCTGTACTGCATCGGCCGGTAGGGGCTCCCGGGCTGGTGTGCCGTGGGCCGGCAGGACCGACGCCCCGATGGAGCGCGCGGGTTCATCGGGGCGTCCTTGAGCCAGGCGCCCGGCAACGCGGCGTCCTGGTAGACTAAAAGGAGAGAGCGAGCTTGGCACAGGGGAGCGAAACTGGGGGGGCCGGCACCAGCGCCCGCGTCGATCTCACCTTCGTGGATCGCCTGGTGGCCGAGTTGGGGCGCACGCCCGACCAGGCGATCCCGATCCTGCAGGCGATCCAGCGTGAGTACCGCTACCTGCCGGAGGAGGCGCTGGCGCACGTCTGCCGCATCTCGGCGATCACCCCCGCTGATCTGTACGGCGTCGCCACCTTCTACTCGCAGTTTCGGCTGCGGCCGGCAGGGCGGCACACCATCTGCGTCTGCCACGGCACTGCTTGCCACGTCAAGGGCGCCGGCCTCATCCAGGAGGCGCTGGAGCGCCACCTGGGCCTGCCCCCGGGCGAAGACACCGATGCCGACGGTCGCTTCACCGTGCAGAAGGTGGCTTGCCTCGGCTGCTGCACCCTGGCCCCCGTAGTGCAGATCGACGGAATCACCTACGGCCACCTGGCCCCGGACGGGGTGCCGAAGGTGATTGACGACTTCCTGCGGCTGGAACGCCAGGGGTATGCCTCTCCGCCCTCCCACTCGCCCCAAACCCGAGGGGGCCTGACGGAGCCGGCCGTCCTTCCCGAGGTGCGCGTTGGCGTCGGGTCGTGCTGCATCGCCGGCGGCAGCCAGGAGGTGCGCCGGTCGCTGGAACAGGCAGTTCGGGAACTGGACGCGCCGGTAGTGGTGAAGCCGGTGGGCTGCGTGGGGATGTGCCACCAAACGCCGCTAGTGGAGGTGGTACAGGGCGGCAAGCAGACGGCGCTTTACGCCCGGGTGGCCCCGCACGACGCGGACGCCATCGTCCGCCGCCACTTCCGGCCGCGTGGGCTGCTGCGCACCGCCCGGAGTGCCATCCTCGGCGCGCTCGACCGCCTGCTCACCGACGAGGCGTCAACCCCGGTAACGCGCTACGCCATCGACGTGCGTGATGCCCCGGTGTGCGCCTTCCTCGGGCGCCAGACGCGGATCGCCACCGAATACTGCGGCAGCCTCTCGCCGGTGGACCTAGAGGAGTACCTGGCGCACCAGGGCTTCGTGGCGCTGCGGCAGGCGCTGCGGCAGGCCAGCCCGGAGGAGCTCATCGCCACCGTCACCCGCGCCGGGCTGCGCGGGCGGGGCGGCGCCGGCTTCCCCACGGGCAAAAAGTGGGCCGTGGTGCGCGCCGCGGCGGGCGAGACGAAGTACGTGGTCCTCAACGGCGACGAGGGCGACCCGGGCGCGTTCATGGACCGGATGATCCTGGAATCGTACCCCTACCGGGTGCTGGAGGGGATGGCGCTGGCCGCCTACGCGGTGGGTGCCCGCGAGGGGATCCTCTACATCCGTGCCGAGTATCCCCTGGCCGTGGAGCGCATGCGCGAGGCGATCCGCCGCTGCGAGGAGGCAGGCTTCCTGGGCGACCAGATCCTGGGCAGCGACTTCTCGCTGCGCCTGCGGGTAATGGAAGGCGCCGGGGCGTTCGTCTGCGGCGAGGAGACCGCCCTCCTGGAATCGATCGAGGGCAGGCGCGGGAGCCCCCGCCTGCGGCCCCCCTATCCCGCGGAGAAGGGCCTCTGGGGCCAGCCTACCTGCATCAACAACGTGGAGACCTACGCGATGGTCCCCTGGCTGGTGCGCCACGGGGCGGAGCAGTTTGCCCGCCTGGGCACGGCGACCAGCAAGGGCACGAAGGTGTTTGCCCTCACCGGCAAGGTGGCCCGCGGCGGCCTGATCGAGGTGCCGATGGGGATCACCATTCGCGAGATCGTCGAGGAGATCGGCGGCGGCATCGCCGGGGGGCGGACGTTCAAGGCGGTGCAGATCGGCGGGCCCGCTGGCGGCTGTCTCCCCGCCGCCCTGGCCGATACCCCGGTGGACTACGAGGCCCTCGCCTCCGCCGGCGCCATCATGGGCTCCGGCGGCCTGGTCGTGATGGACGACCGCGACTGCATGGTGGAGATCGCCCGCTACTTCCTGGAGTTCACCCAAGGCCAATCGTGCGGGAAGTGCACCTTCTGCCGACTTGGCACCCGGCGCATGCTGGAAATCCTGGAGCGCCTCTGCGCCGGCCAGGGCAAACCGGGCGACCTGGAGAAGCTGGAGCAACTCGCCGGCCAGGTGAAGCAGGGGAGCCTGTGCGGGCTGGGGCACACCGCGCCCAACCCGGTGCTGACCACGCTGCGCTACTTCCGCGCGGAGTACGAAGCCCACCTGGAGGGCCACTGCCCCGCCGGCCGCTGCAAGGCGCTGATCCGCTACCACGTCGACGAGCAATGCACCGGCTGCACCAAGTGCGCGCAGGCCTGCCCGGTGGACGCCATCCCGCTGACGCCTTACCAGCGTCACGTCATCGACGCGGAGAAGTGCACCCGCTGCGATGTCTGCCGGGGGATCTGCCCCGCGGAGGCGATCTCGGTCATCAGCAAGTAAAGGGCAAAGGCAGGCGAGGCAACGAGCGCGCACGGCACAGGGGGTGAGGAAGGATGCCACAACTCACAATCGATGGACAACTGGTGGAGGTGCCCGAGGGCACCAGCGTGCTGGAGGCCGCCCGGCATGCCGGCATCACGATCCCGACGCTGTGCCATCGCCCCGGCAAGCCGCCGCTGACCTCCTGCTTCGTCTGCGTGGTGCGGGTGAACGGCGGCGCGCGCCTGCTCCCCTCTTGCGCCACCCCGGTGGCCGAGGGGATGGTCGTGGAAAGCGAGACCCCCGAGGTTCACGCCGCCCGACGCACCGCGCTGGAGCTTTTGCTGGGCGATCACCTGGGCGATTGCGTGGGTCCCTGCCAGAGCACCTGCCCGGCACACATGGACATCCCCCGGATGATCCGCCAGATCGCCGCCGGCCAGGTGCGCGAGGCGCTGATCACCGTCAAGGAGCGCATCGCCTTGCCGGCCGTGTTGGGCAGGATCTGCCCCGAGCTGTGCGAGAAGGCGTGCCGCCGCGGCCAAGCCGACGCCCCCGTCTCGATCTGCCTGCTGAAGCGCCATGTGGCCGACCTGGACCTCGCCTCCGGCGATCCCTACCGCCCTGAGTGTGCCCCGCCCAGCGGCAAGCGGGTGGCGATCGTCGGCGCCGGCCCTGCCGGCCTCGCCGCCGCCTACTACCTGGCCCAGGCCGGACATGCCTGCACCCTCTTCGACGAGCACCCCCTCCCCGGCGGGATGCTGCAGTACGGCGTGCCCGAGGCGCTTCTCCCGCGCGATCTCCTCCAGGCCGAGATACACCTCATCCTCCGCCTCGGCGTGGAGTTCCAGGGGGGCGTGCGCCTGGGTGAGAGTCTGTCACTGGAGGAGCTCCGCGCGCGCCACGATGCGGTGCTGATCGCCACCGGCCCGACAGCGCCGGAGGCGGTGCGCGCCCTGGGCCTGGAGCCGGGCCGACAGGGGATCCAGGTGGATCGCCACACGCTGGCAACCACCCTGCCGGGCGTTTACGCTGCCGGTGCGGCAGTCCTCCCCTCCCGGCACGCGGTGCGTGCGGTGGGCGATGGGCGCACCGCGGCCCGCGCCATCCACCACTACCTGAGCGGCAGTCCAGAGCCAGCGCGCGACCGGCCGTTCACCGTTCAGATGGGCCGCCTCCAGGCGGACGAGCTGGCACCCTTCCTGGCCAACGCCAGCCCCGAGCCGCGCGTTTCCCCCACCGCAGAAGCGGCCCCCCCGGCCCCCCAAGAATGGGGGGAGCCGGACCCGGTAGCCCCCCCGGCCTCGGGGGGGTTGGGGGGGCTCTCCCCCGACCAGGCAGTGCGCGAGTCGCGGCGCTGCCTGCACTGCGACTGCCACAAGCAGGAGACGTGCGCGCTGCGACTGCACGCCATCGCCTACGGCGCCCGCCCCAACGAGTACCGTGGCGAGCGCCGCGACTACCGCGTCGAACAGACACACCCGGAGACCGTCTACGAGCCTGGGAAGTGCATCGCCTGCGGGGTGTGCGTGCAGATCGCCACAGAGGCTCGCGAGGAGCTGGGGTTGACCTTCATCGGCCGCGGCCTGAACGTGCGCGTGGCCGTGCCGCTGAACGAGGCGCTGCGCCAGGGCCTGCGCCGCGTGGCCCTGGCCTGCGCCGATGCCTGCCCCACCGCCGCCCTGAGACGCAAGGATGACGGCCCCACCCCGGCACCCGGCGAGGATACATCGCGGAGAGAGGGATGACCCACCCTGCCGAGCTAAACCTGGTAGTCACTGACCTCACACGCGCCTACGGGGAGGTGCTGGTGCTGCGCGGCGTGTCGTTCACGGTGGCCGCGGGCGAGGCCGTGGCGATCCTCGGCCCCTCCGGGTGCGGGAAGAGCACGCTGCTCAACCTGATCGGCTCGCTCGACCGGCCCAGCGGCGGCCGCGTGTGCCTCGGCCCGGTGGAGGTCACCGCCCTGGCCGGCCCGGCGCTGGCCCGCTTTCGAGCGACGCAGGTCGGCTTCGTCTTCCAGGAGCACCGTCTGCTGCCCCAACTGACGGCGCTGGAGAACGTGCTGCTCCCCACCGTGCCACTCGGTTCGCCGCCGGAGGCGCGCGACCGGGCGCGCGACCTGCTGGCGCGCGTCGGGATCGAACACCGGGCGCACGCCTTCCCCGCCCAGCTCTCCGGGGGCGAGCGCCAGCGCGCCGCCATCGCCCGGGCGCTGATCAACCAGCCGCGCCTCCTGCTGTGTGATGAGCCAACCGGCAACCTCGACCGCGCTTCCGGAGCCGCCGTGGTCGATCTGCTGCTCGAAGCCGCCCGGCAGCAAGGTGTCACCCTCTTGATGGTCACTCACAACGCCGAGCATGCCGCGCGCCTGGATCGCTGCCTGGAGCTGCACGACGGCCGCCTGGAGCCGGTGCCCGGGGGGGCACGATGAGCCTGTGGCGGCTGGTGACGCGCAGCGCCCGCTTCTACTGGAAGACGGGCGTCGTCGTCGCCGCGGCGGTGGCCATCGCCACGGCGGCGATCACCGGCTCGCTGGTGGTGGGCGCCTCGGTGACCGGCAGCCTGCGTGATACCGCGCTGGCGCGCCTCGGGCGGGTGGATCACGCCCTGGTGGCCCCCCGCCACTTCCGCGCGGCGCTGGCCAGCGCGCTGCAGCGCTCGTGCGCGCAAGCCGGCGTACGGCGCGTGGTGCCGGTCCTCCTCGCGGAAGGCGCGGTCGCCGATGCCGAGGGCAACAGCACGCTGCCGCGCGTGACGGTCATCGGCATCGATCGCGACTTCGCGGCGCTCTTTGACGGCGCGCGGCTTCCCGTCCCGGACGAGGAGCAAGCCGTTGTCTCCCAGGCGCTGGCGCGCGACCTGGGGGTGCGCCAGGGAGAGGCTCTGCTCCTCAACCTGGCGCTGGCAAACGCCCCCCGCTTCGGCACCCTCTTCTCCCCTCGTGACCGCGAGCGCACGCTGCGCTCGACGCGGCTAGAGGTGGCGGCCGTCTTGCCCGAAGGTGGCGCTGGCGCTTTCCGGCTCGGCGCGAACCCGGCCACGCCGCGCAACCTCTTTGTGCCCCGCGCCTGGCTGGCCCGCGCGCTGGGCCGCCCCGGGGCAGCGAACGCCCTCCTCGTGGAATCGACCCCGGGCACCAACCCGCTGCCGGCGCTGACGCAGGCTCTGCGCGACCAGGCCACCCTCGCCGACCGCGGCCTCAGCCTGGCTGTGCACCCGGAGCGGCGCGCGCTCACCCTCCGCAGCGAGGAACTGCTCCTCTCGGAGGACACCGTGCAGGCCGCCCGTGAGGCCGCAGCCGCGCACGGCGCCCGCGCCTCGGCCGTGTCGATCCACCTGGCGACCACCCTCCGCCGGCCGCGCGACGGCGCGCGCCGTGCCGCCTACGCGCTGCTGGCCGCCATCGAGGCACCGGCGCCCTTTCGCTTCCTGGCCGGCGGCGGGGAACCGCTGGGCCGGCACGATGTCTGGCTGAACCGCTGGGTGGCCACTGACCTGGGCGCCCAGGTCGGCGATCCCCTGGAGCTGACCACGCTGGTGCCCTCCTGGGAAGGGGCCTACCGCGAGGAAACACACCGCTTCACCGTGCGCGGCATCGTTGCCTTGGAGGGCGCCGGTGCCGACCCGACGCTGGT
>JAAZEB010000249.1 GCA_012512505.1 Armatimonadota bacterium | reverse complement strand
GGTGGGGGGGCCGCTTGCGGTCTAGGCGCACGGCTGGGTGCGCCCGCCGGCGGCAGCAGCAGCGGCGGTGCAGCGCGCCCTGGCGCTGGGGGAGCGCACCGGCGCCACCCTCTACTTCTGCCACGTTTCCACCGCCGCCGAGCTGGCTCTGCTGCGAGAGGCAAAGGCGAAGGGGCAGCCCGTCTACGTGGAAGCCGCGCCGCACCACCTGCTCTTGAGCGAGGAGGACCTGGCGGCACTGGGCAACTTCGGCAAGGTGAACCCACCCCTGCGCTCCGCCGCCGACCGTGCGGCGCTCTGGGCCGCGATCGAAGACGGCACGGTGGACACCCTCGGCACCGACCATGCACCGCACCCCCGCGCGGCGAAGGAACAGCCGTACCCGCAGGCGCCTTCCGGCATGCCAGGCCTGGAAGTGGCGCTGCCGCTGATGCTGACCGCGCTCTCCCAGGGGCGGCTCTCCTTCCAACGCCTGGTGGAACTCACCTCGGCACGAGCCGCCGCCCTTTTCGGGATCCGCCCCCTGGACTGGGTGCTGGTCGACATGGAGACGGTACAGACGCTGCAAGCCGGCCAGCCAGACCAGTCGGCCCCCCCGACCCCCCAAGAATGGGGGGAGCCGGATCAGTCGGCCCCCCCGGTTTCAGGGGGGTTGGGGGGGCTCCCGATCCTCTCCCGCTGCGGTTGGAGCCCCTACGTGGGCTGGCGGCTGCGTGGCTGGCCGCTCTACGTGTGGGTGAATGGGGAGCTGGCTTACGACCGGGGGCGGTTCGGCCTGGCGGGCCTGGGCCGGGAGGTGGTCTTCCGGCGCCGTTAGGGGCCGCCGCGGCGATGCCAAGGGCGGGAGTGGAGGCGAGGGTGCAGGCACAGGCGGAGAGACGCCCGGAGTGGGCCGCGGAAACTCGCATCCTGATCGTTGACGACGAGGCAGGGGCCCGCGAGACGCTGACGGATCTGCTGGGGGAGATCGGCTACCGCGTCCAGGCGGTGGGCACGGCGACCGAGGCGCTGGCGCTGGCACAGGAGACCCCGTTCGAGGTGGCGCTGCTGGACGTACGCCTGCCGGATATGTCCGGCACGGAGCTGCTGCGCCAGCTCAAGGCGCTGCGCCCGGAGCTGGCGTGCGTGATGGTCACCGCCTATGCCTCGGTCACGAGCACGGTGGAGGCGCTGAACGAGGGGGCGGCCGCCTACGTGATGAAGCCGTTCGAGATCCCGCAGATCGCGGCGGTGATTCGCGAGCAGGCGGAGAAGCAGCGCCTGGCGCGCGAGAACGAGCGGATGGTGCAGGCGCTGCACGCCCTGCAGCTCATCAGCGACGTGGCCCTTTCCGTGCTCGATCTCGATGCGCTCCCCGGGCAACTCCTGGAACGGCTGCTGGTGGCGCTGGGCGGGCAGGCGGGCTTGCTGATCCTCCTGGATGACGAGCAGGGCCAGCACCGCCCGCCGGTGCGCATTGGCACGCCTCAGGGCGACGAGGTGATGCGCGCCATCCACGAGCGCGCCCCGCTCCGCGGGCCAAACGAGGACGCGGCCACGCGCCTGGGGCTGCCGCTCTTGGTACATGGCCGCTGCATCGGCGGTGTTCAGGTGGAAGCTGCCGCCGGCCACCACTTCACCCAGCGAGACTTGAGCCTGGCAATGCTGCTGGCCGACCGCGCCGCGCTGGCGCTGGAGAACGCACTCCTGCACGAGCGCGAGCGCCGCTCCGCGCGCGAGGCGCAAACGCTGTTCCGCACCGCCGAGCAGCTTGTCTCCACGCTCCACCTCGACGAGCGAGTGCTGATCATCGCCCGCACCCTGGCCGATGTCTCTGGCTGCACGCGCTGCCTCATCTTCCTCCGGAAGGCAGCCAGGCTGATACCGGAGCGGGCCTACGGCATCACCCCCGATGAGGCAGACGCGTTGAGGGCGATGGATCTCGACCTGCTGTCGCTGGGTGGAACGATCCAGCGCGCCGTGGAGACGGGCAAGGCGCTGGCGCTCACCGACCTCGCCGCGGAGCCGGAGGATAGCCGCGCTTTCCTGGGGCTGTGGCACATGCGCTCGGCGCTGGTGCTGCCGCTGATCGTCGGCACGGAGGTGGTCGGGGTGGCGCTGCTCGACTCAGCGGGGGCTCCCTGCCAGGTGTCGCCCCACGACGTGCGCCTGTGCGAGGCGGTGGCCAACCAGGCAGCCGTCGCCATCGAGAACGCGCGGGCGTTCGAGCGCGAGCGGAACGTGGCTGAGGTGCTGCAGAAGGCGTTTCTGCCGCCGGTGCCGCCCGAGAGAGGGGGGCTACGCCTGGCCGCGCGCTACTACGCGGCCCTGGAGGAAGCCCAGATCGGCGGTGACTTCTACGACCTGATCAGCCTGCCCGACGGGCGCATCGGTCTGCTGATGGCCGATGTCTCCGGCAAGGGGGTGAACGCGGCGGTGCACGCGGCGATGGGAAAGTACATGCTGCGCGCCTTCGCCTTTGAGCACCCCGACCCGGTAGAGGTCATCCGCCACCTCAACGACGCCCTCTTCACCTACGTCGCGCACGAGGTGTTCATCACCCTCTTCTACGCCGCGGTGCATCCGGAAACCGGGGAGGTCGACTACGTGAGCGCCGGCCACCCGCCCGCCTTCCTGGTGCGCGCCCACGACCCAAACCGCCTGGTGCGCCTCGGCAGCACCGGCTCGCCGGTCGGTGCCTTCCGCGACGCCCAGTTCGCCAGCGCCTCGGTGCGGATGGAGCCGGGAGACCTGCTGGTCCTCTACACCGACGGGGTGACCGAGGCCCGCAACGGGCGCGAGTTCTTCGGCATCGAGCGCCTGGAGGACGTGGTGGCCGAGAACGCCCGCCGCGGCCCAGACGGGACGGCCGATGCCATCCGCGCGGAGGTGCAGCACTTCACCGGCCGCGCCTCGCACGACGACATCGCCCTCATCGTGGCCCAAGCGCTCCCACGCCCCACATCCAGCCGGCCGGGCAGCACCCAGTCGCCGTAGGGGCGAAGCAACCGGCGGTCATGCGGATGCACAAGCGCCAAGGTCAGGCACGCCGGTTGTTTCGCCCCTACAAACCCTGACGCCTGACACCTGTCACCTGTCACCTAACACCTGTCACCTAGCCCCTGCTCACTCCTCCGGCTGCCAGCGGCCGAGGATGGCATCGGTCATCCGGGCCACGCGCACCATTGGCAGCACATCATGCACGCGCACGATGGCGGCACCGTGCAGGATCGCCGCGGCGACAGTGGCGGCGGTGCCCTCCAGGCGCTGGTCCACCGGCAGGCCGAGGACGCGGCCGATGAACCCCTTGCGAGAGGTGCCCACCAGGATCGGCACCTGAAGCACGGCGAACTCCGACAGCCGCCGCAGGATCTCCAGGTTCTGTGACGCCGTCTTGCCGAAGCCGATACCCGGGTCGGCAATCAGGTGGTCGGGCGGCACGCCGGCCTCCTGGGCCCGTTGAAGCTGGCGGCGGAGGAAGGCGATCACCTCCGCCACCACGTCGTCGTAGTCGGTGTGCTGCTGCATCGTGCGGGGGGTGCCCCGGAGGTGCATCACCACCAGGTAGGCCCCGGTGCGGGCAGCCACGGTGGCCACGTCCGGGTCCAGCGTCAGCCCGCCGATGTCGTTGATGATCACCGCGCCCGCGTCCACCGCGGCCGCGGCCACCTCCGCCTTGTAAGTGTCGACGGAAATCGGCCCGAGGCCAGCCTCTCGGAGACTGCGGATCACCGGCAGGATCCGGCGCATCTCCTCCGCCGCCGGCACCGGATCGGCACCGGGCCGGGTCGACTCGCCGCCGATATCGATGATGTCGGCGCCATCGGCCATCATCTGCCGGGCCTGCGCCACGGCGGCGGCTGGGTCCAGGAACTGGCCGCCATCGCTGAAAGAATCGGGCGTGATGTTCAGGACGCCCATCACCAAGGTGCGCCGGTCCGCTGCCGGCACCAGGGCGGTAAGCCCGCGGGGTGTCTCCATTCAGGCGTCTCCCACCTTACTCACTGCCGTGCGGCGCTTATACTCCAGGGTCAGCTCCTTATCGCGGCGGTCGTCTATCTTGAGGAGGGTGAAGACACGGGGCGCCCCTCGCTTGAAGCTGGCCTTGTGCATCTCGCGGGCAATGTCGAACAGGGTATCCAGGTCACCCTCCAGGTTGGTGCTCATGCCGGTGATCTCGTATTTCACGCCCCGCTGCTTGGCGACCTGGATCACGTCGGCCACGTAGTCACTCAGGCTGGCGCTCCCCGTTCCGACCGGATGGACGGAGATCTCCATCGTCACCATTGGCTGTCACTCCTCTCTCGGCGGCGCCGCGGGAGAGCCGCTCCAGCACCTCCTCGACGGCCGCCGGCTGCAGGCTGCGGGAGAACACGATGCCAAAGTGGCGGACGACCGCCGCCTGAACGGCGGCAAAGTCGAGCGGCCGCGCGGCCAGCGCCTCCAGGGAGGTGACACCGCGCCCGTGAAGGCCGCACGGCACGATCCACTGGAAAGGCTGCAGGTCGAGATTGACATTGAGGGCGAAGCCGTGCAAGGTTACCCAGTGCCGCACCGCCACCCCGATCGCGCACAGCTTATTCTTCCCCGACCACACGCCCGTCAAACCGGGCAGGCGCTCGCCGTGAACGCCAAAGTCGGCGAGGGTGCGCAGCACCACCTCTTCCAGGCCGCGCAGGTAGCCGTGCAGGTCGCGCTCGTCCGACCGCAGCGCCAGCACGGGGTAGCCGACCAACTGCCCGGGGCCGTGGTAGGTCACGTCGCCGCCGCGCTCCACGTCGTAGACCGGCACACCCCGGCGCCGCACCTCGGCGCCGATGTGGGCGGCATCGCCGGAGCGCCCGAGGGTCACCACCGGCGGGTGCTGGCAGAGCAGCAGCACGTCTGGCACGGTGCCGGCGTGGCGCTCGGCCGCCAACCGCCGCTGCAGCGCCAGCGCCTCGGCGTAGGCAATCGTTCCCAGATCTACGACCAGCGCCTCTCGCAACCGCCCTCACCCCCTCCCCACGGAGTTCGACAACCGCAACGGCAATCCCCGTCAGCAACCGGAAGAGCAAGGGGAAGTGGCCGCGTCAGTGGCTGGAGGCAGCGGGCAGAAGGGGCCAATCCGAAATCCGAAATCCGAAATCCGAGTTCCTCTATGGGGAGGGCCCATGCTTGACGAGACGCACGGTGGTGCCGCGGGAGTCGAAGGTGTAGGTGACCTCGTCCATGATGCGGCGCATGAGGTAGATGCCCATGCCGCCGGCGCGCTGGGCGCGCGGGTTGGGGCGACGGAGGCGCTCCGGGTCGAACCCATCGCCCGGGTCGGTGATCTCCACGGCCAGGCCGCCACCATCGACGCGGCAGCGGAGGTGAACCGGCCCGGAGCTGCCGGTGCGGGTGCCGTGGCGCACCGCGTTGGCCGCGGCCTCGCCCACCGCCAGAACGATGTCTTCCACCTCGGTGGTGCTGAACGGGAGTCGGACGGCCAGCTTGGCGACGCACCCGCGCATGAGGCTGACGGAACGGGGCGCACAGGGCAACACCAGGTCGCACTCCCAATCGCCGGCGCTCGCGGGCGCGTCCTCGCCGTCGTTGGGCTCCCGCTGGCGGAACGCCTCCTGGAAGCGCCGGCTGGCGTGGGTCAGCTTCACCGTCACGCCTTGTGCCTCGGCGGCCCGAACCTGGCTGAGCAGCGCATCCCGCCCCCCCTCGTCCACTTCGGTGATGCCGGCGGCATCGAGGTGCAGTTGCTCGCAGCGGCGGGCAATGACTTTGTGAAACGCTTCCGCAATGGCGGCCGAGGCCTCCCACTGCAGCTCACCGGTCAGGCGTATGGTCGGGATCACCCCGTCGTCCAGGCACACAGCGCATCTCTCGGCGACCACGGACCCGCCCCTTCCCAGCCATTCAGGTACTGGCTTCGCAGCTTACAGGCGCCACCCATCATGGTATCAGCACGCTGGCGTCTGAGGTATACCCCGTCCGCCCGCCTGCCAAACCTGAAGCGCGGGGCAGATCGTGCCGTTGTTCACACAGTGCGGGCGCCCACCGGGGCCATGCCGAGGGCGGCAGGACGGCAAACCGGTGCCGCAGTTGGCGGGCAGCGGCCGGGTGCCCGGGCGGGCATGCCCCTCTTTGCCACGCGCGGATCGCGGTGGCCACTACCGCCACCGCCTCTCCCGGGAGCAGTGGGATGCGGTTGTCCGGCTTCTTGGCGTTTGCCGGGGCGCATTGGCGGGTAGATAGGGGGCGTGCCTCCTGGGGGTTGGCGGAGGTGTCCGGCATCCGGCACACGCCGGGCAGCCTGTGCCGGCCGAACCGCGCCGGCCGCCGCGGGCGCGGATTGAGGAGGGAGCAGGTTGCGCGAGCGAGAGCACGTCCGTTCCCGCCGAGGCGCGGCCCCGCCGTGCGCTCGTGTCGGCAGGTTGCTCCACAGCAGCAGATCGGCGAAGGGCCGGCCGGCGCCAGGATGCGGTGCCGACCGAGGCCCCCCCGATCGCCGACGGTTTGAGGAGGATGCATACTGATGAAGCTAACACGGTGCATCACCGGCCTGCTGATGGCCGGGGCCATGGCGGCTCCCGCGCTGGCGCAGGACACAGGCACCACGACCACCACGGAGGGGCAGCGCCCCTTCAACGCTCCGGTCGTCACCCCGATGGGCCAGGGCTGGTACGGCGCCGCGTCTACGACCACGCAAACAGCCCACCTATCGCGGGGTGCTCCCTGGTCTAACGAGCTGATGTCGGTGCAGGGCGTGGCGCGCCTGGCCGCCATTGATGCCGACCTGAACCCGGGGATGGCGGCGGCGGGAACCACCGTCACGGCCGACCGGCTGGTGACCGGGGTGGCGCAGTGGATGGTGCCGGAAGACGGCACGCTGTGGGAGGTGCGTCTCACCGGGCTGAACCCGATGGCTCCCCTTGGCGGGGCCGGGGTGATGCAGGTGGTCCACGGCGAGACCGGGATCGGTTCGGATCGCTTCCCCCGCTCACTCGCCTACGTGGCGGTCTACGGGCCGATGGATGTCTACCGCAACGGCGAGCGCATCGCCACCGGCCTGCAGGGCCACATACTGGCCACCCAGGGGATCCGCGAGCCGCAGATGGGCCGGCTCCTGGAGACGGCCAGCGTGCGCCCGCAAGACATCCAGATCCATGTGCTCGTGGAGGGCGAGATTCCAGGGAGGGAGGAAGACTCGCTCTACGTGTTCTGGCCGCAGGCCACGTTGGACCTGCGTAACCTGAGCCAGCCGGTGGCGCTACTCCCGGAGGAGATCCGCACGGCGCAGAGCTTCCTCCAGCCCGCGGCGGCGGTGGCCGGTTTCCGCGCCCCCGGACTGCCCACTCCGCTGGTGATCGTTAGCCTGCGCGAGCGCTTCCTGGCGCGCAGCTTCGCGCAGGTTACCCCCGGGGAGGTGGAGTTGCGGGTGATGAACGAGTCGTCGGTGCCGCGCGGCTTCTACATCCAGGGCCCCGGCATTGACCAGCGCACGCGGCTGCTGGGCCCCGGCGAGACGGAAACCCTGCGCCTGACACTGATGCCAGGCACCTACCGCCTCGCCTCCTTCCTGGTTGCCACGCCGACGCAAGAGGACTACATGCACTGGGACACGATCGTGGTGCAGTAGCGGTGTCGGTTGCCGAACAAACGAGGCCAATCAGGCATTGGGGGCAAAGCTGTCGCCCGATGGGGGTGGCCGTAAACGACCACCCTGCCCCAAGGGACAAGCCGGCTGAAGCTGGCTCCGGAATCCGGTTGTGGGCACCCCACATCGGTTGCCGGAGCATTCTCCAGGGCGCTTGTCCCCTGGGTCAGGGGCGTCGTTTACGGCGCCCCACATCCGGCGCTCCGCACCCTGTCACCTGGCATTGGTGGGCCACACGGACGAAGCAACCGACGGCCATGCGGGCGCGTGTGCACCAAGGTTAGGCACGCCGGTTGCTTCGCCCCTACGAACCCAGGTGATGCTTACCTGTCACCTGACACCCGGGGACGCCCTCATTTGCCGATGCAGAAGCGGCCGAAGATATCGGCCAGCAGCGCGTCGCTGACGCTTTCGCCGGTCACCTGGCCCAGGGCATCGAGGGCGGCGCGCAGGTCGGTGGTCGCCAGTTCGAGGGGCAGGCCGGCATCCAGCGTTGCCGCGGCCTGCTGCAGGGCCGCGCGCGCCGCCGTCAGGGCCGCCTGGTGGCGGGCACTGGCGACCAACGGCGCTTCCTGCCCTCGCCAGCCCCCGAGAAGCATCTCCGCCACCTGCTCCTCCAACGCCGGCAGACCGGTTCCCTCGCGCGCGGAGACGCACACCAGCGGCACCCCTGGCAGGCTCTCGGTGAGCAGCGTCAGGTCGGCCCGCCGCGGCAGATCGCACTTGTTGGCAACCAGCAGCACGCGCCGCCCGCGCACGCGCTCCAGGAGCCGGCGATCGTCCTCCTCCAACGCCTGCGAGGCATCGAACACGGCGAGCACCAGGTCGGCGGCGGCAAGCTGATCGAGGGTGCGCTGCACGCCAATGGCCTCGATGGGATCGTCGGTTTGACGGATGCCGGCAGTGTCGATGGCGCGGAGCGGCACGCCGTGGATATTGGCGCCCTCCTCGATCACGTCGCGGGTGGTGCCGGGGATCGCGGTGACGATGGCCCGCTCCTCGCGCAGCAGGGCGTTCAGCAGGCTAGACTTCCCGACGTTGGGGCGGCCGACGATGACGACGCGGGCGCCCTCGCGGTAGAGGCGGCCGGCCTGGGCCCCCGCCAGCAGGCGCTCCACGCTGGCCCGCGCGTCGGCGATCCGCTCGGCCACCGCCGCGCGTGGCATCTCGGGCACCTCCTCGGGGAAATCGAGCGTCGCCTCGAGGTGGGCGACCAACGGCAGCACCGCGTCGCGCGCCGCGCGCACCAGCGCCGAGAGGCGGCCCTCCAACTGGCCGAGGGCAACATCCAGGCCGCGCTCGGTGCGGGCAGACACCACGTCCATTACCGCCTCGGCCTGGGCCAGGTCGAGCTTGCCATGCAGGAAGGCGCGGCAAGTGAACTCCCCCGGTTCGGCCAGGCGCGCGCCCTGCGCCAGGCAAAGCGCCAGGATACGGCGCAGCGGCACCGGCCCGCCGTGCGCCGAGATCTCGACCACGTCCTCGCCGGTGTAGGAGCGGGGCGCACGGAACAGGGTCAGAAGCACCTGATCCACCGGCTGGCCCGTCTCGGGATCGCGGATCTGGCCGAGGTGAACGGTGTGGGAGGGCAGCGCCTCCAGCGACCGGGGGGCCGCCGGGTGGAAGAGGCGCGCGGCAATGGCGAGCGCCGCCGGCCCGCTGACGCGAATGACGCCGATCGCTGCCTCGCCGGGAGCGGTGGCGATGGCAGCAATCGTGTCGGCGGCCAACATGATGGGGCTCGCTCTAATCGCGCGGGGAGATGACGACATAGCGGTGGGGCTCTTCGCCCTCGCTATAGGTGGTGAAGTCCGGGTCGTCAACAAACGCCATGTGGACGATGCGGCGCTCATAGGGGCCAATGGCGTACTGAATGATCGCTTCCTGGCCGGTCTCCTTGGCGCGCTGGGCATCCATCCGCACCATCTCCAGGAGCTCCTGCTCGCGGCGATCGCGCCGGCGCTGCTGGTAGCCTTCGGCATCGATGAAGACGCGGCGGCGGCGGCTGGCATCCTTGTTGACGATCAGGCCAACCAGGTGCTGCAGCGCTTCCAGCGTCTGGCCGTGCTTGCCGATGGCGATCCGCGCGTCGCCGCCTTCCAGATCAATGTTCACCTGCTGGCGGTCGGCCCGGGTGACGGTAGCCGTCAGGTTGAGACCCATCAGGTCGATGATGTGCTGGGTCACCGCGCGCACGCGCTCGCCGAACTCGGCGGAAGCACTGGGGGCTTCACCCTCCTCGCCGTTGCGGTTGCCGGCGGGCGGCGCCGGGCGGCTGCCGGTGCCCCGCAGCGAGACGCGGACAGCCACCGGCTCCGCGCCGGCAGAGGTTTCGGCCGGGGCATCCTCACGGAGGACCTCTACCTCGACCTCATCGCGGTTGGCGTTGAGCGCCTCCAGCGCGCGGTCGATGGCCTCTTCGACGGTGTTGCCGGTTTGTTCGATCGATGTCATGCTCCCTGCGGTCCTCCCGACGGTGGCCTCAGCCTACCTTCCCCGGTGGTAGGCGACCATGCCCTTCTTGCGCTTGATCGAGCGCGACGAACTCTTCCCCTTAGTGCGCGGCTGGGAACCGGCCGGCCCCGCTGGCCGGCGCGCGCCGCCACCGCCATTTCCGCCGCCGCCTTGCGGTTCCGGCCCGCTCTGCGGCAAGGCAGGAGTGCCGCCTTCGCCGCTGCGGCTGTCATCACCACGCATGATGTGCCACTGCTGCGCCGTGGTCAGCACGTTGAACGCGAGCCAGCCGAGGATGAAGCCTGCCGGGTAGCCCTTGAAGAGCCAGAAGAACATCACCGGCATCATGTAGGCCATCATCCTCTGCTGCGATGCCTGCTGCGGATCGGCCGTCGGCATCATCGTCAGCTTCGACGACAGGAAGAGGCTGGCCGCGTAGATCAGCGCCAACGGCATATCGGCCATGGCCAGGCTCTTGATCCACAGGAACGACTCCTGCGAGAGCGGGTACTGGTAGTAATCAATCGCCCGCCACAGCAGGATGATGATCGGCATCTGCAGCAGCATCGGCAAGCAGCCGGCGACCGGGTTGACGCCATGCTCCTTGTAGAGCTCCATCGTGCGCCGCTGCAGCTCCTGCGGCTTGTCCTTATAGCGCTGCTGCAGCTCCTTCATCAGCGGCTGCAGCTTCTGCATGTCGCGCATGGAGCGGAACGAGCGCACCGTAAACGGGGTGAGGACCACCTTGATGGCGATCGTCAGCAGCAGGATCGCCAGCACACCGCTGTGTCCGGCCAACAGGCGGCCGGTCACCGGGTTCTGGGCGATGACGCCAGTGATGGCGGCCATGAAACGGTAGAGCAGGCTATCCTGGTTGCGCTCGTCCTGCAGCTTAAGGGCGGCCTCCTGGATATCGACCGTGCCGAGGCCGGGGATCTCCACCTCCCCCTCGATCTGCGCCATGCGCAGACGGCCGATGAGCCCAAACGCCTTCTTCTCGTTCTCCGGGCCCTTCAGGTCGCGCAGGTACACATCCGCAGTGACGAACTGGATGACCGGCGTGGCTACTCGATCTTGCCGCGCTTTCTTGGCGGCTTCCTCCAGAGCGGCGATCGCCTCGGGCGCCTTCCCGGCCTCGCGCAGCTCGGCGACGTGGATCAGATCCCGCCGCACTGGCTCCGAGAGTTCGGCGGCGGAACCGGCCGACCCCGACAGCAGCGTGGTCAGCACCAGGCCCAACAGAACGCCAATTCCTCTAAAGCGCTTGATCAAATCCATGTGTGGTAAGTAACCTTCAGATTTCCGGGCACGCGCCGTGCCCCAGCGTCGCGATCCGTGCTTTCAAGACACCCACGGGCGCGGAGTCGTTGCCGCGTCCCCAATGCTTTTGCTGAATGTACTTTACTACTGTACAGGGTCATACCCACCCGGGTGGAACGGGTGGCAGCGCAGGATGCGGCGGCAGCCGAGATAGATGCCGCGCAGCAAGCCGTAGCGCTCAATCGCCTGCGCCGTATACTCGGAGCAGCTCGGCACGAAGCGGCAGCAGGGCGGCAGCAGGCGCGAAACCACCTGATAAGCCCGGATCAACCCTATTGCCAGCTTCTTTCCCAATGCCGTCACGCTCGTTCTCTCAGTTCTCCATTCAACGCGTGGGCCCGCGCCAGCAGCGCCGCCATTTCCGCGCGCACCGGCGCCAACCCCGCCGCCGCCGTGTCCGGCCGGGCAACCAGCACCAGATCATAGGGGCCGCGCAGGCGAACGCGCAGCGCGCGGAACGCCTCGCGCAGCAGGCGCTTGGCCCGGTTGCGCTGCACGGCGCCTCCCACCTTCTTCCCCGCCGATACCCCAACACGACTGGGGCCGCACCCCCGAGGCAGGAGATGGAGCGTGAGATAGCGCCCCCGGTAGGCCCGCCCCCGGCCCACAATGGCTCGGAACGCCCCCGGGCGCGTCAGTCGCTCTTGCCTCGGCAGCATGCGGCCCCCGTCTGATCCAGTGGTGTGTCCGGCGAAGGCACCACGGTTCGCGGCGCGGCGGCCTCCCGCACCGGCGCCTAGACCGCCAACCGGTGCCGACCGCGCTCCCGCCGCGCGGCGAGGATGCGGCGCCCTCCCGGGGTGCGCATCCGTGCCCGAAAACCATGGGTTCGCTGTCGCCGCCGGTTGTGCGGCTGGTAAGTTCGCTTCACCGAAGCCTCCTCGTTAGTTCCAACACTCGCCCGCCATCAGCGGGGGCGCAATAACCCCACCAAAATAGCCCGCACCGCTCCGGCCGCGGGCGGAACCGCCGGAATCGTTGCCGGTGCAGCCTGCATCCAAGGCAGTCGCCGATCAATAGCGAGCCTCATTATAGCATAAACCCCGCCCCCGGGCAACAGCGGTCGTTGACAAGCGCCTGGAGAGCCGGCGTCTCTTGACTTGCCCCAATGCGCCTGCTATACTCGGGCCGGAGGGAGAGGCGCCGCCATGAGCCGCATCGCGCTCCTCGATGAAGCCACTATCGGCCAGATCGCCGCTGGTGAGGTGGTCGAGCGCCCCGTCTCCATCGTGAAGGAGCTGGTCGAAAACAGCATCGACGCCGGCGCCACCCGGATCGCTGTTGCCGCGGAAGAGGGCGGCTGCCGCCGCCTCGTCGTGACCGACGACGGATGCGGCCTGACGCGCGACGAGGTGGTGCTGGCGCTGCAGCGCCACGCCACCAGCAAGCTCCGCACCGCGCGCGACCTATCGCGGGTGCGCACCCTCGGCTTTCGCGGCGAGGCACTGGCCAGCATCGCCGCCGTCAGCGCCGTGGAGGTGGTTACGCGCCCGCCGGACGCCACCAGCGGCGTGCGCCTGCTCGCCCGTGGGGGAATCATCACCGACCTGCAGGAGGTTGGCGCGCCCGCCGGCACCCGCGTGACGGTCCACGATCTCTTCTTCAACGTTCCGGTGCGGCGTCGCTACCTGCGCAGCCCGGCCACCGAACTCAGCTACATCGCCGACTGCGTCTCCCAATATGCCCTGGCACACCCGGAGATCGCCTTCCGGCTCACGCACGCCGGCGAGACGGTGGTTCACCACGGCGGCTCCGGCACGCTGGCAGACGCGGTGGTGGCAATCTTCGGCGCCGAGGCGGCGCGGCAGATGCTCCCGGTGACGCTGGACGGCGAGCAGTGTGCCCTCAGCGGCGTCGTCTCGCCCCCGGCGTTCACCCGCGGCACGCGCGCCTGGCAGTGGTTCTTCGTGAACGGCCGGCCGATCCGCAGTCGGGTGCTGGCGCACGCGGTCGAGCAGGCCTACCACACCCTGGTGCCCAGCGGCCGCTATCCGGTGGCGGTGCTGCTGCTGACGCTCAATCCCCAGCTCTTTGATGCCAACGTCCACCCCGCTAAAAGCGAGGTGCGCTTCCTTGCCGGGGGCGACCTGCACCGCTTCGTGCACCGCGCGGTACGCGAGACGCTGGAGGCAGCCGACCTGACGCCGCGAGTGGGTTCCCCCGTGCCACCGCTCCAGGCCGCGCCGGCCCTCTCCTTCCCCGCGACCACGCCGCCGGCCGCCACGCCCCCGGAAGTGCGGGCGCAACTGCACGACACCTACATCCTTGCCGAGACCCAGGATGGCCTGTTCATCATTGACCAACACACCGCCCACGAGCGCGCCCTCTTCGAGCAGCTCATGGCCGGCTCCGCCGACGACCTGACCCGCCCGCAGGCGCTGACCGTGCCGTTCGTCCTCTCCCTGGCGGCGCACGAGGCGGCGGCGGTGCGCGAGCACCTGGAAACGCTGAGTGCCGTCGGTTTCGCTCTGGAACCGTTCGGGCGCGAGGCGTTCCTGGTGCGTTCTGTGCCCGCCGCCCTGGCCCAGTTCGATGGCGAGGCGGTGCTGCGCGAGGTGGTCGAGGAACTGCTGGAGGAGCGGTCGCCGCAAAGCGTGGAGGCCCGCCGCGAGAAGGTGATCGCCCGGATCGCCTGCCGCAGCGCGGTGAAAGCAGGCGACCGGTTGACCTTGCCGGAGATGCAGGCGATCGTGCGCGGCCTCTACGACCTGCGCTCGCGCTTCACCTGCCAGCACGGCCGGCCGACCGCCATTCTGCTCAGCCGCGACGAACTGGAGCGCCGCTTCCACCGGACATAGCCCGGCGGTCGGGGACCTCAGCCCAGGCCGTAGATCCGCGCCGCGTTCTCGTGGCACACCTGGCCAGCGATCCGCCGCGCTTCCTCCAGGCCGAGGCTTCCCTCCTCCACGAGCTGCCCCAGGGCAACGCTGAGGACGTGCTTCAGCGCCAGTGCCGCGCCCACGCTCTCATCGCCGGTCCAGGCATCACCGCCCCAACAGAGGTTGGCCGCGCCGTTGCCCAGCTCCAGCCACTCGCGGACGGCCCGTATCGCCGCCGTCGGCGCAATGAGCGGCAGCCACGTCAGGTCCGGGTAGACGTTCCGGTAGTGGTGGAGCAAACCGCCGATCTCATGCACCCAGGGGAAGCCGCCGTGGAAGAGCACGAAGCGCGTCTGTGGGTGGCGCGCGATGGTCGGTTCCAGGTTCAGCGGCCGCGAGCCGGACAGCTTCGCCAGGCCGGTGTGGTGCTGGAAGGGGAGATCGTGCCGGGCCGCCAGCTCGCATAGATGGTGGAGCAGAAAGTCCTGGTAAGCGCGGCGGTCGGCATCGCTCACCGCGTTGGGGTGGGCGCCGAAGACGCGCGCGGCCGTCTCGCGGTCGCCGGAAGTGAAGGCGAGGTCCCGGTCGTAAGCCAGCGCCGACTTGAGGGCGACGGCGCCGGCCTGCTTCTGCTCGGCCACCACCTGGTCGAGCAGAAGCAGGTAGGCATCAAAATCGAGCCCGGCCAGGTCGTGCCGCTGCCAGGGAGAGTTGCCGTTGTGGTCGGTCATCAGCGGGTGGTGGCAGAGCACGTAGCAGTTGATTCGGAAGGTGGGAGCGAAGAAGTCCGGGTGGCCGGCGGCGGAGCCGGGCGCCCAGTAGCTGTCCTGGATAGCGCGGCGGTAATGGCCGAAGCGGCGCATCAGTGCCACGTGCCAGGTGGGCGAGCTGACATGTGCCTGGCGGATCGCCTCGGAGACGGCGTCCCACGTTTCGGGCGTGATCGGCCCCACGCCGTAGATGTGGCGGAGGCCCCGCTCCAGCCAACGGAAGTAGGCACTGTGCCCTACCGCGTCCAGGAAGCGCGCGCGATCGCGGATAGGGCCGGGCAGCGGATTGATCCAGCCGACGTAGCTATTGGCAAAGAGCTTATCGAGGTCGAGGTCGGCGTGGAAAGCATCCTCGCGGTGGTGTTCGTGGGTGCTCACCACCGGCAGCGCGGCAAGGTGTTCGGCGAGAGCAGAGTGAGCCGTACGGGTCATCACCTCATCCCTTCCGCGGGAGCGGTTCCCCCGGGCAGCGATGAAAATGGGGTTCCGTCGCCAACCCAAGAGTTAGGCGGGTGGCAAGCGACCATCTCCTGGACGAGTAGCGGGGTGCCATGGCGCCGTGGCCGCCCGGCAGAGGCCCGATGGCTCGGGCACTCCGGCTAGTTGCCTGGGAGAGTAGCGGAGCGCCGCAGCAATGCGGCTTCCCAACCCCCGAAGCCCGATTGCTCGGGCACTCCGGCCATCTCCTGGAGGAGGAACATCCCCTCGGCGCCGGAGACACCCCTTACGACGGGGGTGCGTGCCACCCCTCGGCCTGGCATAGGAGAAAAACTGGCCCTGCGGGCGGTCACCCAGCAGGATGAAAACGGGGCACCGCCCTCACTCCGGGCGCAGGTCCACGTCGGCGTTCTCGGCGTCGGCGACACGCTCCAGCGCCTCGCGGAGGCGGCTGACCGGCACCTGGTGGGGCACGTCCAGGCGCATCTCCAGCCGGAAGAGGGGCGTGCCGGAGACCGGGGCCGGGTAAGTGGCGGTCTCCAGCGAGACGATGTTGGCGCCCAGTTGCGAGAGGGCACTGGCGATGGCGTGGATGATCCCCTCGTGGTCCATGGCGTAGGCGCTGACCACGTAGGGCACGGATCCACTGGCGCGGTGCTGGTAGGGGGCTCTGGTGGGCCGCAGGTGGACGTGCAGGCCGGCGCGCTCCTCGAGCTGAGCGATGCTCTGCTCGACCGCCGTCATCACGGCGGCGGTGCCCGAGACGAGCATCATGAGAGCAAACTCGCCGCCAAGGACCGCCATGCGGCTGTCCTCCACGTTGGCGCCCCGCTCATCGAGGAACGCCGTCACCTCCGCCACGATGCCGGGCCGGTCGGTGCCCAAAGCCGACAAAACGAGGAACCGCTTCTGATCTGCCATACGCTGTCCTCCCCCCGAGGTACTGCCAGGCCGCGGTGCCAGGGGGTTCTTTCCCCGGCGGACGCCGCAACTCCTGTGCTGGGTAGAGTCGTCCGGCCGTGTCGGTGTCGGCAGGCAGCAAACGCGCCCCACCCGGCAAACCAGCAGCCTGGGCCCGGGTAGTGCCGCAGCATGGAGGGGGCCAATCGCGAGCGACGTGAGGGGCCGCGCCGCCTACCCCTCGCCGACGCGGAGGACGGACATGAAGGCTTCCTGCGGCACCTCGACGCTGCCGATCTGCTTCATCCGCTTCTTGCCTTCCTTCTGCTTGTCCAGAAGCTTGCGCTTGCGGGTGATGTCGCCGCCGTAACATTTAGCCAGCACATTCTTGCGAAACTGGCGCACGTCTTCCCGGGCGTAGGCCTTTTGGCCTTCCCAGTCTAGGTGATCGATCTGGTAGGTCC
>JAAZEB010000032.1 GCA_012512505.1 Armatimonadota bacterium | reverse complement strand
TCTCCCAGGCAACTGGCCGGAGTGCCCGAGCCATCGGGCTTCACGCTGTTAGAAAGCCGCCTCGCTGCGGCGCGCCGCTGCTCACCCAGGCCCCTGGCCGGAGTGCCCGAGCCATCGGGCCTCTGGCCGGCGACGAGGAGGCCGGCGGGACGCCGGCGATCCGACCGGCCCGAGGGAGGAGGGGGCGCGTTGCTGCCGACGCGCTGGCGGTTGGTATGACGTAAGTCACAGACGTCCCGGCCCTGGCCGTGTTACGCTGACGGCAGAAGGGGAGAAGCGATGGTCAGTATCTCGAGGCTGCTGTGTGGCACCGTCACGCCGGGAGACGCGCTGCGCTATGGCCGGGAATCCGGACGCCTGCCGGCGCACCTGCTCCACTTCTCGGCCGACAAGAAGCCGGTGGTGGTCTGGAACTGCACCCGGCGCTGCAACTTGCGCTGCGTCCACTGCTATGCCTCGTCCAGCGACCAGGCCTATCCGGGCGAGCTCACAACGGAAGAGGGGATGCTCTTCCTCGAGGAGTTGGCGCGCTTCGGCGTGCCGACGGTGCTCTTCTCCGGCGGCGAGCCGCTGCTGCGTCCCGACCTGCTGGAGCTGATCCCCTACGCCCGGGAGATCGGCCTGCGCTGCGTGCTTTCCACCAACGGCACGCAGATCACGCCGGAGCTGGCCGCGCGCCTGAAAGAGGCGGGTCTCCAGTACGTCGGCGTGAGCATCGACGGCATCGGCGCGGTCCACGACCGCATCCGCGGGCAGCGGGGCGCCTTCGACGCGGCGCTGGCCGGCATCCGTCACTGCCTGGCTGCCGGGCTGCGCGTTGGGCTCCGCTTCACCGTTCACCGCCTCAACCGCGACCAACTGCCGGCGGTGTTCGACCTGCTGGAGCGCGAAGGAATCCCGCGCTGCTGCATCTACCACCTGGCCTACGCCGGGCGCGGCGAGAAGCTGCAGCGCCACGACCTGACGCCCGAGGAGACCCGCGCGGTGCTCGACGAGATCTTCGCGCGCGTGCGCGACCTGCATCAGCGGGGCATCGAGAAGGACATCCTCACCGTGGACAACCACGCCGATGGGCCCTACCTCTACCTGCAGGTGCAGCGCGACGACCCGGCGCGCGCCGCCGAGGTGTACGACCTCCTTCGCTGGAACGGCGGGAACCAATCGGGGATCGCCGTCGCCTGCGTCGACAACCTGGGCAATGTGCATCCCGATCAGTTCTCCTGGCACGTTCACCTGGGCAACGTGCGCGAGCGGCCTTTCGGCGAGATCTGGAGCGACCGCAGCCACCCGGTGATGGCGCTGTTGAAGGAGCGCGCCAGCCGGCTGAAGGGGCGCTGCGCCGGCTGCCGCTTCCTGGAGGTGTGCAACGGCAATCTGCGCGTGCGTGCGCAGCAGTACCACGGCGACTGGCTGGCGCCGGACCCCGCCTGTTACCTGACCGCCGAGGAGATCGCGCCGGCGAAGGAGAGCGAGGGGCACTGATGGAGTTCGACAGCGCGCCGTTCCTGGTGATCTGGGAAGTGACGCAAGCGTGCGACCTGGCGTGCCGCCACTGCCGTGCCGCGGCGCAGCCCTGCCGGCATCCGGGCGAACTGAGCACGGCGGAGGGCCGGCGCCTCCTGGAGCAGCTCACCGAGTTTGGCCTGCCCACGCCCGAGGGCCGGCCGCGCCTGCCGCTGCTGGTCTTCACCGGGGGTGACCCGATCAAGCGGCCGGACATCTACGACCTGGTAGCCCACGCGCGAGCCCTGGGCCTGCGGCCCTCGCTCAGCCCCAGCGCCACGCCGTTGGTCACCCGCGCGGTGGTAGCGCGCCTGAAGGAGGTTGGGCTGGCGCGGATGGCGGTGAGCCTGGACGGCGCCGCCGCGGAGACGCACGACCGCTTCCGGGGCGTGGCCGGCTCTTACGCGGCGACGCTGCGCATCGTGGAGTGGTGCCGCGAGGTAGAGCTTTCCCTCCAGCTCAATACCACAATCACGCGCCACAACCTGGCGGAGCTGGACGACATCGCCGCGCTCATCGCCACGCTGCCCGGCGTGGCCCTCTGGAGCGTCTTCTTCCTGGTGCCCACCGGCCGCGGCCGCGCCGAGGATGACATCACCCCGGGCGAGTATGAGCGCGTCTTCCACCGCCTCTATGAGCTGAGCCAGGCCCTCCCCTTCGACATCAAGACGACGGCCGCCCAACATTACCGCCGGGTAGCGCTCCAGCACCGCGCCGCCGCGAAGCGCAATGGGCACGCCGGGCCGCCGCTCACTCTGAAGGGCGTCTCGAACGCGGCGGCCGGCGACATCGGCCGGGCCACCCGGGGCGTCAATGACGGCAACGGCTTCCTCTTCATCTCCCACCTGGGCGACATCATGCCGAGCGGCTTTCTGCCGATCCCCTGCGGCAACGTGCGCCGCGACCACGTGGTGGAGATCTACCGCGAATCGCCCGTCTTCCGCGCCCTGCGCAACCCGGACGGCTACAAGGGGAAGTGCGGCGCCTGCGAGTTCCGGCACGTGTGTGGCGGCTCGCGCGCCCGCGCCTACGCGCTCACTGGCGACTACCTGCAGTCGGAGCCGAACTGCCTCTACGTTCCCCGCGCCTGGCGCCGCCAGCAGGCCGAAGCCGCGTCCGTGTCGCAGGCCTGCTTCAGTTGAGGCGTGGTCGGGCCACCCGCGGGCAGCCCAGCCGCCCTCCACGCAAGGTTATCGGTGCGTCTGCGTTGCCGTTGGCCTGCAGCGCCTCCTCAGGGCTCACCGGGAACTGCATCGTTACCGGAGCGTAGAGCACGATCTCGAACACCGCCCGGCAGGGGCAGGCTCTCAATCCCCTCCGGGCGTCTCCTGCGCCTCACCCGGGGGCGGCGCATACCCGGTGGCGTTCAGGAAGTGGAGCAGCGTGGGCACGTTCCAGTAGCAGTTGTAGACGGCGTTGACGGTGCCCTCGCGCACCGTCTGCTCGTAGGCGCCCACCGCGCACTCCAGGAACTCGCGGTCGCCGGTGAGGTCGTAGGCATAGAAGAGGGCGGGAGCCAGCAGGACATGGTAGCCGCTCGTCTTCTTGAAGTGCGGGTTGTGCGAGTAGCCGTAGAAGTCGCCGGGCACGCCGGGAGTCATGTTCTCGCTGATCAGCGACTCGGCCAGGCCGACAACCAGGTGGGCGGCCTCCAGGTCGCCGATCTGGCGGTAGTAGAGGTAGAGCGGCTCCATGAGCTGGGCATCCATCCAGGGAACGTTGCCGCGGTAGTTCCAGTTGCCATGGATCTTGGGGTAGCCGCCCCGGCGCGGCTCGATGCGGTTGCGCAGGTCGATCACCAGCTTGCGGCACATCTCGGCATAGCGCGGGTTGCGCGTTTCATCGTAGGCCCACACTAGAGTGATGAAGACGCCGGCGTGGTCGCGCACCGAGCCACTGCCGACGCCGGCCCCGGAGCGGACGATGAAGTCGGCCAGCATCAGCAGCGCCTCGCGGGCATCGGAATCGCCGGTCAGCCGCCAGTAGGTGGCGAAGCCGCCGCCCTGGCGCAGCATCGCGTTCCAGTAGCCGGTACCGGTGTGGTCCTTGCCGTTGTAGGCATGCACGGCGCCCAGCCACTCCGGGTGTTTTGGGTGAGAGTGGATCTGGTCGATGTCCATCACATGGCGGGCGGTGGCTTCGGCAAAGTCGAACCAGCGGCGGTCGCCGCTCATCAGGTACTCGCCGAAGGCGCCCATCATCATGTCGTAGTAGTTGTTGTGGAAGAAGCGCTGGTCGGCGTTATACAGCTTATCGCCGAAGTGGCGAATGCCGGTCTCAATCTGGAGGCGCTTCGCCAGATCGCCGGCGTAAGTCTTCTCTATGAAGTGGCGCAGTGGGGCGAAGCGGGCGTCCCCATGGGGGTGCGCGGCGCCGAGGCCGCCGCTGGCGCAGAAGTAGGCGGGCGAGAAGAGGCGCGGCGGATCCAGGAACGCCGCCAGCCGCTGCCCGACCGCGCCCGGCTCCAGGGCGCCCGCCGTGAAGTCGAGCAGCAGTTCGTGCCGCTTCGCCTCGCCAGGCGTGGGGGTGAAGTAGGGCTCCTGCTCGGTGGGGGCGAAGAGCCGGATCGCCAGGGCATCCTCGCGGGCCACCAGCGCCTTCGGCCAGAGCTGCCGGAAGTGGCGCACCGCCGCGGCCACCGTAGCCCGCCCGTCGCCGCAGGCCAGCCATCCCGGGGCAGCGGCGCCCGTCTCCAGCGTCTCCGCCTCGCGGGTGACGGCAAAGGCATCGGCCGTGGAGTGCTGCAGCACCACCGGACCACCACCGAGCGGCACGGGAGCACCGTCTGGCTTCCAGGCAACGCGGCGCGCGCCACCGCCGGCCAGCGGCACCACCAGCGAGAGGTCGCTGATGCGCAGCGTCTCCGCCGTATCGTTGAAGAGGCGGAAGGTGGCGCGCACGGCGGAGTGGCCGGCGTAGGCATCGAGGCGGAAGACGAAGCGGCCGAGCGGCGCCGGACCCGGCTCCTCGGGCACGATCTGACCGCGCAGCGCCACGGTGGCTCGGATCGGCCCGCGGGAGAGCACCTCCAGCACCTCCGTTCGCGCGCGGAAGGAGCGCGTCTGGCCCTCTTGCTCCACCTGGAGGCGGGCGGTGATCCCCTCGGCAACCGGGCCGGCGCTGCCGGGCAGGGCCACCGTGTCGATCAGGCAGTGGGGATCGCCGCCCAGCCGCAGCGAGAGGGCGCCGGTGTTCAGGGTGGCGCTGCGGCCGGCGATCTCGACGCGCACCGGCTGGTCGGGAGCCGGCGCGCTACCGGCGCGGAATTCCAGGCGGTAGGGGCCGCGGTCGGCATGGAGGAGGGCATCGAGGCGCACCCAGCGGAGGGAGCCGTCGGGCCAGGTGTTCATCGCCTCGGCCTGCAGCGGCACGGCGGCGCCCCGGGCATCCACTAGGCGCAGGCGGCCCACGTCGCGCAGCCGGCCGGGCGGAAACGGCACGCCGCAGGTGGTCGGCCAGCCGCTCGCGGGGGTGCCGCCGGGCGCCTCCAGGGCCAGCTCAATCGGGCCGTTCCACTCCCCATGCAGTGGAGGTAGCGGCCAGCGGCGGGCGTGCCGCTTCTCCACGGCGGCGGCCGACGGGCGCGGGCGCGGCGGCAGCGCCGTTGCCGAACGGTCTTGCTGAGTGAGGGCCACGTCGCCCCACCAAACCTGCGTCTGGAAGCGCCGGGGATCGCCCGGCTTGGTGGCATCCGTCGTTCCGATGTGCAGGAAGTCCTCGGGGAGGACCTGATCGGTGCCTACCCGGTCGATCACCCGGAGCGCGAGGCGGAACGGCTTGCCGGGTGTCACGTGCGGGGTGAGGTCGATGTGAATGGCGCGCTCGGCGTTGTCGTCGGCCACGTCGCGCTCCCACACCACCTGGTCGTCCACCAGCACCTGCTTGAAGCGGTGCCCGACATAGGCCTCGGAGCCCAGCCAGTCGCCCGGTTGGGGCCGCCACCCGTCGGCGACATAGTCGTCGCTGCAGTAGAGGTGGAGGGCGAAGGGGGGCTTCCAGCCACGCGGGAGGGTGACCGTCCTCTCCAGGCGGCCGAAGTCGCCGGTGCCGGCCGGCTGCCGGGGGTGGGTCACCACGTAGAGGCCGCGCCGATCCAGGCGGGCCAGGTAGGCGCCTTGCGCGGAGAAGGCCCACTCTTGCTGCCGGTCGAATTCGAGGTAGCGGGGTGCCGGCCAGACAGCCGGCTCGGCCGGCGCGGCCAACCCCAGCAACAGGATGGCCAGCGCCGTCAGGGCCATCCCCCCTACGCAGAGGTGGTCGAAACAAAGCGTTGCCATTCGGTCCCTCCACTGCCGAACCGGGCCTCCCCGGCCGGGTACTGCCACAGGGGTTCGCGATCCGGGGAGCGTTCCCCTGGCGGCCTCCACGCGCGACGCAACCGGCAGGAGGGCAGGCACTGGCACCGAAGGATCAACTGCCATGGCGCTTGCGACCCAGGAACGGGAGGGCCTCGCCGAGGCTCCGACCCTCCGTGTCCCGAACGTCCGTCTGGGGGCGCTCCTCCTCGGGCTGGCCCTGGTGCCGTTCAACGTCTACTGGGTGATCGTCGCGGAGCTGCGCTGGTACCTCATCCTCACCCTCAACCCGCTGTTCGTCACCCCGATCTTCTACCTGTTCGCCCTGGCCGGCCTGAACGCGCTGCTGCGCCAGAAGGCGCCTCGCTGGGTGTTGAACCGCGCGGAGCTGCTGGTCATTTACGTGATGCTGGTGATGTCGTGTACGGTGGCCACGCACGACTTCATCATCAACCTGATGTCGAGCATCCCCTGGCCGGGCTGGTTCGCCTCGCCAGAGAACCGCTGGGAGAGCACGCTGTTTCCCCACCTGCCCCGCTGGCTGCTGGTGTGGGATAAGGAGCTGCTGGCCGGCTGCTTCAAGGGGAACGCCAACCTGTACGACCCGCGCGTGCTGCGGATGTGGCTGGCGCCGCTGGCGTTCTGGAGCGTTTTCATCTTCAGCGTCGGCTGGAGCATGCTCTGCCTGAACGTGCTGCTGCGCAAGGCGTGGATGGACCAGACGCGCCTCTCTTTCCCGATCATTCGCCTGCCGCTAGCGCTCACCGAGGAGGGCGCCGGCCGGCCGACGCTGCGCTCGCGGGCGCTGTGGGCTGGGTTCGCCCTGGCGGCGGGGCTCAGCGTGATCAACGGTCTCCACCAGTGGATCCCTACCCTGCCCCACTTCCCGGTGTGCGCGCGCTGGGTGAACCTCCCAAGCTGGCCGTGGGCGGCGGCCAACCCGTTCTCGATCACCCTCTACCCCTTCGCCATCGGCCTGGCGTTCCTGGTGCCGCTCGATGTCTCCTTTTCCTGCTGGTTCTTCTACCTGTTCATGAAGCTGCAGTACATCGTCGGCTTCAAGCTGGGCTACCTGGGCGTGCCCGGCTTTCCCTACGTCACCGAGCAGGCGATCGGGGCGTGGTACGCGTTCGGCTTCTTCCTGCTGTATGCTAGCCGGCGCTACCTGGGGGCCATCGTGCGTGGCGTCCTCACCCGCAAGGAGCTGGGCGACGGCGAGGAACCGTTCTCCTACCGGGTGGCGTTCTGGGGGCTGCTGGTCGGCGTGGCCATCTTCTTCGGCTTCTGGTGGGCGGCGGGGATGAACCCGGTGTGGGTGGTGGTAGTGCTGCTCACCTACTTCTTGCTGGCTATCTGCATCACGCGGGTGCGTGCCGAGGCCGGCGGGCAGCATACGGTGTGGGACCTGGAGCCGAAGAACCTCTTTCGCCTCTTCGACTCCCAGATGATCGGGCCGGCGAACCTGGCGGTGGCCGCCGTCAGCCACTGGTACTGGCGGCTGAACCGCAGCCACGTGATGCCAAGCCAGATGGAGGCGTTCAAGCTGGCCCAGGAGCAGCGGGTGCCGATGCGCTCCCTGGTGATGCCGATGCTGGTTGCCCTGGTGGTGGCCACCTTCGTCGGAATGTGGGCCTGCCTGCACGTCTTCTACCACGAGGGCGCGCTGACGAAGTGTGCCGGCTTCGCGGTCTGGACCGGCACCGAAAGCTACGACTGGCTCAACCAGGCGCTGGACACCGGCTTCAAGCCGGAGCGCAACCGCTGGATCGCTGTCGGATCCTCGGCCGGCTTCGTGGTGCTGCTCTCTTGGCTGCGCATGCGCTTCGCCCGGTTCCCATTCCACCCGCTCGGCTACTGCATCGGCCCCGGGCTGATCTGGCACTGGTCGCCCTTCTTCATCGCCTGGTTGCTGAAGCTGGTCATTCTACGCTACGGTGGCCTGCGGTTCTACCGACGCGCCCTGCCGTTCTTCCTGGGCCTGGTGCTGGGCGACTACGTGCTCGGCGCCCTCTGGACGCTGATCGGGGTGTGGTGGAACGTGCCCTCCTACGGCATGTTCCACTGAGAGCGCCAGACAACCCCGGGCCGGAAGGCTATCCCCCCACCGCGACCAGGATGCCGGTCTGCGCGGCGACCTGGGCGCGCAGCGACTCCATGCGCGCATCGTCAGGCGGGATGATCTCGCCAGCGGGGTAGTCACGCCCGAGGCGGCGGTACTTATCCTCCTGGAAGCGGTGGTAAGGCAGCAGGCGCAGTTCGTGAACGGACGGCAAGCTCTTCACCAACTCGGCCAGCGCCGCCAGGTTCTCGGGGGTATCGTTGTAGCCCGGGATGAGCGGCACGCGCAGCATCAGCGCGGCGCCTTCCGGCGCGACGCGGTTCTCGCGGGCCCGCAGCGCAGCCTCCAGCCGGCGCAGGTTCGCCAGCAGGCGCTCGTTGCTCACGCCGGTGGCCTCCCGGTGCGCCTCCGGGTCGAGGTGTTTCACGTCGAAAAGCCACAAGTCGGTGAGCGGGATCAGCCGGTCCAGCGCCTCCGGCGGCGCCTGGCCGCTGGTATCGACCGTGGTGTGCAGGCCCTCCGCCCGGCAGCGCGCCAGAATCGCCGCGGCAAACTCCGGCTGCAGCAGTGGCTCGCCCCCGGAAAGGGTAACCCCGCCGTTCGAGGTCTCGTAGAAGATCCGGTCGCGCAAGACGACCGCGACCACTTCCTCAACGGTGGCCTCGCGGCCGGCAATCTCCAGGGCGCCGGCCATGCACGCCTGCGCGCACGCCCCACAGAGGCGGCACCGCTCGCGCTGGAGGGTATGCGTGTCCTCAGCGAAGTGGTGAACCCCCTCGGGGCAAACAGCGGCGCAGGCCTGGCACTGCAGGCAGGAACGCTCGTTGTAGAACAGCGAGGGCCGGCTGAAGATCGATTCCGGGTTGTGGCACCAGCGGCAGCGCAGCGGGCAGCCTTGGAAGAAGACGGTGGTCCGGATTCCCGGGCCGTCGTGAATGGAGAAACGCTGGATGTCAAAGATCCTACCGGTCATGAACACCTGTTTCTAGGGTGGGGTGGCACGTGCCGCGCCGGCATCACTCGTGTTCCACTCGCTGCAGCACGCTCTCCTGAAGGGCCCGCGAGAGGTGCGTCCAGTATTCGGAGTAACCGCCCATGCGGATGATCAGGTCGCCGTGTTGCTCCGGGTGCTCCAGGGCAGCACGCAGCACCGCCTGGTCCACCACGTTGATCTGGAGCTGCAGCCCGCCCAGAGCAAAGTAGCCGCGCACGAGCGCCTTCACCTTCTCGCGGTCGGCAAACAGCTTCTTGGAGAGGCGGATGTTCACCACCAGGGTGCCAGGAGCGTGTCGAGTATCGAGGGCGGCGGCCGACTGCAGCGCCGCGGTGGGGCCATGCCGGTCGCGCCCCTGCACGGCGCCGGCGGAATCGGCAATCGGTTCGCCGGCGCGGCGGCCGTCGGGGGTGGCGGCCACGCGCTCGCCCTCCCAGGCATAGGTGACGAACATCAAGCACGAGGGCAGGAACTTCCCGCCGCGGTAGGGCGCGTAACGCAGGAACTCGCGGAAGAGGAACTCGGAAACGCGCCGGGCAAGGGCATCCACCGCGGGGTCGCCGTTGCCGTAGCGCGGGAGGCGCTCGATCCGCCGCCGCAACAGCTCCTGACCTTCCCAGTTCTCGCTTAGCACCCTGGTGAAGTCGGCCGGCGTCATCTCCTGACGCTCGTAGACTACCTCCCGGATCGCCACCAGGGAATCGATCAGGTTGCCAAGGCCGCCGACGTTGATCACGCTCCAGTTGTAGCGGGCACCGCCGGCGGCGAAGTCGCGCCCATTATCGATGCAGTCGTCGATGAGCAGGGTACGGATGAGCTGGGGATGATGGCGGGCGCGCAGCTCCTGGTGGTAGCTCACGCGGTCGGCAATCTCGCGGACGCGACCGGCGAGGTGAACCAGAGTGCGCTCCAGGAACGCCTCGAAGGTGGGGCTGCCGGGCAGTTCGGCGCTGATGGCGCTCACCAGCACCTCCGGGAGGTTGATGCTGTCGTCCAGCGAGCCGACGTTGGAACGCCCGTGGATCATCGTCTCGGTGCAGCCCCCGAAGGCGAAGTCGTGCAGATCCTCGCGAGAGACGTTCAGGTGCGCCTCTTCGAGCGCGGCCAGGTAGTTCTCCTCGCCGTAGAGGGCGGGGATGCCGCTGCCGCCGGAAATCGTCTCCAGGGCTTCGTCCCAGATCTCTTCCGGGGCATCGCAGCGCAAGCGCAGCGCCAGGTTTGGCCGGCGCCGTCCCTTGCCGGCGCGCAGAGCCAGGCGGGTGAGCTGGTTGTAGGCGGGGCTGCCATCGCGGGCGGTGCCGCCCAGGGCCACGTTCCAGGCAGAGCAGGTATCGATGTTCTCCCACAGTTCGCTGATGAGCGCCAGCGCCTCCGCGTCGGAGGGCCGGCTCTGCTGGTAGTAAGGCCACAGGTCCTGATCAAAGCGCCCCAGGTTGTCGCTGCCGTCCAGGTAGAAGAGGAAGTTCTCGGCCACCATCGCCTCGGTGAAGCCGCGCGCCGGCTGGAAGGGAACGCGGCGCAGGGCCGCCAGCAGGGCCCGGCGGTTGGCCTCCGCCTCGGGCTGCGTCAGCGTCGCCGCCTCGATCCGCGCCAGGCAGCGCTGGTGCAGCGCCCGCACGCCGGCCAGCACTTCCAGAAGCGCCTCGTAGAGCTCCACGCGGCGCGCGTCACCAAGCTGGCGCGCGTGCGCCAGGTGCCGCTCGATCCGCTCGTGGTAGCTATCCAGACCCTCGCGCAGAACGCGCCCGTAGTGGGGAATGCTGTGGGTGTAGCCGGCGGCGTAGGGATAGGTGGAGAAGAAGCGGTCCACCGCGTCGAGGGCGGCGCGCGCCTCGGGCGAGGATGCCTGGGCGCGCTTCTGCTGCAGGCGATCGGGCGCGTAGCTGATCTGCACGTAGTGGTGCGTCACGCACTCGCCGCCATCCCAGATCGTCGGCCCGTGCGGATAGAGCCGGCGCCCGGTGTAGTCGGGCAGAGGAACGTGCTCCAGGTAGCGCCGAATCGCCGCGGCCATGCGCGGGATCGGCCCCGCCCCCGGGCGCGACAAAAACCCGGCGGCAAACCACTCCCCCTGCGCCTCCAGGTGCGCGACCAGCGCCTCGGGCGCCAGTTCAGTCCGGTCGAGAGTATCCATGCTCCAACCTCCCGCCTGCGGTCGGCCAGGCAACTCTCTCCCGGTTTCGGCGGCAGGCGCGCCTCATCCTGCCCCCTGAACTCAAGCGGCACTCGGCCCCCCTGGCCCCCCGATTCCGGGGGGAACGGGTGCTGGTGGCCCCCCTGGCCCCCCGAAGTCGGGGGGAATGGAGAGGGTGGCCCCCCTGGCCCCCCGATTCCGGGGGGAAGCGGCGGGTGAGGCCCCCCTGCCCCCCCGAGATCGGGGGAACCAGCTTCCGGGTGGCGAGGGCCGGTCGGATCGCCGGCGTCTCGCCGGCAGGGGTGCAGGGGGTGGGTACTGGCAGAACCGGCCAGGGGAAGGGCGAAGCCCGCAAGGGCAGGAGGCGGCCCCCCCGATTTCGGGGAGAGTTGGGGGGCCACTCTCAAACATCCCGGCTTTGGGTGAGGGCTGCCAGTAGCGGCATCGGGGGGGGATGGGGAGGCCACCCACCAGTAGCCCCCCCGATTTCGGGGGGGTGGGGGGCCACCCCACGGCTACGGGATCAGTAGTGACCCCACATGTTGCCGACCGCGTCGGGGCGCATCAGCACCGACTGCCGCAGCCACTTCACGTGCCCATCCGCGAAGGCGACGTTCGCGCCCTCCATGTGTCGGCTGGAGATGGCCGTAGTGTTGCCCGCCACACTCGCGCAGCCAGGGCCACACACCGGACAGTAGGTGCAGGGGAAACCATCGGTCTCGATGCCATCCACCGGAATGCCATTGCAGTGGCAGCCATCGCCGGCGGCGTCGGCCAACAACAGGGTGTCCGCTGGTTGCTTGATCTTCGCCATGCTGATCGAACTGCCGCACAGCGATACATGGTTAAGGTTGCACCCGTAGGAGCCGTAGCCGGGGCTCGGATCGGTGGGCACGGCAGCCCGGGTGCTTGGGCAGCGGAACACCAGGCCGTTCTTCACGTAGGGCTCCGTCTGGTGCCACCACTGAATGCGGCATGCCGGGTCGAAGTTGCCCATTCGGTACGAGGGGAGCACCTCGTCGTAGTCCTGGGCATACATCATGAACGCCGACGCGAGCTGCTTCAGGTTGCTCGCGCAGCTTGACTTACGCGCGTTCTCTCGCGCCCTGGCGAAGACGGGGAACAGGATCGCGGCCAAGATCGCAATGATCGCGATGACCACGAGCAGCTCGATGAGGGTGAATCCTCGTCGTTTCACGGTGACTCCTTTCCGTCCGTACGTGCGTAAGCATTCGTTGCCCACGCTCCCGACGATGTGCGCTCAACGTGAAGGGTTGTGTGCCGGGTGGCCCGAGGGTAAGGACACAGTTACATTATAGCAGGCGTACATTAATGAAGCATTAGAAACAGATTAGAAAGCGTTAATGAAAAACCCACACGATTAGGAGAGGAACTGCGGGGCTGGCCCCCCTGCCCCCCGATTCCGGGGGGAATGGAGAGGGTGGCCCCCCGATTTCGGGGGAACCCGACACGGCGGTGAGTGGACGCCCCCAGCATTGGGGGGAAGGGGGGCAAAGCGCCGGGGCGGAGACCCCTCCTACGCAGGGCAGGCGCCGTTGGAGGAGGCGTCTCCGGCGCGGGCCAGCACCTGCCGGACGATCTCTTCCGGAGCCGCCAGGGCGCCGGCGCCGGTATCGCCGCACGCCAACTTGGCGACGCGCGGCAGGACGAACTGGTACTTGCCGAGGGAGCGCAGGTATTCGATGTTGCGCTGGACAATCGGGTTCAGCCACATCTGGGTGTTCATCGCCGGGGCGATCACCACCGGCGTTGGGGCAGGCAGCGCCATCACGATGGTGGTGAGCAGGTCGTCGGCAATGCCGTTTGCCACCTTGCCGATGAAGTTGGCGGTAGCCGGGGCAATGGCGGCCACGTCGGCCCACTTGGCGATCTCAATGTGCTCGACGTAGTACTGATGCCCCTCGGCCCACATGTCGGTGGCCACCGGGTTGTTGCTGAGCGCCTCGAAGGTGAGGGAGGTGACGAAACGCTGAGCGTTCGCGGTCATCACCACGCGCACGGCGTGTTCGTCGCGGCGCAGCAGGCGCACCAACTCGCACGCCTTGTAGGCGGCAATCCCCCCGGTCACTCCCACCATCACGTTCATCGCGGTGACCCCAGGCGGCGGGCCACCTGGTCGAGCAGCGCGCGCGCCAGTTCCTCTTTGGTCGAAACCTCTGCCAGCAGGCCCTCAGGACCCAAGATCAACGCCGGGTGCGCCGCCGCGGTAAAGGTGCTCCGGTCGTTGGCGACGATCAGGTCGGCCTGGGAGCGGGCGCGGCTCTCCTGGGCGATCCGGATCAGTTCCTCGCGGGAAACCTCCACCTCCAGCTTGAACTTCACCAGGAGGATGTCAGGATCGAGCGCCTTCACCTCGTCAACGATCTTCGGCAGCGGGTGCAGCCGGAGGAGCAGCGTCTCCTGGCCAGAGCGGATCTTGCCTTCCTGGGGCTCAGGCGCGTAGTCGGCGACGGCGGCGCTGTGGAGGAAAGCATCGTAGCGCCTGCTGCCGACCTCCTGGCGAACGAGGGCGTGCAGTTCCTCGAAGTAGGTGTACTCCCGGATGTCGATGGCGGCCCGGTCGGCATCCGGCACGCAGAGGCGCGACGGCCCCAGCAGCAGCGTGGCGGAGGCCCCGCGCCGTGCCGCCTCGCGCGCCAGCTCCAGGCCAAGGCGCCCGGTGGCGAAGTTGCTTAGGTGCCGCACCGCGTCAATCGCCACCCAGGTTGGCCCGGCCGAGATGAGGATCCGCCTGCCCCGCAGCTCTGCCTCGCCCATGCGCTTCCCCCGTTCCGGCCAGAGTATAGCACGGTGGCGCAAGGGCGTCAACGCGATTGACAAAGCCCCGCCGGCGTGGTAAGGTTTCGCCATGGGCACACGCACTCCCGCACCGCCCGTGGCCGGCCCCCGCGCGCCGGTCATGTCGCGCGACCTGGGCGTTCTCTCCACTTCCTTCCTCCTGATCTTCATGGGGGCAGGCGCCTTCCAGCAGTACCTGATCCGCTACCTGCAGGAGGTCACCGGGCGCACGCCGACCGAGTGCTCCTGGGTACTGGCGACGGTGTACCTCTCCTTTTTGGTGTGGCGCCTTTTCGCCGCGCACACCATCCGCTGGCTGGGCGACCAACGGGCGATCTTCCTGGGGCAGCTCACCTACACGCTCTTCCTGGTCTTCGCGATCACGGCGCAGAGCTACTGGGTGTTGCTGGCGGCGGCTTCGCTGTGGGGTTGGGGCGCCTCGGCCATGTGGATCGCCAGCAGCACCCAGGTGCTCGATGCCTCGGCGCGCACCCGCTACGGCAGCGCCTCGGGGGTCTTCTACGCGGCAACGCACCTGGGGCAGTGGGTGGGCGTGGTGCTGCTGGGCTACCTGCTGGCGCGGCACGGCTGGAGCGCGCTGCTGTGGGTGGCGGTGGGCGTGAGCGTGGCGGCGAACGCGGTGGCGCTGGCGGTGCCGCGGAAGTACGTGGCGCGCGAGCGGCCGCGCATGAGCAAGGTGTTTGGCGTGCTCCGCACCCGCCTCAGCAAGCTGCTGGCGGCCATCCTTTTTGTCTCCAGCTTCGGCTTCGGGCTGCTGCTCAGCGGCTTCAGCACCCTGTTGGAGCCAGGGGCGCTGGTGTGGGTTACCTCCGGCTTCTACGGCGGGCGCCTGGTGTCGAGCTGGTACAGCGGTTGGATCTCCGACCAACTCGGCCGGCGCGGGGTGTTGGTGTGGGGCTTCGGGCTGGCGGCCGCGGGGATGCTGGTCGGCCTGAAGACAGACAACCTCTGGGCGCTGTTCACTGCCGCGCTGGCGCTGGGGGTGCAGACCGGCACGGTGCCGGTGGCGGCGATGGCGATGATCGGCGACGCGGTCGATTCCCGCCAGCGCCACCTGGCGTTCGGGGCGATCTACGTGTGGCGCGACCTGGGGGTGGCCGTCGCCATCCTGGGGGCGCAGTACATCGTGCGCTTCCTGGGCGGCTATGGCATCTGCTTCGCCCTGTTCGCGCTCCTCTTCGCCGCCTGCGCGGTCCTGGCCAGCAGCCTGCGCGGCCAGGAGGTCGGAGCGTCACCGCAGACGGCGTGAGGGAGGGGGTGGGCCACGTCTGGGGCACGGCCCCATCCCCTCCTCTGCTTGGAGCGGCTATGCCGCGCCGGCGAAGCGCTTGAAGCGTTCCAGGAGATCCGCCGGTGGGTCGAACGGCATCTCGATGGCGCGGGCTTCCAGGGTGCTGGCGTAGCCGGCCAGGATTACCAGCCACTCGTCCAGCGAGGTAGCCAGGTTGGTAGGCGCCACGGCGGTGTCGTCCTCCAGCCAGTCAAACATGGCGTTGGTGAGGCCGGCCTGGCCTTGCACGTCCTCCTCGGCGTAGGAGTGCGGGTGCGTCTCCACCGTGCCGTCCGGCAGGGAGCGCTCCCAGGCGTCCATGCGCCAATGGCGGAAGCCGTGGGTGCCATAGACGGCGATACGCTTGTGCATCCAACTCGGGCCGTCGGCGAACTCGGGGGCGCCGGCACCGGCCATCAGCACCGCGCGCACGCCGTTGGCGAAGGTGAGGAGGAACTCGGCCGACTTGGAAGTGGGGTGGTGACCGCCGATGTCGTCGTAGCCGGAGGAGGCGCCGAAGACGCTGGTCGGCTGGGCGTAGCCGTTGAAGGCGAACAGCAGGTCGAGGACGTGAACGCCCTGGCCGGCCATCGGCAGGCCGGCGGTGGCATCGATGAAGCGCACCTGGCCGATCTTGCCCGCCTGCACTTCCTGGAGGAACTCGAGGATGCGCGGGTGGTGGCGGAGCTGGTGGTTGACGGCGAACTTGGTCTGCGAGCGTGCCTCCAGGGCGCGCAGCGCCTGGTAGTCTTCAGCGCCGATGCAGATCGGCTTCTCGACGATCACGCCGGGCACACCCGCTTCGGCCAGCCGGGTCATCAGCTCCACCCGCAGCGTCGGCGGGGTGACCATGTGGACGACGTCTGGCTTCTCCTTGCGGAGCATCTCATCCAGGTCAGTGTAGCGGGCGGTGATGCCGTGGGTCTCGCCAAAGGCATCCAGGCGCTCGCGGTTCATGTCGCACGCGGCCACCTTTTCACCACGGGTGATGAGGCTGTAGGCTTGGGCGTGGCCGGCGGCGCGGGGGCCACAGCCGAGGAATGCACAGCGGTAGGTCATCAGGTCTCCTCTTCTGGTGTTTCGTCTGCATGAGCGGCAATGAAGTCGCGGATCCAGTTGGCCTGCTCCTGGTGGCCGTCGATGAGGACGGCGCCGAGGATGGAGTAGCCCGTGATCAGGCCGCGGCGGAAGGCGCGCAGCACGCACTCCCACTGACCCTTCAGCAGCTCCATCGGCACAGGCGCCACGGTGGGGTAGTCGCGCAGGTAGCAGCCGACGTGGATCGGCTTGCCCGGAAGCACCTCGCGGCAGCGCTGGAGGTACTCCTCCAGGTGCGGCAGGTTCTTCGCTTCCCACACCCACAGGCTCACCACGTCGATGTAGGGCAGGTAGCCGCGCCACACGTTCGGGTCAAGCTCGTGGGTGTAGACCACGGCCCACAGCGAGAGGTGGGGGTTGGCGCTCTTGAGGGCGGAGTAGATCGGGGCGTACTGCTCGGGCCGGTAGTTCTCGCGCTTCATCAGCCCGAGCATGTCGTCGTGGACGGCGCCCACGAGGTTGGGATAGCGCGTCGAGAGCACGCTGACGCGCTCGGCCTCGGCACGCACCGTCTCCGGGGCGGAGTCGACCCACTGGGCGACGCCGCCTGTCTCCACGTCGCGGTAACGCCATTTGGCGATGTCGCAGATGACGGCGTCGAGGTGACGCAGCTTCTGCATCGCCAGGTCGTCGTTCGGGTGGAACATATACCAGGCGCGCGCGAGGCCGAAGTACGGCGCGCCCTCTCCCACACCGAAGATTGAGGGGGGCACGCCGGGGTCGAGCCCCTGGCCCTCCCACACCCAGCCGGCATCGCGGAAGGTCATGACGACACCTCCTGAAAACAAACCGCCCCAATGGTTCTCGCCGCTGGCCGCGCTCCCCTCGTCGGGGAGGGCACGGCCCCTGCCCCGGCTCGTGCTGGAAACCGACTGCTGCTTGTGGTTCGCGGCGCCACGGGAGCTCTCCTTGCGGCGTCTGAACGCGGGGCAGCCCCGATACCAGGCGTCGGTGCCGTTCCGGGAGCGGGCCACGGGGGACCATGGCGGGTCCACAAGGCGCGGCCTCCGCGAGGAGTCATCGCTGAACGGAAAGGGGTGCGTGGCGATTGAGTGAGGAAAAAGAAAGTGGTCGGGGCGAGTGGATTTGAACCACCGGCCTTACGGTCCCGAACCGTACGCTCTGACCAAACTGAGCTACGCCCCGACGAGCAACAGCGTCATTATAGCACAGGCGACGTGATTGTGCAAGAGGGTTCTATGAGCTTGTTTGCGATTGCTGATCTGCACCTTTCTACCGGCGGCGCGAAGCCGATGGACATCTTCGGAGCCCACTGGACGGGCCACGACGAGACGATCCGCCGCCACTGGCTGGAGCAGGTCCGCCCGGAGGACACGGTCCTCGTGGTGGGCGACATCTCCTGGGGGCTGCGCTTCGAGGAGGCACTGCCCGACCTCGAGTGGCTGGCGGCACTACCCGGCACTAAAGTGATGGTGCGGGGCAACCACGACTACTGGTGGTCCTCCAAGAGGTCGGCCGCCAAGCTGCAGTCGCTGCTGCCGCCCTCGCTCATCCCGCTGCACAAGACGTCGCACGTCGTAACGGAGGCCGGCCGGCGGATCGGGATTGTGGGCACGCGCGGCTGGGCGGTGCCAGCCGCCACCCCCCACGACGCGGAGATCGTGGCTACCGAGGAGCAGCGCCTGCGCGCCTCGGTGGCCTCGCTGCCGCCGGTAGACCTGGTGATCGGGATGATCCACTACCCGCCCTTCACCCCGGACCTGCGCGACACCCCCTTTGTGGCAATCCTCCGCGAGGCCGGGGCGCGTGAAGTCGTCTACGGGCACATTCACCAGGGAGGCGGCCGCTTCTTTAACGGCGAGCGCGAGGGGATCCATTACCGCAACGTGGCGGTCGATCAGGTGGGGTTCCGGCCGGTTCAGCTCCTCTGATCGTCCGGCGGCAGCAGGCGCTTGATCATCGCCACGCGGGTGCCCTCCGGGGTGCTGCGGATCGCGACGCTGTCCGTCAGCGCGCGTATCAGGTGGACGCCGCGCCCGTGTGGGGCATCCGGCGGAGGCATGGTGCGCGGCAGGCTCCCCCAGTTGAAGCCGTTGCCGCGGTCCTCCACCAGAATACGCACCTGATCCGGGGTACGGCAGACTGTGAGGCGGCAGTAGGCGACGCCGTTGCGTCGTCCGTGGATGAGGGCATTGGCGACTGCCTCGGTGATTGCTAGCAGGCAGTCGTAGACGATCTCCTCGGGCGCCTGCAGGCGGTGTAGGATGAGGTCCTTCAGGCGAGGCAAGTCCTCCGGGCGCTGAAGACACGCATCCACGATCACCCGTGGCACATCACAGGGCAAGGCGGCGCCGGAAGTGTTCGGAATGGTGGTCACCCCCCGAAAGCCCACGCGTCCTCGCCCGGGCGGCCGGACGGCGTGCCGGTCTGAGTGCACGCCCATTATAGCACGCCTGCCGGCCGGCTGCAAGAGCGAATGTGCCCTGATTGGCCGACCGCCGCCGCGGTTGCGGGGCCTCCGGCCGATGTGCTATAATGGGCGCGTGCCGAAAGGCAAGCAATAGTCCCGGAGGAACGATGAGAGCGGCAACGGCGGCGCAAAGCCGCAGCATCGACCGGCGGGCGATCGAGGAGGTCGGCATCCCCTCCCTGGTGTTGATGGAGAATGCCGGCCGCGCTGTCGTCGCCGCCATCGAGCGCCGGCTGGGCGGCACCGCCGGCCGCAAGGTGGTCATCCTCTGCGGCAAAGGCAACAACGGCGGCGACGGCCTGGTGGTCGCCCGTCACTTGCACGCCCGCGGCGCCGACGTGCGCGTGTTCCTGGCCGGCCGGCTCGAGCAACTCTCGCCCGACGCGGCGCTGCAGGCGCAGATGGTAGGCGGTATCGGCCTGCCAGTGGCCGAGGTGACCACCGCGGCGGCTGCGCGCGAGGCCCTCGCCGGGAGCGATCTCGCCGTGGACGCCCTCCTGGGCACCGGCACGCGCGGGGAAGTGACCGGCCTACTGGCAGAGTTGATCGAGGCGTTGAACGCTAGCCCGGTGCCGGTGGTGGCCGTCGATGTGCCCTCCGGGTTGAACGCGGACACCGGCCAGCCATGCGGATGCTGCGTGCGCGCGGTAGAAAGCGTCACCTTCGGGGTGCTGAAGCGCGGCCTGGTGGTCTACCCGGGCGCCGGCTACGCCGGGGAGGTGACGCTGGCGCCGATCAGCATCCCGCCGGCCGCCATCGCCGCCGAGGAGATTGAGGTCAGCCTCGTGGAGCCGGCCGACGCGAGGGCACTACTGCCGACGCGCGACCCCTGGGCGCACAAAGGCTCGGCCGGCAGCGTGCTGGTGCTGGGCGGCTCGGCAGGAATGACCGGCGCGGCGGCGCTGGCGGCGCTCGCGGCAATGCGCATCGGTGCCGGCCTGGTCCGCCTGGCCGTGCCCCGCAGCCTGAACGATATTCTAGAGGCCAAGGCCACCGAAGTGGTAACCCTGCCGGTGGCGGAGACCGAGGGGCGCTCCTTCACCGCGGCGGGAATGCGCGAGGCGCTGGCCCGGGCGGGCACGCCGCAGTGCGTGGCGCTCGGCCCAGGGTTGAGCCAGCACCCGGAGACAGTGCGTGCCGTCTACGAGGTGCTGCCGACGATCGCCGCGCCGCTGGTGATCGATGCCGATGGCCTGAACGCCCTGGCAGAGGCGCCGGAGACGTTTGACCGCCTGGCTGGTCCGGCAGTGATCACGCCGCACCCGGGCGAGATGAGCCGTCTCCTCCGCCGCGGTGTCGGCGAGATCCAGGCCGACCGCATCGCCGCCGCCACTGAGGCCGCCCGCCGCTTCGGCGTGGTGGCGGTGCTGAAGGGCGCTCGCACCGTCATCGCCGAACCGGGCGGCGCTGTCTTCATCAACGCGACCGGCAACGCGGCGATGGCCTCCGCCGGCATGGGCGACGTGCTCACCGGCGCCATCGCCGGCCTGATCGCGCAGGGGCTTACCCCCCTGGATGGCGCCATCCTGGGCGTCTTCCTGCACGGCCTCGCCGGCGACCTGGCTGCCACGGCGGTGGGGGGCCCCGGCATCGTTGCCGGCGACGTGCAAGAGCGCCTGCCGGCAGCCCTGGCGGCCCTGCGTGGGGGCTGCCTCTCCCCCACCGTGCGCGTGGAGTGGTAGCGCCCGCGTCCCTTGCCGGCTGGGCCAGCGCCGGCTGCGGGGGCCGCATTCCGCTTTGATAGAAGGCGATGGACGGGGGTCCACGGTGAAATACCGCTACTTAGCCTGCAGCAGCGCCCTCCTTCTGGCCCTCCTCGTGTGCGGGACCGGCCGCGCCGCCCCGGCGACAACGGGCAGGCTGGTGGTCACCGTGCCGGGCGACCAGTTTACCGTGTGGCTGGAGTACCAGGATGCCCAGGGGGCAGCGCAGACCACGCCACCGGTTTTGGCAGCAGCCGGAAAAGCCACGATTCCCCTCCCGGCGCCGCCGGCCCAGGTGCGTCAGCCGCTGCTGGTTGCCCTCGACGCGGCCACCGGCAACGTCGCGCTGAAGCCGGTGACACTGAAGCCGGGCAAGGAGACCGCGGTGACCCTCGCGGCGGCCGACATAAGCGCCGTGGAGCTGTTGCGGGTGCGCGTCACCGGCAGCGATGGGCAGCCGGCGGAGAGCGGCACCGTCAGCCTGACCGACAGCCAGGGGCGCACGCGCACGCAGTCTCTTCTTCCCCGTGGCGAGGGGATGGTGGAGTTCTCGCGGGTGCCGTTCGGCAAGATGGCGCTGAAGGCGGTCTTTGCCGACGGGAGCAGCCTCACCCAGGAGAGCGAGCTGAAGCCGGACCACGCGCCAGGCGCGGTGGTGGTGGAGCTGGCAAAGGCTACCCCCGCTGGCGCGAAGGAGACTGCCCCGGGGAACGCGCCGCCGGCCCCGGAGGTGGAACTGCCGGCTGATGCGAAGGACGCTCCCGCGAACACGCCCGCGCCGGCCCCGAGCGGGCCTGGCGGCGTCGCCAGTCTGGTGGGGCTGGTGCTGCTGGCGGCGGTTGGCTACGTCGGCTACCGGGTGCTCAAGGATCGCGGCACGACAGCGGCGGGCGTGCTGCAGAAGCTGGGGATCCAGCTTCCCAGTGACGAGCCAGCCGCGCAGCCGGCCAGGCCGACCGCGCCGCCTCCACCGCTGGTGTCGGAGGGCTGCTGCCCTTACTGCGGGCAGCCAAAGGACGCGACGACTGGCGAGTGTGCCTGCAGCGTGACGACAGCCCCAGCGGCGGCCCCGGCGGCCGCCGGCAGCCAGCAGGGCCCGCGGCTGGTGGTGATGCAGGGACCGGCACTTGGGCGGAGCTTCGCGCTGGCCGACACTGTCTTGATGATCGGGCGGGCCGCCGAGAGCGACATCTCCCTCCCCGAGGATAATACGGTGTCGCGCCGCCATGCCAGCCTGGTCCCGGAGGGCAATGCTTTCCTCCTGCGCGACCAAGGCAGCGCCAACGGCACCTTTGTGAACGGGATGCGCGTCACCGAGCGCGTCCTCCAGCCGGGAGACGAGATCCAGGTTGGGTCAACTCGGCTCCGGTACGAGGCATAGATGAACTCGAAGCTGAAGATACTGCTGGAGGCGGCTGCGGGGGCAGCGGGCGGCTTCTTGGCCTGGATGGTCATGGAGCCCTGCCCGTTCCTGACGAGTGACGAGCCGCGCTCCGTTGCCTCCCCGGTAGACTGGCTTTCCATCGTTCTTTTCGGCGCGGTGATGGGCGCTTGCATCAGCGCCCTGATCGGGGCCATCGAGGGGTTGGCTACCGGCTCTCGGCGCCAGTTGCGCCGGGCGGTCGGCTTCGGCTTCGTGATCGGCCTGGCCGGCGGGATGGCCGGCCTCTTCTTCGGCCAGGTGGTGTATGGGCGCCTGCAGGCGCCCCCCAGCGGCGGCGCCTTCACGGTGAGCTTGCTCGGCTTCCTGCGCAGTGTCTTCGCTCGGGCGCTGGGTTGGGCGTTCGTGGGCCTCTTCATCGGCGGGGCGCAGGGAGTGCCGACGGCATCGCTGCGCAAGATGCGACACGGCGCCGTGGGCGGGTTCATCGGCGGGCTGCTCGGCGGCATGCTCTTCGAGTTCGTCGCCGCCATCCTGCAGGTGGGCGGCGCGCCCAGCCGGCTGGTGAGCATGACGATCACCGGGGCGGCCATCGGTTTCTTCGTCGGGCTGGTGCAGGACCTCCTGAAGCAGGCGTGGGTGGTGGTGCTGCGCGGGCGCAACGAAGGGCGCGAGTACGTCCTCGACAAGCCGACGAGTATCCTCGGCCGCGACGAACTGGCCGACGTGGGCGTTTTCGGCGACCCGTCGGTGGCGCCCCAGCACGCGGTGATCAAGGTGGCCGGCGGGCGCTACCGGATCGAGGACCTAGGGAGCGCCCCAACGGGCACCTTGGTGAATGGGCAGCCCGTCTCCCAGGTGGGCCTGGCCGACGGCGACGTGATCACCCTGGGCGCCACGCAGATCAAGTTCCACGAGAAACTGGGGGCGGCGCCGGTACGCAAGGCGCGCGACGTGATCGCCCAGAGCGCGGCGCGGGGCCCGGCGCTGCCGGATAACATCTGCCGCTTCTGTGGGGAGGCGAAAGACCCGGTCAGCGGCACCTGCGCCTGCACGCCAGTGCCACCGCAGCAGCCCGGCTTCACGGTGGCCGCCCAGGGCGCGGGCGCCGCCGGGCAGACACCGCTCGCCACCGGTCCAGCCTCCCTGGGACCCCGTCCGGTGGGGGCCGCCACGGCGGGGGCACGCCTGGTG
>JAAZEB010000248.1 GCA_012512505.1 Armatimonadota bacterium | reverse complement strand
GGGCGAAGCATTCACCGTACCGCGGTAGGCGGATACACCGGCCGATGCGAGGCGAATGCTTCGCCCCTACGGGTCTACTGGATCCGTCTGCCGTGCGTTGACGGAGCGCGCGGCAGACGACCTCTTAGGGCACCCAGAAGCGCTTGTCGCCGGCGTAGTACATGGCGGCGAGCTGCTTGCTGTTGAACCACTTAGCATGGCCGTCGCAGAAGGCGTAGACCACGCCACCACTGTGGCGGGTGTTCTGCTCGGTCTGCTCGGCCGGGTTGTCACGGATGGCGCAGCAAGCGTCAGGATAGATGCTGCGCATGCAGCCGCAGGTTGCCAACTGCGCCGAGTCGGCGAAGGAGCAGACGGTGGCGGGCTCCTGGATCATTGCCATCTTCACCGGCTTGCCGCTGAGGTCGCAACCCAGGTTCCGCATCACCTGGTCGTTGTAGCCGATGCTAAGCTTGACGCCGACAAACTCCCTGGGGAAGAGGTAGCCGGTGCCATCGGCGAGGTTGCCGGCCTGGGTGCCCAGGTCGAGCAACGGCCCCTGATACCGCTTGGCCGAGGGGCACTCCCACACCTTGGTGTTCTTGACGTAGGGATGGAGCTGTCCTTGCGGCGCGTGCATGGGGTGCCGGGTCTCCGCCGCCGCCTGGCAGGCAATCAGGAAAGGCATCGTTTCGTCGTAGTCCTGCACGTACATCAGCAGGGCACCGCCAACCTGCTTCAGGTTGTTCATGCAAGTGGCCTTGCGGGCGTTTTCCCGGGCTCTGGCGAACACCGGGAATAGGATGGCTGCCAAGATGGCGATAATCGCGATCACCACTAGCAGCTCGATCAGGGTAAATCCGCGACGTCTCTTCACAGTTCCCTCCTCACTCGCGCAAACGCGGGCGGCTGCCCAGGCGCAGCCACCAGGAACGGACTCCCTACGGGTCTGCCTCCTCCTTCACAGAGCCGTCAATCGGGAGCAGCGTCCCTCCGGCCGCGATGCTGGCCGACCAGGGGGCCGGCACTCAGGCGCCGGAACCAGGCACGCGCGCGCATGACCGGCGCTCGATGAGCTCGGTGGACAGGACGCGCGACGCCATGGCGGGCGCGCCCTGCACGGCAAGCGCGATCAGCATCTCCATGGCAACCTGGCCCATCTCCTCGAGTGGCTGGCGCACCGTGGTGAGGGGTGGGTCGAAGTACGCCGCGGAGGACGGATCATCGAACCCGACGACCGAGAGGTCTTCGGGAACCCGGAGGCCAATCTCCTTGGCAATCTGAATGGTACTGATGGCCGGGAAGTAGCCGGCGGCGAAGACCGCGGTGGGCCGGTCGGGGGAAGTGAGCATGCGGCGCACCGCGTCGACCGGCTCACGGGGGAACCAGCCATCAACGACCCAGTCCGGACGCACCGGCAGGTTGTGCCGGGCCATCATCTGGTGGTAGACGCGCAGTCGGTCGCGGTGGTTGGGCTGGGAGAGCGCGCCCTGGATGGTGCCGATGCGGCGGTGGCCAAGGGCCAGCAGGTGCTGCATGGCGGCGGTGGCTCCCCCCACGTTATCGCTATCCACGCAAGGGACGCGGGCGCCCTCCCACGAGCCGCCGACCACCACGCAGGGGGTGCCCTGGGCGTGCAGGCGCTCGATCTCAGGCCACCGCGACTCATGCGGCGCGATAAAGAGGAGGCCACGGATCCGGCGGTGCGCCAGGCCATCGGCCACCTGGGCGTTGCAGTCCTCGAGAAAGGTGATGGAGTGGTCCAGCCCCAGGGGCAGCAGCGCCGCTTGGATGCCGGCCACCAGGCTGCTGAAGTAGTAGTCCCAGCAGTTGTCGGCAACCTTCAAGGTGACGATGGCGAAGCGAGCGGTGCGGCCGCGCTGTGGGTTGGCAACGAACGTGCCCCGCCCGCGCTCGCGGGTGAGGATCTCGTCGCGCACGAGTCCTTGCACCGCCTTGTTCACCGTCAGAGTGCTGACGCCGAAGTGCCGTGCCAGGTCACGCTCGCCGGGGATCTGGTCGCCCGGCTTCCACACGCCCTGGGCCACCAGATCGGCGAGCGCCGTCCGGATCTGGTGATAGATCGGAACGGCGTCCGTTTCGCTAATGCGCCACGACTGAACCGCGTCCCGCCAGCGGGCCCCGTCGCCAGCGCGCTCGACATCCGCTGCCATACTGCGGTGCTCCCCTACTGCTGTATAGCAGTATAGCGGCCCCGTGCCCCGCTGTCAAGCCCCCAATCACCGGCCACGCCTCCGGTTCTGTTGGGGAACGGTGTGCCCTGGCGCAGTGCGGGAGGAGGTAGCCAGGTGGTGGTAGGGGCGAAACAATCGCGGCGCGGGGCCTACCGCAACGCAGCACGCCCGGGGTGGTAGGGTCTCGGG